>CAYOLL010000022.1:0-54051 GCA_964404765.1 uncultured Gemmatimonadota bacterium | reverse complement strand
TGGCTATCCTTTTGTTGCACGGGACATTCCCGGGCGGCGGATCAGGTGGTCTGAACTTATTTAATTACTTGATATTACAATTCAGTTTCCGCTTAAAAATGAGCTGGTACCGTTTTTGCGTTCCTAACTAAGCGTTCCCTTTGGAACACTGGAATCATTTCACAACAATATTGCACATCTCTCCAGGGAGGAGAAAATGAGTACCAACGTCAAGCGTCACACACTGAAAAGTTTCGTCTGGGCAATGCTCGCCATCGCCACTATGGCCACGTCGGCTTTCGCCCAAACCGATGATTATCCCTACAAAACCGCCAATTCAAACAATGCGGATCCATGGGGATTTTACTACCGTAACTGCACCTCTTTCGTCGCCTGGCGAATGAACCGCGATGGTGATCCACAGTCTCCCACACAAGCGCCGTTTGCCTTTTGGAATACGATGTACAGCAGCAAGTGGAGTCATGCCAAATATTGGGATGATATCGCAATTGCTAACGGTATAGTTGTTGATAACATTCCTGAAGTCGGTGCGATTGCCCAATGGAATGAAAATACACCAGGTTGGAGTGGAGCAAATGGGCACGTGGGTTATATCAGCGCTGTTAGTGGTAATCAAGTTACAATCGAGTGGTACAATACCAATAGCGATTACAAATATCATCGCCAAACGACCACGGCCAATAAAATCGGGCGTGTGATTCATTTCATTAAACGCACCCCGCCCCCGACGACAAATTGTCTTGTTAATGCCACGGGCCAAACGGTTTTTGATGAACCTAATTCTGTTAATGATCGAAACGCTTGCGTTGAATTCAATGGGCCTGTCGGCAACTGGGTTCGGGTTGTCGGCTGTGGGAATGAGAGCGATTACTTTTATACTTGGACGGGAAATGCCGTACAACCGGTTAATTGGGCTATCTGGAAGCTAAACTTTAGCACGGCGGGCAATTACAAAATTGAGCAGTACATTCCCTGCCAAAACGCTTACGCCCAAAATGGTCGTTACGAAATCAATCACGCCGGTCGAACGGATTTCTTTGCGCTGAGTCAAGCGGGTAAAAGCAATTGGCAACCCATCGGCACATACTACTTTGCCGCTGGTACGGGCCAGTATGTTCGCTTGAATGACAACACCGGCGAGCGTTATCCACGCCGTCAACTGGGCTTTGATGCAATCAGAATTACGCGAGTTAGCTCCGTAACGGCTCCTGAAGGCGGGTCTGCAGAGGTGACATCAGTCGAAAACGATGGGCAAGAAGAAGCAACGACACTTTCCAGCTTCCAACTGCACCAAAACTCCCCCAACCCCTTCAACCCCAACACCACCATTGCCTTCACCTTGCCGACCAGCAGCCGCGTCAAGCTGCAAGTCTTCAACACAGCGGGTCAATTGGTCAAGACGTTGGCCAATGGCGACACCGACGCGGGCGAGCACAGCGTCATGTGGGACGCCCGTAACGAAACCGGCGAAGAAGTCCCGACCGGTATCTACCTCTACCGCATCGAGGTCAACGGGCAGAGCGAAACCCGCAAGATGACGCTGCTCAAGTAATCTGAACTTCAGCCAAACCTAACAGGTCGCCAAGACCTGTTAGGTTTATCAGGGCCGCCTCCACTCAGTCGGGGGGCGGCTTTTTTGTTTGACAGAACGATAACAATTTGTTAGACTTGTAGTGTGCAGATTGATTAACTCCATCCCAACGATAAGGGAGGTTCAATATGATCGCAACGGATGCTAAACTTAAACCCGCCAAAGTTAAAGTCAAAACAACGCCGCAATTCCCCAGCCGGCGGGACTTTTTAAAACTGCCGATGGCCGAACGCCGACGCTTGCTGGCCATTCAGGCCCAAATGCTGCAAGAGCATTATCGGCAAGATACGGAACGAATTGACTATCAGGGGGGCGATCTTGTCGAATATTGAACCCAAACGCGGTGAGGTCTGGTTCGTCAATTTCGACCCGACCATTGGGGCGGAGCTCAAGAAGACGCGCCCGTCCATCGTCATCAGTTCCGATGCGGTCGGCATTTTGCCGGTCAAGCTAATCGCCCCGATCACGTCCTGGCAAAGCCGCTACGCCCAGAATCTTTGGCACATCAAATTGGATCCCGACCCGGATAACGGACTCTCCAAACCCTCGGTTGTTGACGCTTTACAAATTCGGGGCGTGGACACCGAACGGTTTATGCACAAACTGGGTTTCGTTCCAAAGGCATTTTTAGACGAAATTGCCTTTGCCATCGCTGCCATTATCGAACACCCGTAATCTTTGAAATCGGCTCCAAAATCCATCGTTTCAAATTCAGGATGCCGAATCCTTTTGCCGTCTGTTTTTGTAAATCCCCCGCATCGTTGTCTTTCTTCTTGCCCCAACGCCCGCCTTGTCATAATTTATCCTTACTTTTCGCAATATAAAAAGCCATGACATTCTTTGCAGCGCTATGAAAGGACAAGCCATGCCACACGACCGCATCGAAATTAATCCGAAAATCATGTTCGGCAAGCCGGTCATCAAAGGCACACGTCTGACCGTCGAGCATATTTTGCGCAAATTGGGCGCCGGTATGAGCGAGGCCGAAATCCTCAAAGACCATCCGCATTTGCGCGCGGCGGATATTCAAGCCGCCGTCAATTTTGCCGCTGACATGATGGCGGACGAAGAAATTTTTCTTGTTTCGCAGATGGCAGCGGAGGCCGCATGAAATTTTTGGCGGATGAATGCTGCGATAGTGACGTTGTGGCGGCTTTGCGCGCGAATGGACACGATGTCGTATTTGTCCCGGAAACAATGGCCGGCTTTATGGATAATGCCGTGCTGGATTTTGCGTACAAAACCGGTCGGGTCTTGATTACGGAAGACAAAGATTTCGGAGAACTGGTTTATCGCCTCAAATTACCGGCGCATGGGGTTATTTTGCTGCGAATAAACCCGCGGGATCGACATGAAAAAGCGCCGTTAGTGCTTCAACTGCTGGCCCGTTATCGGGAGCAGTTGACCGTGCTTTTTATCACGGTAGAGTCCGATAAAATCCGGGTACGCCCGCTGGCGAGAAACTCATTTTAACCTGGCTTGCAAAATAAATTTTGCGACTCCGTTTATCAAGGATAACGAATGACCCCATCTTTCGGCCCCTGGCAAGTCTTGACCGAACTCGGTCGCGGCGGCTTTGGCATTGTTTACAAGGTGCGGCATGAACAGACCGGCGACATTGCCGCCTTCAAGCACATCGCCCGCACGGAGCAACTGCACCTGATCCGGCGCGGCTTCAATGCCGCCCGGCAAATCAACCATCCCGGCTGCGTGGCCATGCGCGAATGGCTGACCGCTGAACAGGGCGGCCCCGGCTTTGTCATGGATTACATTGACGGCCAATCCCTGACCGCGCTCAAAGACCAGCCGCTCAGCCGCATCTTGCCCGCGATCGGCGAGATTTGCCGCACGCTCGATTTTCTGCACGGCCAGCGCATTATTCATCGCGATTTGAAGCCGGAAAACATCTTGCTGATGAATAACCTTGCGAAGGCTTCAGAGCACAATTCCGAAATGGATCAAAAAAAACCTTCGCAAGGTTTGACCGGGGATAATATTTTGCTGACGAATAACCTTGCGAAAGCTTCAGTGCACGATTCCGAAATGGATCAAAAAAAGCCTTCGCAAGGTTTGACCGGCACAATCAAACTCGCCGACTTCGACCTCTGCAAAACCCTGTCCGGTGACGGCGAATCCGGCGGCGGCATGACCCTGCTTGACTATGCAACATCTTTGCTCGTCCTAAGTCGCTGGAGCGAAGCCCGTCCGCTCATCGCCGAAGCGCGTGAATTGGCCGACCGGATCAAAGTCCCATCGTACATCTTCCGCAGCAAAGTCCTGCAAGCCAAACTCACCGCCGCGGACGGCGACCCGGCCTCGGCCCTGGTCCAACTCACCGCCCTGCTCCCGGAAAAATGGCGCGAACCGCTGCAAGCCGCCCTGCACTACGAACTGTGGCGTTTAGGCCAAGATTTTCCAAATCTCAAAGATTTGGAAAATCTAACGGCGCACGGCCAAACCGCGCTGGCCATGTATCAGGCGTTGTGGGCCAAAACGCCCAATATCGAGTACAAGCGCCGGGCGGAGGAACTGGCCCGAACCTGTCCGCAACAGTCCGCATCGGTTGAATCGTCTTGCACCGTATAGTTGTCTGAAAAGCGGGCGTGGCGGCATATATGAATTTCATCATACGGCTTATGCCCGCAGCAGCGCTACCCGATACGGGAACAACTCCGCCGTCATCACGCCGGCGATGACTGCCGGATCGGCTTCCATAAACCGCCGCGCTGCCGCTTCGTCGTCCGCCTCAAAAATGACAATGCCAAAGGTTGTGGGGTTATCGGTCGTCGTGCGCCCGGCGAGGATAAGTTCACCCGTTTTCAACTTGTCCTGAAGGTAGGCAAAATGTCGCTCGATGGTAGCGCGGTGGTCGTCCGTCCAATTGGCTTCGTCGTGCAAGGCGGGATTTAAGCGCAACAGGTATAAGAATTGAGCTTTCATCGGCTTGTGGCCTCTCCGGTTAAATGATAGACGCTGTTTTGACGCTACAAAATGTCTTCCAACGCCGCTAAATTCTGAATCAAAATGCGCTTTTGCTGGGTGACGACCCAGCCATTCTTTTTAAACTTGCTGAGGGTGCGAATCGCGGTTTCCATGGTGGTGCCGGTCATATCGGCAATATCCTGCCGGGTCAGGTCAAACTCCAGTTTGACGCCGGCGGATGTGGGCTTGCCCAACTTTTGCGCCAGCTTAACCAGCAGGGCGGCAATGCGCTTTTCCACATTAGGCGCGGCCAGGTTTTGAATCAGGTCATACGACTCGCGCAGCCGTCCGCCCAACTCGCCAATCAGTTTAATCGCAATATCCGGATTACTCAGCATCATGATGTAGAAGTCGGCGCGCTTGATGCTTAACACGATTGTTTTTTCCATGGCCTGGGCCGAGGCCGGATAAGGCTTGCGATCAAAAATAGCCGATTCGCCGAACATCTCGCCCATCGTGACCATCCCGATAATCACATTCTTACCGTCCGCCAGATGCTTGACCAGCTTAACCCGGCCGACAAGCACAATATAAACGGCGTATGAGCGATCCTCCTCAAAGTAGATATACTCATTTTTGGCAAAAGTCTGCTCAATCCCCTGTTCATGGATAATTTCCAGGGCCCGAAAAGACAGCGCACTAAAAAACGGCGCCTGTTTCAAAATTTTGAGGCGATCTTCTTTCATGGCAGTATGGCTTTTTTCGGGCATTGGTCTGACGGTATCAGATCAGATAACGCTTTGAATGGGTTGCGGCGAGGAAAGCGACGGAGATGCGTCGAAGTATGATGGTATTCTTCGGTTTTGCTTAGGATGGCCGTTCACTTCACAGCTATTTTTCCAGGATTGGAGGTTGGACATTACGCGGTTAAAATTTCGACGCCGTTATCCGTCACTAAAACCGTATGTTCCCATTGGGCGGACAAAGAGCCATCAGCCGTTACCGCCGTCCAGTTATCCTCTAAAACCCGGCACTCCGGTTTGCCGGCATTAATCATGGGTTCAATGGTAAAAGTCATGCCGGGCACCATGATGGGGCCGGTTTTGCGCTGTTCGGCATAATGATTAACGGAAGGTTCTTCATGAAATGCCAGACCCACGCCATGACCCGCGTAATCCCGCACAACAGAATAGCCCCGGTCCTCGGCATACTTTTGAATCACAAAGCCAATATCGCCGATCGTATTGAAAGGCCGAACCTGCTCAATTCCGATTTCCAGACACTTTTTAGTATCCTCGACCAGTTGCCGGGCCAGTCCATTGACCTCGCCAATCAAATACATGCGGCTGGCGTCACCATAAAAGCCGCGCAAAACGGAGGTAATATCCACATTGACAATATCTCCGTTTTGCAAGGGGCGGTCGTCCGGTATGCCGTGGCAGATTACACTGTTGATTGAGGTGCAAATGCTTTTGGGAAAGCCCCTGTAACCCATGGTGCCGGATACCGCGCCGTGTTCCAGCGTAAAGTCGATCACCCATTTTTCAATCTGATTGGTGGTAATGCCCGCTTTAATCCGATCTTCCAACATCTCAAATGTATTTTTGACTAAGGCGCAGGCCCGGCGAATTCCTGCCAATTGATCCGGCGTTTTGATGGGAATCGCTTTGTTGGTGGGATGCACTTTGCGATGATCAGCGGTTCGACGGAAGCTGCCGACCTGCTTCTGATCTGCATTTAAATGGCAATGTTTGTATTTTTTGCCGCTACCGCACCAGCAGGCGTCGTTACGGGAAAGTTTTTTAATGTCGCTATCCAAGGGCAGTCCTTTCAACAAAATCCGGGTATCGCTGTGAGTATGTGGCTAATGAAAGTCAGGGTAAGGTTATGTCCGCATAAAATACAACATTTTTTCGGGAAATCCATACTTTGTTTAGGCCCTGAATTATTCATCAGCCACGAAGTCACCAAGGCCAAAGGCTCACGAAACTATGGTATTAAATTAAAATATGTTATGACTACTTTTAGCGACAAAGCCAGCAAAAATTCAGCTTTTTGAATAATCTTGTACTAGTCAACAACCTTTAGAACACTTTTTGGTTAAGCCTGTAGCGCGAGACTCCTGTCTCGCAAGCCCGCGACTCAGGAGAGTCGCGCTACAAAGTGTATCAAAGGTTGTTGACTAGTACACTTTTTGAATAATCTTCGTGGAACTTAGTGTTTTCGTGCCTTTGTGGCAGGTCTTTGAATTTTTCAGGAGGCGTGGAATTCGGCAATTACTCGCGGGTCAGGCTAAAAAGTCGGACGTAAAACTTCAAAGTAAGCGGTATCCGCAATGACGGCCCCAAAGACACCAATACCGTCGCCGTCAAAACTAAAGGCCGGTTCGTGGAAGTTCCCATCCGGTTCCTGCACATCCTTATACGTTTGTAAAAACTGCTTGTAATTATCGTCGGCGGCATAAATAATCACCCGATATGCGCCGTAAAACCAGGTGTCAAACCAAAAAACATCAATGGTTGACTGACCGGGCGTGACCGGCGTATCTTGAATCCAGGTCGAACGATACCGATAATCATCCAGATCGTCAACCAAGTCCGCCATTTCCAGATCAAAAAAAGCATTATCAAAGATAAAAATGCGCTGGAGGTCTGCTTCAATTTGCGCCGTATTGCCGGATTTAAGCTGAATCGAATCCGCAGCCAATGAAGTCATCGAAACAGCATAAAAACTTGTGCCGGGAGACCGTTCGATCATGAACTTAAAATGCGTCAATTGCCCGTTCTCCTCACGTTCTCGGTACATCAGGCGCTCGTAGTTCTGTCCGGCAACGCGAAAACCCAGACCCGGCGTTCGTGTCGTCGTCTGAGTTTGCAAGCGCTGCCCATCAATTTGGGCCGTAATCTCTAAACGGTATTCGGACTCCGGCTGAATTTGCAGATCCACACCGGTATATTCAAACATATCCACGTCATCATTAAAAACTAAGGGAAACGGTCGATTGCTTTGCAGATCGGTCAATCGCACATTGGCATCCGGCAGCAGCAGCGAAAAATGGCTGATGTCCTGATCAACCCAAAAATTACGCGTAATCCGGATATTTTTAACCGGCTGGCCGGGCGTCAGAAAGCCTTCCACGACGATTTTGGGCGTGTAGTCACCGGCGTCGATTTCGACATTGCCGCCGCCGCACGATGTTTGCAGCAATGCCAGCCATAAAATAAAATGAATCGGTCGGATGCGCATGAAAGTCTCCCAAACTTGAAATTTTTAACGCGGAGAAAAGCGGCGTTGATAAAACATAACTATTCATATTCAGCCACGAATGAACACGAATAAACACAAATAAAAAAATATTGAATTTTAAGCCTGGATTATTCATAAACTTTATCGCAAAAGGCGCAATAGACGCAAAAGGCGCAAGTTACGCCGCTTTTAGGTTTGATAACGAAGGACAATTGACGCCTTGCAGCGCAAATCCCATATCTTCAATAATATATAGCGATTGCGTCTGTTTCGCCCTTTGCGACTCTTGCGTTTATGAATTATTCAGGTAAGGTGACCTTTCAAAAAAACCGTCCAAAACCAAAACATTTTTGTTTTTATTCGTTTGATTCGTGAAAATTCGTGCCATTCGTGGCTACCAGAATAGTTATGATAAAACAAAATCTGCTTTTGCTTTTATCCGTAAAAATCCGTGCGATTTCAGTTAAATCCGCGTTCTATTCCGGGTCTTAAAATTCAAAGTTGACACCGATAGTCGGCAAAAATGGAAACATACTCTGTGTGCTGACATCGCTTTGGCCGTTCTGGTAGTCATATTGAATAAACCAAATATTTTTGCGGTTGCCGGCATTAAAAATCTGTAAATATGGCGCCATGGACCAATGGGCGAACTGACGCTTCCAGGTTAAGCTCAAATCCAGACGGGCGTAGGGCGGCAGACGAAAATTATTGATCCGACCGGGGTATAATTCGGTATAATCCACCGGTTGATCGGGGTTGGCGCTGATCAGGTAGGCCGAGCCGGGCACGGTCAGCGGTTGGCCGCTGCTGTAAACAAAGCTAAAGCCCAGGGTCCAGGTGTTTTTATCCGTGTGCTGCGGTTTATTTTTTATCACGCGCTTGAAGTTCCGGATATCCATATTGCCAACCCAATTAATTGTCGAAAGACGGTCATGTGTTGGCGAAAATTCGTCACCCTGATTGATTTTGACAAACTCGTATTGGGTTTGGGACAGCGTGTAGCCCAGCCAGCCCGTTAACGGGCCGGTATCTTTGCGCAATAAAATTTCCAACCCTTTGGACGATCCGTCGCCGTGGTTGAATAAACCGCGGGTCTCGTGATAGATGGGGTTGCCATCGGCGCTGAAATCGTCCGCGCCGACCTCGGTCAGGAAGGTTTGATTAAAAGAGGAGAGATCGGCGTAACTCTTGTAGTAGCCTTCAATTTCCAGTTGATACGTATCGGCAATCTCCTGCTGATAACCCAAAATATAATGGTAAGAACTCGACTCGCGCTGATAATTATCGGACATGGCCCAAATGGCCGAGATAAAAGACCTCGGCAGACGATGCAGATATTGCGTATACATGCCGGACGAGGCCTTCAGGTTCATCGTATCGCTCAGCCGGTATTTGACCGAGAGCCGCGGCGACAGGTTGCTGAAATTCTTGGCCGAGTCAAAGTAGTTATAGCGCAATCCGCCTTCGATTTCCAAAAAAATAGACGGCCGCCAGAGCGTCGTCAAATAGCCGACATAGTGCTGCGCCTTCGTATCCACATCGACCAGACCGTTGGGAAATTCCTGCCGCCAGGTCACACGCAGGGTCTTTTGTTCAAAGCCGAATTTGCTCTGCCATTGCTGCGACGGGCTGTATTCCAACTGACCTTTCAGCGTCATATCGGAAACATAGTTGCGCTCTTCGACTTTGAACGATGTGCCGATAAATTTAAAGTTAGACGAAAAACGACTGCCGGTCAGCCAAAAATTAGCAAAAAGCTGCGGCATAAAAATATGGGTCCAGCGCACACTGCCGGTGGTATTGCCCCAATCATAGCGAAAGCCGACTTTGTCTTCAAAATCCGGTCGAAAGCGCAGGTCAAGAAAATCCCGCCCGCCATACGTGCTGACCGTCACTTTATTGCGGTCATTAATATCCAGAAAAGCTTTTAAATTACCGTCGTAAAAATAATAATCGGGAATGTCGTCAATAAATTTGGCCGCCGTCTCATCAAAATAGGTGCGGCGGATCGAGCCCGACAATGAGCCAAAGTGGCCCAACGGCAGCTGCAGCGTTGTCTTGGCCGACAGCAGGCTGACGGAGGCTGTGCCTTCAAACCGCTCGCGGTTGCCGTCCAGATTAGTGACATCCAAAATGGACGACAGCCGCCCGCCGTAATTGGCCGGAAAGCCGCCTTTGGATAGCTCTACATGCTTGATGGCGTCGGTGTTGAAGGTCGAAAAGAGGCCGAACGCATGCTCCGGATTGTAGACATCCGTTCCGTCGATCAAATAGAGATTTTGATCCGGCGTGCCACCGCGAATATACAGCGCCGTCGAAAAGTCCGAGACCGCCACCACCCCGGGCAACGTCTGCAACGACCGCAGCAAGTCAGCCTCAGCTACCTGCGGAATGCGGTTGATTTGCCGCCCGGTCAGCTCGATTTTGGAAATATCCTTGTCAAACAACTTCTCACTCACCCGCGCCGAGTCCGCCGTAATCGTCACCGCCTGACTTTGTAAAGCCTCTTCTTGCAGATGAAAATTCAGCTTGCGGGATTTGTCCGGACTGATTTGAATTGTTTTACGGAGCTGTTGGTAGCCAATGTAGTTACAGATAACAACATAGTTGCCCGCCGGAATTTTTGGAATAACATAATAGCCGCTTAAATTAGCGCTTCCGCCTAACTGTGTACCCGCTAAACGGATATTGGCTCCGATCAATGCTTCGCCATTCGCCGCATCGTACACAAAGCCACTCAACGTGCCGGGCTGCTCGGCCTTCCCAAACACGTTCGTAACAAAAATAAGCAAAAAAAACGCCGTCAAAGTTGTTCGCGTCAATTTAGACACTCCTGATTCTGAAAAGCCCTCGTATATCTCATCATATCCATACGCAAATTAGCGTGACATCTCCCGTTTGTCAACTCGCATTTGTGTGAAATGTACTCAAGTCACAAAAGACTACTACAGCATGGCAGAAGTCTTTACGGAGTTATAGACAGGAATTGTTTGTAAGAAAGAATAAAGCGTATCATCAATAAAAATAAGCGGTTATAGATTCTTTCTTATACCGAATTCCTGTTAAAATAAGTCCGCAAAGACTTCTGCCACACTGTACTACCACTCTGTTTACCGACTTTTCGGTGTCTCATCGTGCGGTCAACGGCACAATTTTTTTAACCGTAAAGTTCGCAGCGTCTTACGCAGCGTTACGCAAAGAAAAGAAAACTCCGTGAAACTCTGCGATAAACTTTATGAGCTTTGCGGTTAAGATTCTCGCGGATAACGCAAATGTTTGGATATAATTTTATATAAAAGACGGTTGACAGCCGGCAAATTGGCCGCTAACTTGAAGCGTGCCGACTAAATTTAGACTTTTGGCAAATTGAAATTTGCAACTCCGATTTGGAGAAAACGTCATGCCGCAAAACCAACGACAAGTGTTAGAAGACGAACTGGACTTGCTCATCACCAAACAAAGCAAGCTCCGCCGCGCCCGCGCCATCGAAAACGACGCGGCCACCAAATTTAAACTCGACAACCAGATTGAGGAAGTCGAGGCCGAGATTAAAAAGCTGGAAGCGCAATTAAGCGCGTCCGCCAATTCGCCCAACGGCACAGCGTCGGCGTTTCGGTCCAATTTGCCCAACCAGGCGTATTTTGTGGGACGGGAAAAGGAATTGCAGATTATTGCCGACGCCATCGCCCCGCAGGCCCGCACCTGGGGCGCGCTGATTGACGGGCCGGGCGGTATTGGCAAGACCGCCCTGGCTGTGCGCGCCGGATACGTGGCCCCGGCCGAGCATTTTGAGCGCAAGATTTTCCTGTCCGCCAAAGTGCGCGAGCTGACCCCGGCCGGCGAAGTTGCGCTGGAAGATTATATGCTGCCCAACTACATGGCCCTGCTGACCGAACTGGCCCGCGAGTTGGGCGACGCCGACATCGAAAAAATGCCGCCCAACGACCGGGCCAAAGCCGTGCAGCGCCGCCTGAGCGACCGGCGCGTCCTGCTCATCATTGACAATTTGGAGACCTTTGATGAAAAGGAGCGCCTGCGCCTGTTCCAGTTTTTGTCCCGGCTGCCGGCCGCCTGCAAGGCCATTGTGACCAGCCGGCGGCGGACCGATATTGACGCCCGCGTGGTGCGCCTGGATCGCCTGACGACAGACGACGCTCTGAACCTGATAGCCGAATTGGCCAAAAACAACCCCAACCTGGCCCGCGTGGGCGAAGACGAGCGCCGCAACCTGTACGAAATGACCCATGGCAACCCGCTGCTGCTCAAGTGGACGGCCGGGCAGTTGGGCCGCGGCCATTGCCGCACGGTGGCCGAAGCCTGCGCCTTTTTAAAAGCCGCGCCGCCGGACAACGACCCGCTGGAATACATCTTTGGCGATTTGCTGGACACCTTTAGCGACAGCGAGCTAAAAGTTTTGATTGCCCTGACTTTTTTTACCCAACCGGCCGAGGTCAAGTGGCTGGCCGACCTGGGCGGATTGGCCGAGCCCCAGGCCCGCACTGCCCTGGAGGATTTGGCCGACCGGGCCCTGCTGCTGAGCGACCCGGAAGAACGCCGCTTTATGCTGCCGCCTTTGGCCGCCGTGTTCCTGCGCCGCAAGCGGGCCGAGGTGGTGAAGGACACTGGCGACCGTTTGGCTGACCGCGCCTACGCCTTAGCCTTAGAAAACGGTTATGATAAATACGAGCGCTTTCCCGTGCTGGAGGCCGAATGGCCGACCTTAAGAGCAGCTATGCCCTTGTTGGTGCAGGGCAAGAATTACAATTTACAGCATTGGTGTCGAGCAGTTGGAAAATTTCTGGAATTTTTCGGCCATTGGGATGAACGACTAATTTTAAGTCTGCAAGCAGAGGAGAGGGCTGTAGTGGTGCACGACTTTGACAACGCCGGTTGGCGAGCTTCTCAAACAGGTTTTTTGCAAGCTATGCGTGGTCAGGCGGCGGAGGTGTTGGTCACAGCAACTCGGGTAGAAAGCTACTGGAAGCGGATCAAAATTAGTGCCCAACAGAAAGGAATTGTTCTCCGACTACGTGGTATCGGTCATAAATTGGAAAAAAACTATCCAGCTGCTCTCGCCACTTTTCAGGAAATGTATAAGCTGTATTACGGTATTTCACCTGAAAACAAAAACATGGCTATCGCTCTAAGTGATTTGGCCGGTGTTAAGCGGGAATATGGTGATTATAACGGTGCCGAGCAGGATTACCGCGAAGCTCTGTATATCAACAAAAAAGTCAATAATATAGAGGGTGTGACAATTTGTGTAGGCTGTTTAGCCCAAGTTGCTTTTGATCGGCAACAGTATGCTGAGGCAGAACAATTGTCTACTGAAGCTTTGGCTTTAGCCCAAAAAATTAATCGGAAAGAAGAGATTGCTCGTGAAAGCCATCGTCTGGCAAAAGCCATACTGCATCAGGGCCGTCCGGCAGAGGCTCTGCCCAACGCCTGCCGGGCCATAGCCATCATGACCGAACTCCGCTCGCCGTATTTGGCCGCGGCGCAAGAAACATTGGCGGAATGCGAGGCCGTCCAGCCGGAGTAGCAAATTTTAATTTGCCGCGCCGACGCGGAGTGCAAAGCGGTAGCTTTGCGATTTGGCTAAGCAAAGCTACCGCTTTGCACTCCGGTTTGTCGAAAAGGAGCGCCGTTATGATGAGAAGAAAAGCTAATCCACGCAAAACCAGCATTTCACAAGCCACAACCCCGGAAGAAATCGGTGAATTTTGGGACACGCATAGTCTGGCCGATTATTGGGATCAAACCCGCGAAGTTCATTTTGAAGTGCGGGCCAAACGCCGTCATCGCGTGACGGTTGATCCCGATGTTTATGCCCGGATCGAACTGCAATCTCGTCAACGCGGCTTGCAACCGGAGACGCTGATCAATATCTGGTTGTCCGAACGAGCGCAAGCGGCCTAAATCATCCGCCATACATTTTTGACCAAGAAGGTTTATATGAATACTGTTTACGATTACGACTTCATCGTCATCGGTTCCGGCTTTGGCGGCAGCGTCGCCGCCCATCGGCTGACCGAAAAAGGCTACAGCGTGGCCGTGCTGGAAATGGGCAAACGCTACACGGCCAAAGATTTCCCCCAAACCAATTGGAACCTGCGCAAGTATTTTTGGCTGCCGGCGCTCAAGCTGCACGGCTTTTTCCGCATGACCCTGTTCCGGCATGTCTTTGTGCTGAGCGGCGTGGGCGTGGGCGGCGGCTCTTTGGTCTACGCCAGCACGACGCTGGAGCCGCCGGAGCGCGTGTGGGACGATCCCAAATGGAAGGATTTGAAGGATTGGCGGTCAATCATGCCCAAATTCTTCGATCTGGCCAAAAAAATGCGTGGTGTAATCCAAAATCCGCACTTTAACAAAGCCGATCACCTGCTGCGGGACGCCGCCAAAGCGCAAGGGTTTGGTGACACGTTCTATCCCACCAACGTCAGCGTCTACTTTGGCGAGCCGGGCAAGACCGTGCCCGATCCCTACTTTGGCGGCGCAGGCCCGGAGCGCACCGGCTGCATCTACTGCGGCGGCTGCATGGTCGGCTGTCGGCACGGGGCCAAGAATACAATGGACAAAAACTATTTGTACTTTGCGGAAAAGCAGGGCGCGAAAATCCTGGCCGAAACCAAAGTCACCGATGTCATTCCCCTCAACGGGCATGCCGATGGCCGCGACGGCTACGAAATCCATACCGAACGCTCGACAGCCTGGTTTGGCAAAAAGCGGCAGGTTTTTCGCTGTCGCGGGGTCGTTTTTTCCGGCGGCGTGCTGGGCACGGTGCGACTGTTGGCCGAGTGCAAGGAAAAAGGCTCGCTGCCCAATATCAGCGCCAGCCTGGGCGATTTCGTCCGCACCAATTCCGAGTCCATCATCGGTGTGCGGATGCATGACGACGTGAATGTCAGCAAGGGCGTGGCTATCGGCTCCGGTATCTATATTGATGGGGACACGCACATCGAGGCGGTGCGCTACTCGGAAGGCTCGGACGCTCTCGGCCCGCTCAGTACGGTGCTGACCAAGGGCAAGGCCGGCCTGACGCGCCCGTTGAGCTGGTTGGGCACGATTTTTCGGCATCCGCCTACGTTTTTGAAGATGCTCAATCCGTTTGGCTTTGCCAAAAAAACGGTTATTTTGCTGGTGATGCAGCCGTTACATGGCCACTTTCAAATGCGCTGGAAGCGGTCGTTTTTGACGTTATTTCGCAAACGGTTGGAAACAGAAAATGATGGCTCGGCTGATATTCACACCTTTATTCCCCAAGCAATTACATTTGCCGAAAAGATGGGCAAGCAGTTTAACGGCACGCCGCTGACTTCGCTGACCGAAATTTTCTTTGACGTGCCGACGACAGCGCATATTTTGGGCGGGGCAGCCATGGGCGCTTCGCCGGAAGATGGCGTGATCGACAGCCAAAACCGCGTTTTCAATTACAAAAATATGTATATTTGTGACGGCAGCATGATCGGGGCTAACCTTGGCGTCAATCCCAGCCTGTCCATCACCGCTTTGTCCGAGCACGCCATGAGTTATGTCAAGCCCAAAGCCGAAGCGGATTGGAACGAGACCGGGCAGGTGACCGCGTCGACGCCGGAAACTGCAAAGCGCACCGCTCTTGTTTAGAAAGGAAAAACTTATGGCCACTGCATCCGCTGTGCTTAAATCTCGCAAAAAAACACCCGCTCCATCCACCGAGCTGACACTGGATTATGAGACGTTTAAAGCGCGTATTAAGGAAAGTGAAAAGGGCGATTTAATCGAAGGAGTGATGAAATTGAAAACGCCGCCAAGTTCCGAGCACGAACGAATTTTTATGCTTTTGGCGTTTCTTATGAACGGTTATGCGACTGCCAAAAGTTTAGGCGAAGTCCTCGGCTCACGCAGTCTAGTCAAAATTGACAACAAAAACGGTTACGAGCCGGACATTGTGTTTGTTGCTGAACAACGATCTGACATCATCAAAGAATATGAGATTCTTGGCGCACCGGATGTCGTGGTGGAAATTGTTTCCAAGAGCTCGCGGATTGATGATCGCGTTAAAAAATTTCAATATTACGAAAAATCGGGCGTCAAAGAATACTGGCTGATTGATCCGCGCTATAAGTCTGCCGAACTGTATGAGCTGTATGAATGGACGGACGGCTACTTTGTTCAAGTCGACACCGACGATAACATTTTCCGCTCCATTGCGCTGTCGGGATTCTGGTTCAAACTTGACTGGCTTTTTTCGTCGCAGCCCCTGAATCACTATCAACTCTTACAAGAAATTTTGAGGGAAAACGTCTAATGGCTTTGAATTACAAATACCTGCGCACAACCGAAGAAGTGGCCGCAATTTTGCCCGTCCTGAACCAAAAGCCGATTCTGACGGTCGATACCGAAACAACGGGCCTGGATTGCTTTATCGACAAGGTTATTTTGCTGCAAATCGGTGATCGCGACGAGCAGTTTTTGATTGACACCCGCTCGGCGGCCATAGAACCGCTGCGCGAGTTGTTGGAGAACCCGCTAAAGCCCAAAGTCTTGCACAATGCTAATTTTGACTATAAATTTATCCGCAGCAATTTTAATATCTGCTTAGAGAACATGATTGACACCATGATCATCGAAATGGTGCTGGAAAACGGTCTGCGGCATTCCGGCTATGGCTTGAAAGACATGATGCAACGCTATTGCCAGATCGAAATCAGCAAGGAAGAGCAAACGTCCTTTATCGGCCATAAGGGCGAATTTTCCGAAAAGCAACTGATCTACGCCGCCAATGACGTGATATATCCGCTCATGATTTTGGAGAAGCAAATCCCGCGCGTGGTGGAGGAAGAGCTGGAATTCACCGTAAAATTGGAGTGTCAAGTCATCGCGGCTTTTTCCGATATTGAGTACAACGGTGTGTTGATTGATGTGGAACGGTGGAAGGGCCTTATCCAAAAAGCGGAAATAGAACGTGATGCCTATAAGAAAAAGTTAGATGAGGTATTCCGGGACTTTGTTACGACCGAAGATCTTTTTGGCTTTGTCAGTATTAATTATGACAGTGACTTGCAGCTCAAAGACGTCTTGCGCCGGTTGCTCAAACGGGACACTAAAATGAGTGATAAGGAGATTGAAGAGAAGCTGGAAAACGTAAGTAAGGAATCGATTTCCGGAATCAATCACCCGGTCAAAGCGCTTATCTTGAAGTATCGGGAACACCAAAAAGTAATGTCCACGTATGGCGAAGGTTTTTTAAAACATATTCATGAAAAAACGGGGCGTATTCATCCGGATTTTAAGCAGCTTGGCGCAGAAAGCGGGCGGGTTTCCTGCACGAATCCTAATCTGCAAAACATCAAAGCGGGTTCGGATTTCCGCAACTCGTTCATCGCCGGTCCGGGGCGCAAGATGGTGACCTCTGACTATAGTGGCTGCGAGTTGCGAATTATTGCCGAAGGCAGCCGCGATCCGGTTTTTGTCAAGACTTTTAACGAAGGCGGCGATCTTCATGCCATTGTCGCTTCAACCATGTTTAAAGTTACAGTGGATAAGGATAATAACAAGCATTTGCGTAAAGCGGCTAAGGGTATTAACTTCGGGTTGGCTTACGGCATGGGTGCGCAGGGTCTGTCGCTGATTACCGGCGATGAGTCCAAAAGCGAGGAAGAAAATGTCCACGAAGCCGAGCAATTGCTTGAACAGTATTTTAAGACTTATCCGTCTATTAAAGCATACTTGGATGCCAGCGCCGATGAAGGTGTGAAAATGGGCTATTCACGGACGATGGGCGGGCGTAAGCGTTATTATTTTAAGGATGACAAGAACGGTAGTAACGGCAACGGCAGCGAAGATAATCAAAAAAAGCGTCCGATTTTTCCCAAGCGCGAAGAGTTTCGAGACGAAGATGAGTTTCAGGAAAAGCGCCGCGAGTACCGTCAACAAGTGGGCGCGATTGAGCGCAAAGCCAAAAACACACCGATCCAGGGCACGAACGCCGATATGACCAAGCTGGCCCTTATCTGGCTGCGCGAAGCTTTTAAGCGCGAGAAATTAGATATTAAGATCGTTAACACGGTGCATGATGAAATTGTCGTAGATTGCGCTGAAGAAATCGCCGAGCAAGTTTTGAAAATCGTTGAGTATGAGATGAAAAGAGCCGGCGAGGTTTTTATTAAAGCGGTTCCGGTAGATGTAGAAGCCACAATTAAAGATTATTGGACGAAATAAGGTGGCAAGCATTCTGCACGTTTATCGACAAATTGCAGACTGCAAAGTACGAATTCGGCAGGGTGGTATCACGAAGTTGCTGCTTTTGCCCGTACTAAAGCAATAACAACTTGCTATATTGTATACCACTTTAGAGCAAGTTGAAGGTTTCAAATGATTTCGGGCATATTTTTTGCTACAATTCTGAGACTACCATGTAATCCCGAATATGAAAAGAGGGGGTATTTTCACATGAAAGCAAAAAATGGGTTTACACTCATTGAATTGATGGCCGTAGTTACAATTATTGGGATATTAGCGGCAATTGCTATTGCCAATTTCTACAATATGATGAATCGGGCCAAGGAAGGCTCGGTTAAAGCCAATATGCACACCGTGCAATTAGCTGTAGAAGACTATGCCGTAGATACTGCCGGCTTGTATCCGGCTGAGACGCTGATTAATTTGACTCAGGTTTTGAGCATACAGGGAATTACCAATCCTTTTAACACATCCGCATCGGCTTTTGTGGGGGGTGTGGCGGTAAGTCCGGGTGAAGTCGGCTACAATCATAATTCTTATGATAACGCGCCCTATACGATTACCGGTTTTGGCGCGAACTCAATTCTACTTAATCAAGCAGGAACAACTTATATTTTAACCCCAACCGGTGTGCAGTAAGAGTCCGGCAGGACCCATTCGGAAGATTTTTAAAAATTCATCTTGCCAAACACAAGGCAAATCGTATAAATTTCGGCGCTGTTGAAAGACGTTTTGGAGACGTCGGCCAACCGCGCCTTTTTTGTGCCCGTTAACCAACCGTTTATTGAAAAGGAGAATGACAATGAGTGAACTCAATCGTGTCCAACAACTTATGGATAAATACGCCGCCCGAAACTATCATCCGCTACCAGTCAATATTGTGGAGGCGCAGGGTTGTTGGGTTTGGACAGAACCGGGCCGATCGGAGGCGCATCGGTATTTGGATTGTCTGGCTTCGTACAGCGCGCTGAATCAGGGCTATAATCATCCGCGTTTAGTTAGCGCCGCGCTCAGGCAAATTGCCACGGGCGTAACGGTGACTTCACGCGCTTTTTTGAATAGCCCAATGGCCGATCTCGTGAAGATGATTGCCGATATTACCAAAAAAGAGAAAGTTTTATTGATGAATACCGGCGCCGAAGCGGTTGAATCCGCGGTTAAAATTGCCCGTAAATGGGGTTACAAGAAAAAAGGCGTCCCCAAAGATAAGGCTAAAATTATTGCCTGTGAAAACAACTTTCATGGGCGCACAACTACAATTGTCAGCTTTTCGACCGAAGAGCAATATCGGGATGGTTTTGGGCCGTTTACGCCGGGTTTTCAAATTATTCCGTATGGTAATATTAATGCCTTGAAAGAAGCGATTGATGATTGCACGGTAGGTTTCCTAATAGAGCCGATTCAAGGTGAAGCCGGTATTATTGTGCCGCCCAAAGGTTTTTTAGCTGAGGCAGCCAAAATCTGTAAAGAGCGCAATGTCTTGTTGATTGCCGATGAGATTCAGTCCGGCCTGGGTCGTTCCGGGTCAATGTTTGCCTGTGATTTGGAAAATGTAGCGCCGGATATGTACATTATGGGCAAAGCAATTGGCGGCGGTTATCCTTTAAGCGCGGTCGCTTGCGATGACTGGATTATGGATGTGCTAACGCCGGGAGACCACGGCAGCACATTTGGCGGTAACCCGTTCTGCTGCGCTGTGGCGATTGCCGCGCTGGAAGTGCTTCTGGACGAAAAGCTGCCGCAGCGTTCGGCGGAATTAGGCGCTTATTTCCTGAGCGAGCTGCGCAAAATTGAAGGGCCGTACGTTAAGGAAGTTCGCGGCGCAGGTTTATGGATTGGAATTGAGCTTAATGAGTCTGCCGGCGGGGCGCGTAAATTTTGCGAAAAATTGCAGCAAGAGCATCACATCTTATGCAAAGAGACGCATCATCATATTATTCGAATTGCACCGCCGCTTGTGATTACCAGGGAAGAGATTGATTGGGCAATTAAGGGGTTCAAAGCCGTTTTGTCAAAATAGCCTGATCGCCAGAAAAAAAACCCCGGATGGATATATTCTTCCGGGGTTTTTGATATGCCGGCCATCCGTGGTCGTGGCCGTCGTCTTGGCAATGTTTTATGCTTGAGTAGGTTTAGGTCGTTTTTCCAGGCGCTTCGGGTTCTTTCTTGTCGAGGATTTCCACAGCGTTGCCTTCGTTTTTCAGTTTCTCGACGCGAACCCAGGAAATACGCCGGCCTTCAACCTGATTGATGTGAATTTTAAGGCCGTCGCTTTGAAATTCTTCTCCGGCTTCCGGCAGACGACCCAGACGGTCAAAAATAAGTCCGCCCAGTGTTTCAAAATTATCATCCTCATTAAATTTGCACTTCAGCAATTCGGCCAGATCATCCAGATTTATTTTGGCATCCACGGAATAGACACCCTCATGTTCGGATACAGCTTTATACAAAGGCTCTTCGACATCATGCTCATCCCGAATTTCGCCAACAATTTCTTCGATAATATCTTCCAATGTGATTAGACCGGCTGTACCGCCGTACTCATCGACTACCAAGGCTACGTGAACACGGGAATTTAGAAACTCGCGCATCATTTGGGTCACATTTTTACTGTCCGGGACAAAATGGGCTTCGCGTAACAAATCCCGAATAGAAATAATCCGATTTTGTTCGACAGGCTTTAGCAGATCTTTGGCGTATAGGAAGCCAACAATATTATCGACGGTATTCTCATATACCGGAATACGGGAATAGCCTTCCTGATTGATGAAGCGGACGGCCTCGTGATAAGGGATATTGACGTCCAGGAAAGAGACATCAATACGTGGTATCATCACTTCGCGCACGGTTGCTTCGTGCAGATCGACAATACTTTCGATCATTTTGCGCTCATCGTCCTCCAGTTTATGACGAACGCGCTGCTCTTCAATCATTTGTTCCAGATTGACATTTTCCTCTTCACCCTGATTATTTTCCGGTGCGACTCGGGCGACAATACTTTTGGAAATGCGTCTAATCAGCATAATTATGAAATAGAAGACATAATAAAAGGCGATCAGAATATAGCCAAGCGGCAGTGCAAAGCGGTTTTTTGGCCGTGAAATCATTATTTCGGCCAAAATTTCCGAAGTAAGGACAACGACAAAGGCAACAACGGCAAAGATAATGGCGTCCCATACGGAAACCTGGTCGGTGATGCGGGCCGGTATCACCAGCGTAAGCGAGATAAACAAAACAAGCAGTGAAAACAACCGCATCATCGAAAAGGTAATCATGACAATGCGAAAATCTCTGATTTTGTTAAAAGGCGGCGGCGCATCATTTTCATCCGAGATGGATTCATACTGACGTTTTAGATAAATGGGAAATCCGGGGGAAACCAGGAAGAGGGAGAGCAACAGGGCGATTACAAAGAGAAAACCAACTGCAATCAAAATAAACAAGTCTGTTTCCAAAGAAAAAAATCCTTCGTACGTTTCTGAGCTATGCGGGGTTAAAAAATATGGAGATATTGCTTAAAAAAACAGTACCATAAATAGTTACTTCAATGTCATTGAGTTAAGCACAAACGGGTTGTCATGCTGGAAGCATCTTTTTCACAGCGCTCCGCACTCTGCTTTTAAATCGTTTAAATCGTTTGTTATCACAAACGTGCAGAAAAGTATGGTTTAGCTCAAAAAATGCAAGCAAATTTTGGAGGAAACGATGTCGGACTTTGTGGTCATCTATGTTACGGTGTCATCGGAAGCAGAGGGAACAAAAATCGCCAGGGCATTGGTCGAAGAGCGTCTGGCGGCATGTGTCAACGTCGTGCCGAATGTGCAGTCGTTTTATCGCTGGGAAGGGAATATTCGGAATGATCGGGAATTGTTGCTCATCATTAAATCGCAGGGCTTGCACATCTCTGACTTGATCGGACGCATCAAAGAGCTGCACAGCTACCGGGTGCCGGAAGTGATTTCGCTGCCGATTGTGACCGGCAACAGCGATTATCTGGCCTGGATCAAAAAAGAAACGGATGGCGTGGTCCCGGACAAAGATGAAGATAGGCCGCCTGAATTGCAGGGGTGACCTAATGCGATTCTCGCCAGCTTCCAATTTAGCCGTGCGCTCTTCCAATTCAGGATTTCCGCCAATGCAGTTAAGTCTAAGTCGTCGTCGGCGATGAGGCCCAATGCGATTCATAAAGGACTTATGTCAGGATACCGTTTCTTTGCTTAAACGGATTAATAAATATAAGTAGTCGTACAGGTACAGAATTAATCTGGTATTTTGTACAGCTCGATTTGTCCTGAAAATAAGGCAATCAGCGCCACAGGCTCTTCGGGAAATACCGGTTTTATTCTGTCTGACTACTTAGCGTTCATTCCTAAGTAGTCTGCCAACTTTATTTTGATGGGCAAAATGCATTCAGCTGCTACATTCGCGTGCACTTTTTGAAAAGAAAAGGGCATCAATTTAATGTTGGCGGACTACTAAATTAGACAGCGGGCTGTCGGCGTGTGCATGAACAAAATCGCCCGCATCCTCTACAGCTTGTCTAACATTCGAGTCAGACAAGCTCTTTAAATTTGCAAATTTTTAATTCCCCAATTTCCCCTTCACCCACTCCTCCAACCCGCCGAGCAGAATCAACTCCTGCGCTGCCGCGCCGACCGGGTCAATCGGATAGTGCTTGTCAGCAGTTTCAGACCAAAACAGCCTCTTCTTCATGCACGTCAATCTCAACATCCACGTACATAAACAGCATCTCGGAAAAGTCCGGGTTCTCCAAATGCACCGCTGGAATCTGCATCAAAGGTGGTCGTTGGCCAATCTCGTGGTAAGTTTCCAGATTGGCAAGAATGGCGTCTTTGGCCGCAGTTTTGGCTTTCTTCAGCGTCTCGCCAAAAGTAGAGACCGCTAAATCCGGCACTTGCACGGCGTAACCGTCGTCCAAAGGTTCAATGACAATTAAATAGCGCATTAGTTGGCCTCCAATCGAATTTTCTTGACTGTATCCGTTGCCCGGCCAACCGGCACATCCTTTTGCGGATGCACAATGGTTACCACAAAACGGCTGGCGGCGTGCTTAAAGTTATGATGATCGCCTTTGATCCGCATCAATTCCCAGCCAAAATCATAAGCCATTTGGATCAATTCGCGGCTGGTATAACGTTTTGGCACTCCTCAACCCTCCAATTTTCGCTTGACCCACTCCTCCAACCCGCCGAGCAGAATCAACTCCTGCGCCGCCGCGCCGACCGGGTCAATGGTGTAGCGCTTGCCGGCCGCTTCGATGAAGGATTCCTTGAAGTTGATCACGGCCGTGATGCCCGTCTTGACCGTCAGCTTTTCTTTGCCGAAGCGGGTCTTCAGGTCGTTGGCTAAGTCCGGCACTTCCATCACCAAAAAGCCGTTGTTGATGGCGTTGCGTCCGTAGGTTTCGTTCAGCGAACCGGCAATGACCAAACGAATGCCGCGATACTTCAGGGCCGTGGCCGCCTGCTCGCGGGAACTGCCCGTGCCAAAATTGAACCCGCCCGCCAGAATGTCGCCCGTCGCCACCATTTTGCCAAATTCCGGGTCGTAATTCTCCATCACCACGGCGGCTTGCTGTTCCGGCGTCATGTCGTCCTGGTAAGTGTATTTGCCGGGATAAATGCCGTCGGTGTTCAGGTTGTCTTGGTGGCAGAAAATCAACTCGCCGCTGAGCGTGGCCGGAAAGCCGTCCACAATGCGCACCGCCGCCGATCCGGTCGGTTTGGGCGCGGCCTGAATGCTGCCCTGCGTCTTCACTTCGCCCAGCGACCAATCTTGCGGATAGTCAATCCGCCCGGCCAGAGCCGAGGCCGCCACGACCGCGGGCGAGGCCAAATAGGCCTGGGCTTTGGGCGAACCCATGCGGCCTTTGAAATTGCGGTTGGTGGCCGAAATACCCACTTCGCCGTCTTCCAGCAAGCCTTCGCCCATGCCGATGCACGCACCGCAACCGGCCGGCAAAGTAATTGCCCCGGCGTCCAGCAGAACTTGCCAATCGCCGCGCTTTTCGCTCTCGACCTGCACCTCGCTGGAGGCGGCGGCCACGTAGAACTTAACGCCATCGGCCACGCGCTGGCCGCGCATGACGCGGGCGGCTTCGGCCAAATCTTCCACGCGGCTGTTGACGCAGGACATCAAATACGCCTTGTGGATTTTGACCTCGCGCCGCCGCAATTCCGTGACCGAAGTCATCACCTTGACCGAATCCGGCCCGGAGACGTGCGGCAGCACCGTGTCTAAGTCGAGCGACAATTCTTTGGCGTACCAGGCGTCCGGGTCGGCGGCGAGACGGCATTCGGCAATACGCTCCTCGTTCAGGCGCGGATGGACGCCGTTCTGCGCGTCGGCATCGGAGGGCACACCGGCCGGACCGCGTTTGGCCACGACAGCCGCCCGCGCCCTGAGCCAGGCGATGGTGATGTCGTCAATGGGGAAAACGCCGGCCAGCGCGCCCCATTCAGTGGTCATGTTGGCGATGGTCAGACGCTGCTCCACGTTCAGGCTGTTGACGCCGTCGCCGGTGAATTCCAGCACGTGGTTGAGCACCTCGTCCTTGTTGAAAAAGCCGCACAGCGTGACGATCACGTCCTTGCCGGTCACGCCGGGACGCAGTTGGCCGCGCAGCTCCACTTTGGCCACCGGCGGCACCTTCCACCACGTCCGGCCCGTGGCCCAAATGGCCGCCGCGTCCGTGCGCACAATGGGTGTGCCGAGACAGCCCAGACCGCCGTACATGTTGGAGTGACTGTCCGAGGCCACGACCATCGTGCCGGGCCAGGCGTAGCCTTCCTCGCACATAATCTGGTGGCCGATGCCGCGTCCGGCCGGGTAAAAATCCACGCCGTGCAGTTTGGCAAACTCCTCAATTTTGCGATACTTTTCCAGATTCTTGTCGGTCTTGTTCTGGATGTCGTGATCCAGGGTGTAGACGACCTGGCGCGGATTGGCCATCTTCTTCGCGCCAATGGATTTGAACTTGGGGATGACCGCGCCGGTGTTATCGTGGGTCATCACATACGCGGGGCGGATGGACAAAAACGCGCCGCTTTTGACAACTTCGCCCGTTTCCAGCCCGACGGCGTACTTTTGGGCGATTTTTTCGATCAGGTTTTGGGACATGCTTTCTCTCCTTCAAAAATTTTTCACGCAAAGGGTTGATGAAATATTTTGGGCTCACGCAAAGGCGCGAAGGCGCAAAGGAAAAGAAAAAGATCAAAAGGCTTGAATGTTTTCTTGCACGTGATGTGATACTTAAAGCATCAAGTTCTCATAGCCTTTATATCACAAAAGTGCTTTTGCTTTTTGTCTTTCTTAGCGTCTTAGCGTCTTTGCGTGAGATTATTTTTTTACTCAGTCAATCCATTCACTACTCTTTTGATGCCATCTTTGATTAATTCTATGCCGAAGTTGACCAATAGACCCAGCTTTTTATCCATCAATTTGAGATAGGTCAGCAGTTGCTTGCCATGCACGGGATTAAAACTTTCGACGGATTTCAGTTCGATGATCACTTTATCTTCAACGATCAAGTCAGCTCGAAAGCCCTCGTCGAAATGAAGATTTTCCCACTTGATTGGAATGGCAACCTGTCGCTCAACTTTCAAACCGCGCTTTTTAAGTTCGTGATAAAGAACCACCTCGTAAACGGTTTCCAGCAAGCCTGGGCCAAGTGTGGTATGGATTTTATAACAGGCGTCCACGATTTGCTGAGAAATTTCATTCTCTGTCATTTGCGTTTCTCCTTGAAATTCTTACGCAAAAGCGGGGTGGCGCAAGGAGAAAACAGCTCTTGCTTTTCTTAGCGCCTTCGCGCCTTTGCGTGAGACGAGTCTTTCGCCCGCTTCCAGCCCGACGGCGTACTTTTGGGCGATTTTTTCGATCAGGTTTTGGGACATTGTGGGGGTTCTCCTTTGCGTTTATTTATAAATGGCTCAGTGCGTTGTTTCTTGTATCAATTGGAATGCTTTTGCTTTGATGCTTTCAGCATCCACTTTTTCGCCTAAGTCTTCGGGCTCGTATATGCCGCCGAACGCCTCGAGTGACGCATTTTTTAAGGCAAAAGGGTATGCCTCTTGAATTGCGGTTCTAAAATCGTCCTCATCCAGATAGTATCCGCGGGCTTTGCGGATTTTATTGGTTCGGGCAATATCGTCCAACGCATTATCAATGGAAATACGCCAGGATTTTGTGTTTCGCTGTTCCGCTTCCTGCTTGATGAGGTGCATGAGCAAAATTTTTATAAAACTATAGATTTTGTTGACTTTGTCTTCCCGGCTCATTTCTTCCATCTCCTCAATCAAGTTCAAAGCGGCAGGATAATTTTGCTTCAGCATCAATTCTTTGAGTTCCAGAATTTCTTCCATACTAAACTCCTTTTTCCAGTGGTGTGATGCGGCTTGCTTCCAGCCCGACGGCGTACTTTTGGGCGATTTTTTCGATCAGGTTTGGGGACATTGTAGGCTCCTTGCGGATTGATAGGTTCACGAGTAAAAACTTGTAAGATTATATGCGTGGTTTAATTTGGGCCAAAAACTCCGCCGGTGAAATAATGGGAATTCCTTGAAACGGGTTTAAGTCCTGCAAATCGCCATCGCCGGAAATCAAGTAATCCGCTTGTCCGCTGACGGCGATGTCTAAAAATTTGTTATCCTTCGGATCGCGGCAGGCCGTGAATGTTTGGGTGGGTTCGACCCATTTCGTCGTCTTTTTCAGCAGCCGCAGAAACGCAGCGATCTTCTTCGTGGTTAGATACGGCTTCAACTTTGGACGCGCCAAAACGTCCCTCAACTCAGCAAACGTCGCTTTGGAGAAAAGGACGAAACCCTGCGTCAACGCCGCATCTAATGCCTGCCTCGGTATGGATTGCGGCATCAACACCGCGCTGACCAGGACGTTTGTGTCGAATACAAATCGCTTATCGCTCATCAGCCAAAATCTCCTGCAATATTTCCGGCGTCAGGCCTTTGGCCATCGCGTCATAGCCGATTTCATCCATCAAGGCTTGCAAACGCCGGATATCGGCTGCGCGCGTGTTTTCCTCCGGTTCCACGTAAATCACGATGCGGACGCGGCGGCTGGTTATTTTCGGCACTTCATCCATTATTAAACGGGATCGCTCATCAAAGCGCCCGGTGGTTTCAATGGCCAGCACAGTGTTCATAATATCTCCTTTTTGTATATGGACAGCCCGACGGCGTGCTTTTGGGCGACTTTTTCGATCAGGTTTTGGGACATTGTGGGGTTCTCCTTTATGAAAACAATGTTATTAGTTGGGGGTCTTTTGAATCATTTGAAATGCTTTTTCTTTGATTTGATTCGCATTAACCATTTGGTCCAGTTCATCGGTTTCGTAGCGGCCTTCAAGCGTTTCCAGCGCGGCGCGCTTTAAAGCTTCCGGATAGACTTCATCAATCATATCTTTTATTTCGGCAATGTCCAGATAACTGCCGCCGGCTTTGCGACGCTTATTTGTTTTGTCGATATGCCAGAGCGAATTCGAGATGGAGTAATCCCAGGAACGGGTTGTTTTTCGCTCAGCTTCTTGCTTGATCAGGTGCAACAACAAAACTTCCAGAAAGCTTTCAAGCGCGGATACATCATGCACAGCCATTTGTCGTGGCGGGACAAATCCTCGCCTTCCTTGCCCACCACCTGACCCAGCCACTTTTTAATCTTGGGATGATTGACGTTATCGTTATAAACCCAGCTTTCGTTGCCGGTATTGTAAGGCGGGTCAATGTAGATGCACTTGACGCGGTTTTCGTAATAGGGCAGCAGGGCCTTGAGCGCTTCTAAGTTGTCGCCGTGAATGATCTTGTGGGTCGGCCCGGCGTTGTCCGGCGAACCGTTCGCCGCAAAGGCGTATTTTGGCTGCAAGATGCGAAAGGACACATCCAAATGATGGTTAATGACTTTTTCTTTGCCGATCCATTCCAGTGTTGGCATGACGTTGATCTCCGTTTTTTTATTTTACCGGGCGGTTGATGTTTATTAATACGCTTTGGCAGAACAATTGTCAAGAAATCCTTATGCGGGCTTGTTGGAATCAGGTTCATCCGGTTGGTTTCATAAACCCGTATTCTCACATGATAAATCGCTTGACAGCCCGAAATTTGTCCGCTATCATTAAGAACAATATCGGGGAAGCCTTGCTTCATTTACACGGAATCCACTCCCGCCATAATTTATCTTAAAGACGGGGAAAGGAGGCGCTATGGAAGCGTCCAAACAATTGCTGTACCTTGTCGGCCTGGTCATTATTGTGGCATTAATTTCGTATTACGCCGGCCATTCTTCGCGTTCGGATAGTGAGAAAATCAAAGATATCAATGCGGATGTCAGCCGGCAGCTTGACTCGCTGACGGCGGTTAATCAAAAGCTGGAAGCGGAACGGGCGGCCAGTGAGCAACGTGTGGATTCTTTGGATGCCTCCATTGTCTCTTTGCAGAACGGGCGTCAAGCGACCGAAGAGTCTATCAAAATATTGAAAAATTCTCTGTCCAGCAAAGATGCGTCGATTTCCCGATTAAAACAAAGCCTGGGCGAAAAAGATGTTGAATTAGTCAAACTACGCAGCGCATCCTCTCAGTTAGAGGCGACCCTGCGCGAGGCGGACGACCAACTTAAAGCGCTGCTCACGGAGCAGGAAAAGCAACAACAGGAGAGGTGGAGCCAATATGATTCGTACACCTATCGTCGGCTGCATGATTTTCTTAATGAGCGTGTTAAGCAGTTGGGCGCCGAACGCCAATTGTCAGGAGAAAATGCCGGACGCGACCATTGAGCCGCTGTTTCCGGACAGCATCATGACGCTGGAGCTGGTCCAGAACGACAGCGTGCTCACTGTTGGCGATCACAACAAGAATATCGGTTTTGTGATTCCGCCGCTGCTGGCCCGTGATTATACCCATTTGGTCAAAGTCCGCGTTCCGCTCCAGGAGGACGTGATTAATCACTATGCCGAGCAAAACCGCATTCTTAAAAAGCTGAATGATAACCTGCGCGCTCAGGTGACCATGAGCGGGGCCAAGCTGGATTTGAGTCAGGCGCTCTCCGATACCATCGGTTCGCAAGTCAAAGATTATGAAGGTATTGTGCACAATTATACGACGATGCAGGAAAGTTATAAGCAGGAAATTGAAGCGCTAAATAAAAAGACGGATGAGTTGGACCACCAAATTGACAATCTGGAAGCCGAAAAAAAGAACGAGCAGGCCAAAGTCACTAAACTGGAAGACGGTCTGAAAAAGATGACCAAAATTGCTAAAGCCAAAGCCTTCTGGAAGCGCACAGCCTCTATTTTCGGAATTACTACGGCGGTGCTGGCTTTTGTTGTTCTGGCGCAGTAGCTCCCGCTGACGCTGCAAAAACTACGGCTACAAACAAAAAGACCTTCAAGGTTTCCAAAACCTTGAAGGTCTTTTTAATTACAGCAGGATTTTCTTCAAACGTAGCCGCTCAAATTTTTACTCAACCAGCTTAAAAAGATACTCAATTCGCCCCTGCCGGATCAGTTCGGCAAACCGCTTTTCCCGCTCCGGATACAGCACAAAGTATTTTTGGATAATATCCCGAGCCGGTTCCCCATCCGCGCTGTCTTTTAGCAGTTGCGACGCGTTCGGATCAAAACTTGGGTAAACCGTGCGTTGCGGCGATGTTTTTGCGCCGGTAAACAACCAAGTATAGAGCTCCTCGTCGTCGCCGGTAATCTGACGCAGTGTCGCCTCCAGCTTTTCCCTATTTTTCAACCGATCTTGCTCCAGATAGGCCAATTGGGTCCGACTTAAATGATACTTTTGGCCAAACTCGTCCTGAGATAATTTCCCCCGTAAAAGTTTGACCCGTTGTCCAAGCGTTTCTGTAATCATAATTATATGTAATTTAGCAATTTTCAGTTGACATGCGTATAAAATTGTTTAAATTTATACTCAATTAATTAATTTATTATGCACTTAATATTGGAGGGTTTATGGAAACGCATTTGTTATATACCGTCGTCTTTGAAGAAAAGAACCAACGCCGTACGCTGGCTGTGCGCGAAATCAATGAGTTTCTGGCGCTGCTGGCTTATCTTAAAGATCACCCTTACGCCGAATTTATCTCGCTAACCCGACACAATCCGGAATCGCCGGCATCGCAAACGCTTTTCTAAGCTGCGGCATTTGCGGCATCAAAAGCAGCGATGGTTTGTGCATTAAGCTGCCGCAACGGATCGAGAAGCGCAGTAATTTCGGAAATGTTGTTTGCTCTGGCCAGGGATTCCAACCGGGCACATAGTGTGAATAGCGCCTGTGCGCCCAGGTTGCCGGCCATACCTTTAAAACCATGCGCTTCTTTGCAGAAGACTTCCATGTTTTGCTCATAAACGGCCTGCATCATTGCGTCAATCATGCGGATGGAGTCGGCGCTAAATGTATGTACCAAATCCGCAAAGAATCCCGGCGCAAGCTTATCAAGGTCTTTTAGGGTCTTTAGCGTGTTTAAATTCAGGATCGACTCTGCCGCTTGCGGTATCATTCTTGGATGACTCCCGGAATCATATCAGCGTGAAAAAATGATGCTCACTTAATTTTATAGCGTAAGATTAGGCTTACGTCAAGCAGATTGGATTTAATCGGCAAAAAATTCCTGCCATCAACCTGCAAATATTCATTGACGTTCGCAAGACTTTTCTTAACTTGCAACGTTTCAGATGTATCGCTCAATAGTCCGGGTAAAGCAAACTTTGCAAAGGTTATACCTGGCGCGGAAGTCAATATTTTCAAGATTGTGTACTAGTCAACGATTTGTCGAACACTGTCATTCCGAAGGAATCTTTTTGCAAGCTTGTACAAACCCCGTTAAAAGATTCCTTCAGAATGACATCCGATCAAAACTGTGGAAGTGTTCAAGAGGTTGTTGACTAGTACAATATTTTCAAGATTGTCAACGGTTTGCGGTGTAAACCTTCGCAAGATTACCCTGATTTTTTGAGCGGATACGTTCAGATGAACTTCAAAGTTGATTGAGAATCAAATGCCCTTATCCTACGAATATAAGCTCACGGTTTTACCATCCGCTATTGACGCCAATAATCATGTGAACAATCTGGAGTACATGAAATGGATGTTAGAGGCTGCTATTCGGCATTCCGACGCAGTGGGTTGCACGGAAGCCACCCGCGCAGCAGGCGCGACCTGGGTCGTGGCGGAGCATCACATCGAGTATTTGCGACCGGCTTTTGAAGGGGACGCCATCACCGTAATAACCTGGGTGAACAATGCCCGCAAAGCACGCTCCATGCGGCAGTATGAAGTTAAGCGGGATAACGACGGCAAGCTCTTAGCCAAAGGCTATACCGATTGGGTATTTGTCAGGCTTGAAAATGGCCGCCCCTTGCCAATCCCGGAAGAAATTTCCCACCTGTTTGACCCGACCGAGCCCGTCAACCCACCTGTCACAGAGCAACTTGCCTGAGGGTCAATTTTTAATGGAAGAGCAGCCGCAACCGCTTAATTTTACCATTGCAGAATTATGGCGAATAATAAACAAACAGCACAATCTGAGCTTTCTGTCGTTATTGTTGTTCATCGGATTAGTGATCGAAATTTTGTTCTATGTGCTGTTGCCACATGTGGGACACATCCAAAGCTTTGTCCATGAAGCGCTGGATAAAAACCCTTTGGGCGGAATTCTTCTGATTGTGCTAATTTGGATTGGCCTGGCGAATTCTTACCGCTGGTGCATCAGCAACTCCGACTATCTGGTGACGGGTCTGATTGCCATTCAACTGAGTATTCCCTGCGCCGAAAGCATTCTAAGCGGTCAGCCACATTACGCAGAAACATTTAAAAATCTGGCGGCGACTTTTCCGGCGGATCCCTTAGATATCACCATGCTTTTTCGATTAATTCCGGCCATTATTGCCCTGCCGTTTCAAAATCACGCCACCGAGTTCGTCTATATTATTTTTTCATTTTTGTTGATTAAAATCGTGCTGGTGTATTCTTACAGCTTTGTGGCCGCCGGCATTGAGTGGATTGTCATTAATGAAACCGCACGGGTTTTCATCGATTTCGTCAATCGGCTGCGTGAGTATCGGGCAAAGTATTATCCGATTCTGGAAAAACGAGCCCTGCTGACCTACAACCAATATGTAATAGACTATCACCATTTTTCGCAAACACCGGCGGCATCGCCCAAGCCGTCTACGGAAAATACCCCGACTGAAGCCGAAACGAAAACCGGCACAACCATACACTGCAGCAATTGTGACGCGCTCAACCGAATCGGACCGATTGATCCCAACAGAATCTATCAGTGCGCGGCTTGTGGCGAAGAATTGTTCGATAACAAACAGCCGCCCCGCCCTTCGACAGCCGAAGCAGAAAAAACCGATGCCGCTTTGCGGTCGGCTTTAATTGAAAAGCATTGCCGGACACTGGAAATTCAGCCGACTACCGATGTAGCCAAAATCCGGAAAGCTTACCGCAAATTAATGGCGCGTTACCATCCGGATATGTTTTCAGTATTGGGTAAAGATTTTGAAAAACTGGCGCACGACCATGCGATGCTGCTTAACAATGCCTACCGCGAGCTTCTGGATATTTTAGCAGTTGATTGATTTGGAGAAGAGAGAACCGCTCTAAAAGTGGCTTGGAACAAGAGAGGGGACGTTATTAGCGGACGGGAAATGTAACCATAAAACATTGTTGCGGCTCACGCTCAATCCGCAAAACACCACCAATCTGCTGCACCAGTAAATTGACAAGCTGTAAGCCAAAGCGCGGCGCCTGTTCTGCTTCGGGCGGTAATACCGCCCCATTATGTCCAACCATCAATTCGTATTGTGTTGACGATACGGCTTTAAGTCCAACCGAAATTTGACGGGTCGGCAAAGTCAAGTAACTTGGAAAAGCATGTTTAATAGAATTCGAGACCAGTTCGTTTAATATCAAGCCGCAGGGAATTGCGGTTTCAATTTTAAAAACAACTTCGTCAATGTGAATATCCAGGTCAATTGGATTGAGGCCACCGCGAAAAAAGTGAACCAGATTATTAACCATTTCCTCGCCAAAACTTTTCATATCAATATGCGCAAAATCTTTTGACTGATAGAAGTGCTCCTGAATCAAGGCCAATGAATAAATCCGGCTCTGGCTATTCTTTAAAATATTGAGCATCATCGGATCATGAATATACTCCGCCTGCAGGCTCAGTAGACTGTTGATGATTTGCAAATTATTTTTGACGCGATGATGAATTTCATGCAATAACGTGTCTTTTTCCAAACTTGTTTGCGTTGACAGCGTCGTTAACTCCCGCACCTGAGTCAACGTATGATTCAACTCCTGTTCGCGCTCTTTTATTTTGGAGACATATTGCCGGATGACCGCCTCGTGTTTGGCTAAACGGGTCGTGATGGCCTTTAAAAGCTGCGTTAACGAAAAAGGTTTAGTCAGGTAATCGTCCGCGCCGATATCCATACCCTGACGGACAAAGGTATACGCCGATTGGGCGGTCAAAAATATGAAAGGCGTGGCCGCAATTTCCGGTGTTTGTCGTACAGCCTTAAGCACGTCAAAACCGCTCATAAGCGGCATTTGAATATCGGAAATAATCAAATCCGGGCGCAGAGTTTTGGCCAATTCAATACCGAGCTGGCCATTGGCCGCTTCAAAAGCTTCATAGCCGTTCATGCGGATGAACTCTGCCACTTGCATACGTATGGCGGGTTCGTCTTCGACGATCAAAATTTTTGTGGGCATAGTGTTAGTTGATAGCCAGTTGAGTGTTTTCTTCTAATTTACGGGTGAAGATGAGTATTGCCCAATCTTCATTGAGCGCGTCGACCGTCAGGGGTCGAGCAACCTCAATAATTTCGGCGCGCGACAGATGACTACTAACGGTCACGTAAGCATCGTTATCTTCGTGCGTATCAAACGTAACTGCAATTTTACAGTCCGGATCAAGCTTCATCAGCGTAAACGTAATTTTATCCAACCAGTAATTCAAACGTGCGCGGCTCATATCAATTTCCTTGAAACTTGAAACTTCATTGGCTCTTCCAGAATCTTCTTCAACTCATCCGGCGAGAGCTTTTCCTTGCCGTTGAAATTGGTTTCGATGGAGTACTTGCCGATGTTGACGATGACTTGCGGGTCCAGGGCAAAATACGGCTTCAGTTCCGGCTTTTGGGCGATAACGGCTTGATAGGCTGCGCTTTCCGGTTTAATGGCGACAAGCTCGCTGTCGAAGGTGTGCGCTTTGTCAATCCAGAAACCTTTGATGAGGCGGAAGGTTCTCTTTTCAATTGTACGGATACTGTCTATATCAAGATAGAAAGCAATGGGAATCATCATAGGAATGATTAAAGGCTTACCGTTCTGCTTGGCAGGACTGAATTTCCACTCCATAGCGGCCTTCATTGCGGAGGAATCAAAGTCAGCAAAACCTTTTTTAACAAGCTTTGTCTTAAGCACATTCCCTGTTGTATCGATCAAAACTTTAATCAATACTTTGCTTTCTAACCCGGCCTTCCACATCTTTTCTGGGTATGTAGGCTCTTTTCTGTAGATTAATTTAGGTTCTACTTCGACATAAAAGCACCCCTCAAAATAGTCGTCATAATCGCCCGCAAATAATGGCTGGGTCATGAACAAGAATAAGAGCGCAATAATTTTACATGTGCCAGATAAAAAATCCATACCGTAACCATCCGTCTTTTCCCGTTTTATCCGTGTTCCATGCATGCATTATTCCGGAAATCGCTTATGCCAATCCGTCAACTGTTGATAAGCATGGCCGGCCTTGAACATGATTTCTTCCTTGTAAACCGGCGCTAAAAACTGCATCCCGACCGGCAGGTTGTTGTGAAAGCCGCATGGCACGCTCATGGCCGGAATGCCGGCCAGATTGACGCTGGTGGTGTAAATATCGGATAAATACATGGCCAGCGGATCGTCGGCCTTTTCGCCCAGGCCAAAAGCTACGGTCGGCGTAGTCGGGGCCAAAATAACATCGCATTGCTGCCAGGCCGCTTCAAAATCGGCCTTAATCAGGGCGCGGACTTGCTGGGCCTTTTTGTAATAAGCGTCATAATAGCCGGCAGACAGCACATACGTGCCGAGCATGATGCGGCGCTTGACTTCCGCGCCAAAGCCTTCCCGCCGCGTTTCGTGGTACATTTCCTTCAAATCTTTGGCGTTGGGCGAGCGGTAGCCGTATTTGACGCCATCGTAGCGGGCCAGGTTGGACGAAGCTTCGGCAGTGGCGATGATGTAATAGGTCGGAATCGAATAGGCAGCGTGTTTTAATTGGACATCGACAAATGTTGCCCCGGCGTTTTTCAATACATCCATCGCCGTGCGAATCGCTTTTTCCACGCCGGGGTCTAAGCCTTCGTCAAAATACTCGACCGGCACGCCGATGCGCAGCCCGCGAATATCGCCGGTCATAAAATCGGCATAATTGGGCACGGCCACCGGCGCAGACGTGGAGTCGCGCTCATCGAGGCCGGCAATCACTTGCAGCAGCGTGGCCGCATCCTGCACATCCCGCCCGACCTGCCCGATCTGATCCAGCGACGAAGCAAAGGCCACCAAGCCATAGCGTGACACCCGCCCGTAGGACGGCTTGACGCCCACGGCATTACAAAACGCCGCCGGCTGCCGCACCGAGCCGCCCGTCTCCGAGCCCAGACCCAGAACCGCCTCGCCGGCCACAACCGCGGCCACGGAACCGCCGCTGGAACCACCCGGCACTTTGCTCAAGTCCCACGGATTATGCGACGGGCCAAAGGCCGAGTTTTCGGTGGACGAGCCCATGGCGAATTCGTCCATATTGGCCTTGCCGATGATAATGGCATCGGCGGCCAACAAGCGCTCGACCGCGGTGGCGTTATACGGCGGCTTAAAGTTTTCCAGAATTTTCGAACCGCAAGTCGTAATAAAATCTTTTGTAACAATATTATCTTTGAGGATCACGGGAATGCCAGCCAACAGACCGAGCTTCTCGCCTTTAGCCTGCCGCGCATCCAATGCTTGCGCGGTTCGCATGGCCGCATCTTCATCATAGCTGATAAAGGCGTGGATGTCCTTTTCTCTGGTATGGATATGTTCAAAGCAGGCGATGACAACTTGTTGGCAGGTTAATTCACGCCGGTCAATGGCGGCGCGTATTTCGTGTGCGGTGAGATGGTGAATATTCAAGTGGGGCTCCTATAATTAATTTGCACTCAATCCACAATTTCAAATTAAACCATTTCGGATAAATAAGTCAAGATAGATTTTTGGTAAAAATAAAATCCCCGTCGTCAATTTATTAGAAATAAATGTCGACGGGGATTGTCAATCTTTAAGCCAAAAGTCAAAAATAAATTGAGAATTTATTCACTCTTAATGCGCATCCCATAAAACGAGCGCCACACAAACGCCATCGAAATGACAAAAAAGACCGCGGCTAAAGCCGTGCTTAGCGCAGGGCCTTGCTCTGCGGTCAGGCTGACGGCCAATTCGACAGCCAAAAGACCGAACAGCGTCGTAAATTTAATGACCGGATTCATGGCCACTGATGACGTGTCTTTGAACGGATCGCCCACAGTGTCGCCGACAACTGTGGCGGCATGTAGCGGTGTGCCTTTTTCTTTTAGTTCGACTTCGACGACCTTTTTGGCATTATCCCAGGCTCCGCCGGCGTTGGCCATAAAAAGCGCCTGATACAGCCCAAACAAGGCGATTGATACCAGATAGCCGATAAAAAAGTAGGGCTCGATAAAGGCAAAAGCCAATGTCGCAAAAAATACCGCTAAGAAGATGTTAAACATACCTTTTTGGGCGTACTGGGTGCAGATCTCCACCACTTTTTTGCTGTCTTCGACAGACGCTTTTTCAACACCTTCCAGTTTGATGTTGGCTTTGATGAACTCAACAGCGCGATAGGCGCCGGTGGTCACGGCCTGAATCGACGCGCCGGTGAACCAGTAAATCATGGCCCCGCCGCTAATTAAGCCCAGCAAAAACGGCGGATGCAGCATGGACAACTTGTCTATGTTTTCGGTCAAGCCGTGTGTGAGCGCGACGATAATCGAAAAAATCATGGTCGTTGCGCCGACCACCGCTGTGCCAATCAACACCGGCTTGGCAGTGGCCTTAAACGTATTGCCGGCCCCGTCGTTTTCCTCCAGATAATGCTTGGCCTTGCCAAAGTCCACATCGAAGCCGAAGTCTCTTTTCAATTCTTGCTTGATGTTGGGGATTTGTTCGATGACTGACAGTTCAAAAACCGATTGGGCATTGTCAGTAACCGGGCCGTAGGAGTCAACAGCAATCGTCACCGGACCCATGCCCAAAAAGCCGAAAGCCACCAGCCCGAAAGCAAATACAGGCGCAGCAACCATTAAACTGCCCAAGCCCATACCACTGATCCAGTAGGCCACCGACATCAGCGCCACCATGACCAGACCCAGCCAGTAGGCGCTGAAGTTGCCGGCTACCAAACCGGACAAAATATTGAGCGACGCGCCGCCTTCACGAGAAGATGTCACGACTTCGCGCACATGTTTGGATTCGGTCGAGGTAAAGATTTTGACCATTTCCGGGATAATCGCCCCGGCCAATGTGCCGCAGGTAATGACAGTGGAAAGCTTCCACCACAGCGTCCCGTCACCCAAATCATGAATCAGCAAATAGGACATCACATAAGTCATCGCCACTGAAACAATAGAAGTCAGCCAGACCAGCATGGTCAGTGGCGCTTCGAAATTCATTTTGTCAACACCGGCATAGCGGCCACGGCTGATAGCGCTGTTGGCCAGATAGGAAAACCCGCTGGCGATAATCATCATCACGCGCATGGCAAAAATCCACACCAGCAGTTGGACTTGCACAATTGGCTCCGACACGGCCAACAGGATAAAGGTGATGAGCGCCACGCCGGTCACACCGTAGGTCTCGAAGCCGTCGGCGCTGGGCCCAACCGAGTCGCCGGCATTATCACCGGTGCAGTCGGCAATCACGCCGGGGTTGCGGGCGTCGTCTTCTTTGATGTTAAAGACAATTTTCATCAGGTCGGAGCCGATGTCGGCGATTTTAGTGAAAATACCGCCGGCAATCCGCAAAGCCGCCGCGCCCAAGGACTCGCCAATAGCGAAGCCAATGAAGCACGCTCCGGCATAATCACCCGGAATAAACAGCAAAATGCACAGCATGATGAAAAGTTCGACGCTGATCAGCATCATGCCGATGCTCATACCCGCTTTGAGAGGAATGTCATGCAGAGGATAAGGTTTGCCCTTTAGACTGGCGAAGGCCGTGCGCGAATTCGCATAAGTGTTAACACGAATGCCAAACCAGGCCACACCATAGCTGCCGCCGATGCCGATTAGACTGAAGGTCAAAATAATGGCAACTTTCATGAAACTAAAATGTTGCAAAACGCCAAAGTAAAAAGCGATAATTGTGGCAATGAAGATTTCGAGAATCAGCAAAAACTTGCCTTGTTGAATCAGGTAGGTTTTGCAGGTTTCGTAAATGAGGTCGGATACCTCCAGCATGGAGCGATGAACCGGCATTTTATCAAGCTGTTTGGAAATCATCAAACCAAACAGCAATCCGATAAAGCTGACCAACAACCCGCCCATAAGCAGCGTCCTGCCGCCCACGCCCAAAAACTGCGCCTGATCTAAATCCGGCAAAACCAGATTGGCCTCGCCGCCTTGATGCTGCGGTACGGCGCTATCCTGCGCAAAACACGGCGCAACGCAGACCGTCAAAAGCATGAGCATCATGATCATCAAAGTGACGCGGCCGGCTGTTTTTGGATGCACAGCTGCCGCAGTCTGAGGAAAAAATAGCATTCTAATGTACCCCTTTCGATTTAAGTTGTAAAATGTGAAAAGTAAGTTCTCATTTTTTGGGACATCTAATTTATACATTCATTAGCGTAAGTCAAACTGTTTTTCACAATTTGGCACAAGCCTTGTGAAAAATTTAGCTAACTTTGGCGATACTTCTAAAGGCAATTTTGATGCTGCGTAAAAGCACAGATTAGCAACCTGACGGGCGTTTTAATGTCTTCAAGGAAACTTTTAGTCTGAAAGTGCGTAAATTTTGACCTGACTTGAGCAATTCGGATGTATATTATTATGGATATAGGAAACCTTGTGAAGGTTAAATTTATTGGGGAGTTATTTTGAAGATTATTTTGTAAATGAGCCGGAAAGGATAATGATGATAGGGGTTGGTTTACAGTTGTACTCCAAAAAACAATAACCGTAAGTTTAAGGATTGAGAAGCTTAAATGGAAGCCGAAATCATTCGACAATTGACCAAGAATTTTGAAGAAGCTGCTCATCAGGCCGATGGATTGGAAATTTGGTTTGGTCGTGACCTCCAAACTTTGCTGGGCTACAGCAGTTGGCAAAATTTTTGCAAAGTCATTGAAAAAGCAAAAATCGCCTGTCAAAATTCGGCCCAAAATGTGACAGATCATTTTGTTGCCGCTACCCGAAAGGTCAAAATCGGATCGGATGGCGAACGCGAAATTGACGATGTGGCGTTGACCCGCTATGCCTGCTATTTAACCGCACAGAACGGCGACCCCAATAAAGACGAAATCGCTTTTGCGATGACATACTTTGCAATTCAGACCCGTAAGCAAGAGTTAATGGAGGAGCGCATTGGCGAATTTGAACGACTACGCGCTCGCTACAAACTTACGTTGTCGGAAAAGGAATTGTCTCAACTCGCATATGAACGTGGTGTCGATAATGATGGATTTGGCCGCATTCGCAGTAAAGGCGACGAAGCACTTTTTAATATGGGAACGCAGGCTATGAAACGCCGCTTAAAAGCGCCACAAAACCGGCCATTGGCAGACTTTCTACCAACCATAACCATCAAGGCAAAAGATTTTGCGACCGAAATGACGAATTTTAACATCAAAAAAGCCGATTTATATGGAGAACCGGATATTTCCAAAGAGCACGTCAGCAGCAACAAAATCATCCGTAATGCTTTGAATGACGCAGGAATTAAGCCGGAAGAACTGCCGCCCGCTGAAGATATTCAAAAAATTAAGCGTCGCGTAGAAGCGGAAGGGGAAAAATTGGCGCGAGGTACCGGAAAACTAAGCCAGAAAACTAAAACGGAAAGTAAAACTTAACACTATATATAGCTTAGTATTAGGTTCAAAATTTACAATTTTCACATAAAAGCAACACGCTTAAAATTTATACGCAACTGCTTGAAAATAAGTATGTTACGTATTTTAGTTCGATTTTGAAATTTGCATTAAAAACGGCTTAAAATTTATTTAACCCTATTCACACCAATAGGTTAGTATTTTAACGATGTCATTAAAATGGTCTCACACAGAGGAGTTCTCGAGCTATGCACGCAGATATTCAAGCAATTAACGAGAAGATTCAACAGGAAAGCGCTTTTATCGACAAGATTATGGTCGAAGTCAACAAGAATATTGTCGGCCAAAAGTACATGGTCGAGCGGCTGCTCATCGGCCTGCTATGCAACGGCCACGTCCTGCTGGAAGGTGTGCCCGGTCTGGCTAAAACGCTGACGGTCAAGACGCTGGCCAGCACGATCAACGCCAAGTTTCAGCGTATTCAGTTTACGCCGGATTTGCTGCCGGCGGATTTGATCGGCACGCTGATTTACGACCAAAAGAGCGGCGATTTTAAAACGAAAAAGGGGCCGCTCTTTGCCAATGTTATCTTGGCGGACGAAATCAACCGCGCCCCGGCCAAAGTGCAGAGTGCCTTGCTGGAAGCGATGCAGGAAAAGCAAGTCACCATCGGCGAAAATACCTTCAAGCTGGATGAGCCGTTTCTGGTGCTGGCCACGCAAAACCCCATCGAACAGGAAGGCACGTATCCATTGCCGGAAGCGCAAGTTGACCGGTTCATGCTCAAAATCAACGTGACTTATCCGACGCGTGAGGACGAGCTAAAGATTATGCGCATGGTCAGTCAGGGCAAGCTGGAAGAGATCAAGCCGGTTGTCACGCCCAAAGATATTGTCAAAGCGCGCGAGCTGGTGCGCGAAGTCTACATGGACGAGAAGATCGAGAATTACATTGTCGATATCGTCTTCGCCACCCGCGATCCAAAGGCATATAAGTTGGACGATATCGCGAACTTGATTCAGTTTGGCGCATCGCCGCGCGCCTCGATCTCACTGGCCGAAGCGTCGCGGGCCCATGCCTTTCTGCGCCGGCGCGGCTACGTCACCCCGGAAGACGTGCGGGCCATCGGTCTGGATGTGCTGCGCCATCGCATCATCCCCACCTATGAAGCCGAAGCCGAAGAAGTGAGCGCCGAAGATTTGGTGCGCAAGGTGTTGAATCGGGTGGAAGTGCCGTAATGCAGCGAATGCTTTGATGAGGTAATTGCTTAAAAAGTGGTGGTAAACCTAACCTTGCGAAGGCTTCAGTGCACGATTTCACAAGTTTTGCAGTAAAGCCTTCGCAAGGTTACCCACGCTTTTTGAGCAAATGCTTTGATGAGGAGGTAAGAGATGGCTTTTGTTTCATTTACACACCAATCAATGCCCACAACAACCGATGCGCTCATCGCAGCCTTGCGATCAGCCCTGGATCAAACATCCCCGCTGGATGACTTTATTCGCATCATTCGGGATTTAACCCGGTTTGAGTCTACTTATCAAATGAGTTCATCGGAGTTTTTTGTCCGTTTTGAAAAGGGCGAGATGGATGATCGGGTAGATTACGTTCGCTGGGCTAACAAGTATGAAATTTTTTTAGAGATCAAAAAAGACTTGGACTCTTTATTTCTACTTGTATCTCGTTTTGCTATTCCGGTAGCGGCGAAATGACGCAATTTCACCAATACATCGCCCGCTTGCATAGCACGATATTATCCCGGCAGGTTGTTGAAGTCACGGGTCTTGAGGTTACGGATCGATCTGACAAGACCGGACAAACGAGCGAATTCTTCTGTAGCCTTCGCTTTTACGATGGCTCGGAACTGCAAGTCGTTGAAAAGCTAATTACCGAACACCTTGCGCTGCTTAAATCGCGCTATGTTTATCATTATCAAGATGCGAAGGGCGAACTTATTTTCCGTTATGACAATTCACCACATCATCCGGAAATTGAGACGTTTCCACATCATAAGCATGTTAGCGATAAAGTACTGCCAAGCCGCCCGCCGGATTTAAGCGATGTTTTACGTGAAATTGACAACCGGTTGTACCCGAAAGATGCCGAAAGGTAATCGCTCAAAAAAGCAAGACAATCCGGCGGATCCGGGTAATATTTGTCGAAAGGAGCCAACGATGAATTGGCAAGACTTAGCCGCAACGTCGCATTATCAAACCGCAACTGCCGTTCGCGAAAAGCTGGCGGATGGGAATGTGGCCGAGGCTTTCACCGGAATTGAGGAGCTGATAGAATCCTTGGGACGAGCCGATAAACGCGCCTTGCGCAGCCAATTAATACGCTTGATGGCCCACGTCATCAAATGGAAAACCGAACCCGATAAACGCAGCTCAAGCTGGATTGCAACCATCGAAAACGCCCGGATTGAAATTGAAGAATTGCTGGAATTCGAGCCGGGTCTAATGCCATCGCTGGCCGGTTTGTTGATTGCGCTTTTTCCCAAAGCCAAGCGCCTGGCGGAAAGTGAAATGAATCAGACTGCCGCAATTTCATCGCTTTCGGCAGCCGAACTCTTTACCGATCATTACAGCTTGTGATGGAGTTTTTAATATGATTGAGCGAAAACTGACCATCCGCGAGCAAGACCGCTTAGACATGTTGCGGGCGTTTCAAAAACTGACGCCGGAAGAACGTCATCGCGTGGCGGAAGAGCGGTTAGACGAAATTTTACAAAGCATGGCCGAATTATACGGCATCACCCCGGGACAAGCTTATGAACGGCTTATTACCAATCGTGACCGATGGTTTCAACATGTTCGTCAGCAAAACCGTTTAGCCGCGTCCGCACTCATAAAATCGGACGACCTGGAAACCATCTAAACCAAGGCAGGCAATGTCGAAAAAAATACAATGGCTCATCATTGGCGGTATGAGCCTGCTTCTGATTTTACGCCTGAGCCGCCACCTGTTGCCGACCAGCGCCATGGCCGAGAAACCGCGCACGGTTGACGATGTCGTCAAGCGTTACGGCCCGGCGGCGGAGGAAAGATTGAAGCCGCATTTTGAAAAAACCGGCGTCGCTTATCCGCCTCAGGCCGTCACGCTCATCGGTCTAAAGGATGAGAAAAAATTAGAAGTATGGGCGCGGGGCGTCAATGAAAACTGGCGCTATATTTATACCTATCCGATGCTCGCGGCCAGCGGCGCTGCCGGCCCCAAACTGCGACAGGGCGACGAGCAAGTGCCCGAAGGCATCTACAATATCGCGTATCTGAATCCGAACAGCCGCTTCCACTTATCCATGAAAATCAACTATCCCAACGCCTTTGACAAAGCCCGCGGCAAGGACGACGCCCGAAAATATCTGGGCGGCGAGATCTTTATTCACGGCAAGGACGTGTCTATCGGCTGCATTGCCCTTGGCGATCCGGCCATCGAAGAGCTGTTTACACTGGCGCAGCGGACGGGTATCAAAAATATCGGCGTGATCATCGCGCCCAATGACCTGCGGCAAAGGGAGCCCGTTACGGATTTGATGGCTGTTCCGGCCTGGACAAAAGAATTATACGCGCAAATTAAAAAGGAGTTAGCGCCATTTAAATAAACAAGCGCATCCAAGACGTAACGTTGCGGATGCGCTCAATTTGCCGACATCAATCCGGGGGGATTTTATGATGTCAACGTATCTTTTACAGAAGGAAGTGATTCTGGAGATTGTGGACGCCCAAATACGTTCTAAACGACCGCCGGAATCGCACGAAACTTATGATCGGCTGGTCCATCTCGGCTATTCTGATGAAGAAGCCCGCGATTTGATCGGCGTGGTGGTCTCTGGCGAGGTTATTAGCGTGATGAAAATGAACAAGTCCTTTGATTCGACACGCTACATCTCGGCGTTGAAGAAGCTGCCGACGCTGCCGACTTGATCTTGCCACTGTTCGATTTTAGCGAAAGCGTCTGACATGGTCTCAAATCCTCAAAATATCATTGATTCTATTGCGCAAGAGTTTGCGGACGCTGTGCGTGAGGTGGATCGGCAAGACGAGCGTTTGGAAAAAATGGCGAGAGAGATTGGAACCGACATTCTGGACAAGTACGAACAACTGATGACGTGCATCTTTTGGGACGAAAAAGAATGGGCCTACGAAAAAGGGTTTCCCATTGGGCTGAACATCATGAAAGAAGGCATCATCCTGTTCACTGCCAGTGCGCAAAACCCGGCTTCTTTTCCATCGGCTACGCCCAAAGAGGCCATTGCCCGGCTTATTGCCAAAGGCCGGCAAAAATTGAACGATATGCTATTTCTTTATGACAGCGGCCATTGGCAAGATTTAAGCCGTGATCTTTATTACGGGGTATTTCATGTCATGTCGGCAACTCTGTTTTCAAAAGCGCTGCATTTTTCCAAACATCAGGATATTATCGCCGCGTTCTGCCGTGAATTCATCCAAACGGGCGTTTTTCCGGCGCAATTTGATCCGTGCATCGCTCGTTTGTTTGAGCGACGATTCAAAAGCGAGTACGACCTCATGTTTCAGATAGCCAAAGAAGACGCCGCTCAGGACATCGCCGATGCCGAAATGATCGTCAACGAATGCGAGAATTATTTGCGAATAAAGGGCTTTTTATGACCGACGACAAATTTACCGACGCTTTGCGGCCTATAAACAGCATCGACACCATCATTGCGTTGTACAAAAAAGATGTGGACATGGGCATGATTCGTCACAACTTGCGTCTAACCCCGGCTGAGCGGATGGACCAATTTGTGCGGACGATGGCCGGGATTTACGAATTAAAGCGAGCCGGCGAACGGCTCCGCCAACAACAGCGGCAAAATCATGATTGAAACCGATTTCCAAAAAGTCTTTTCCCTTTTGACGCAAGCCAAGGTTGATTTTATCCTGATCGGCGGGATGGCGGCGATTGTGCACGGGTCAAACCGGGCCACCTATGATATCGACGTGGTCTATTCTCGCGCCCCGGAGAATTTGCAACGATTGGCCGATTGTCTGGCTCCTTATCAACCCTACCTGCGCGGTGCGCCGCCCGGCCTGCCTTTCAAACTGGATCCGCCAACGCTGAAAGCCGGGTTAAACTTTACGTTGATCACTACAATAGGTTATTTGGATCTGCTGGGTGAAGCGGTCGGCGGCGGAACGTATGAGAAATTAATTATCCAAACGGCTGAAATTGAAATTTTTGGGCATAAATGCCGTTGCGTAACGCTTGAAAAACTCATTGAAATCAAGCGGGCGGCCGGACGGCCAAAGGATTTTGAAGCCATTGCCGAATTAGAAAAATTGTTGCAAAGCGAGTAAACATGATCCCAAAAGAAATCCTGAAAAAAGTCAAGAAGATCGAACTTATCACCCGCCATCTGGTCAACGACGTGTTTGCCGGTAAATGTGGGATCGTCATACTTTTTTTGGCAGTCACTTGTCCGGTGCACAGCAGCGGAGCTGGACCAAAACTTCGCAATGAAAAAGATTTTAGCTCCTTTTACTATCGCCAGTTGCATGACAGCACGAGTTTTACCGGTAAGCAAATTAATATCACTTTTTATACGCTGAATCAGGATTCGCTGCTTAGTCATCCGATGCCAATTTTACCGGATCTAGTTGTTTCTGTCCAATCGGATGGGCAAGAAACACGCGTTCCAATTTCCGGCTACTGGCCCCGTGATGGGATTAGCTGGATGATACCAAAAGTAAAGCCGTCTGTTTTATGTGTCTACACACCTTCCGGTGGAAATGCATGGAACGCCAACCCTTATCAAGTTTTTTCACTAATCTTTACCAAAAAAAATTCACTGGCGTTAACGCATTTAGGACAAATAACAGATGCGATTGATATTGATAAAGACGGCACGGATGACCTCATTCGTTACGAAGATGTATGGGAATTGGGTCTTGGTTATTTATCCCATGCTGGGTGCCCGGGGGCGATAGTCTTTCTTCGCATTGCGGGCAATAAAACTGTTGAGGATGTCGTAAACCATCAAGATTACTACAACGCGGAAATACAAAAAATCGAAAACAAAATAAAAAGCTATTCCATTGAACGCCCTGCCAAGATGAACGATGCGCTATTATCGCTGATTCTCGAAAAATTTTTGATCTATCGACTTTTGGGGAAGATAAAAACTGGTTGGAGCGCGTTTGAAAAGGATATACGACATTACGACAAACATGTTTTTTACTTGAACAACGGTCTTCAAACAATCGCAATCCCAATCAACGAAATTAAGCAAAAAATGGTTGATAGTTTGAAAAAATTTAGCAAGTGAAGTTAATTTATGATCCCAAAAGAAATCCTGAAAAAAGTTAAGAAGATCGAACTGATTACCCGCCATCTGGTCAACGACGTGTTTGCCGGCGAATACCATTCCGTGTTCAAAGGGCGCGGCATGGAATTCAACGAAGTGCGCGAATACCAGTATGGCGACGACATCCGTACCATTGACTGGAACGTGACGGCGCGGCAGGGCAGCCCGTTCGTCAAGGTCTTCAGCGAGGAGCGCGAGTTGACGGTGATGCTGCTGGTGGATGCCAGTTCGTCCGGCGAGTTCGGCACGTTCGAGCAGATGAAGGGCGAGATCGCCACGGAAATCTGCGCGCTGCTGGCCTTTTCGGCCATCAAAAATAACGACAAAGTCGGGCTGATCATCTTTACCGACAAGGTCGAAAAATACGTGCCGCCCAAAAAGGGCAAAATGCACGTCCTGCGCGTGGTGCGCGAGCTGCTCTACTTTAAGCCGGAAGATAACAAGACCAATATCGCCAGCGCGTTGGATCATCTCAACCGCGTCATCAAGCGCAAGGCCATTGTCTTTTTGGTGTCCGACTTTTTGGGCACGGACTACGAAAAGCCGCTGCGGGTGGCCCGCCAACGTCACGACCTGGTGCCGATTACCATCACCGACCCGCGCGAGCTGGCTCTGCCCAACATCGGCTTTCTGGAACTGGAAGACGCCGAAACCGGCGAACTGATGCTGATCGACACCAGCGACCCGGCCATCCGTGAGATGTTTGCCAGCCAGACCAACGCCGAAAAAGACCGCCGCGACAAGCTCTTCCGCTCCATGAGCATCGACACGATTGAGGTGATGACCAACCGGCCCTACGCCGAGCCGATTGTGAATTTTTTTAAGAAGCGGGCGCGAAGGTATTAGAAGATTATGTAGAGCGGCAAGAGATTCGTTCAAAACAACTTGCAGCCTGATAACCGCCTGCCTTTTACCTCACCGATTTTAAATTACGGGCAATGCGGTATTAATTAATTGCAAAGGAAATTACATTATGATTTCCCCAAGCACCCTTGATTTTCTCGCCGACCTGAAGCAGAACAACGACCGCACCTGGTTTACAGCCAACAAACCGCGCTACGAAGCGGCCAGGCGCGAGTTTGAGGATTTTATCGGGGCGTTGATTCCGCGGATAGCGCAATTCGATCCGCTGATTGCCCGGTTGGAAGCCAAAAAGTGCATTTTCCGTATCTACAAAGACACCCGCTTTGCCAAAGACAAATCGCCCTACAAAACCAACTTCGGCGCGCATTTGGTGGAGGCCGCCGAAAGGCCGCATGACCGGGCCGGTTATTACATTCATGTGGAGCCGGGCAATATTTTTCTCGGCGGCGGGGCCTATATTCCGCCGTCAAGTTGGCTGAATGCCATTCGCCGGGCCATTGACCGCGACGGTCAAACGCTTGTCGCGATTATCAACAGCCCCGAATTCAAAAAATACTTTGGCGAGATGGAAGGCGAGCAGCTTAAAACGCGGCCCAAAGACTATCCGGCGGATCATCCGCATATCGATCTGTTGAAGCGCAAAAGCTTTCTGGCCATGCGCAAAGTGACCGACGCTGAAACGCAACAAGCCGGATTTGTCGATCAGGCCGCCCGCATCTTTAAAGCGCTCAAACCGTTTGATGACTTTTTGAATCAGGCAATGGAAGGTTGAGGCATGATTCGATTACCGGCAAAGGGGTTGGTTATCCCGCAGTTGGAACATGCCCGTCTGGCTGGATTATTGGCCATGTTGTGGGGCAATGCTGATTTTGATTCGCCGGATATTGACCGGAATTCTTTTGTCCTCGGCGTGACCGACCATGATCGCGGTTACGGTCCGTTGGACAATGTGTCGCTGGCAGATTTGGCCGACGAGGATTGGCTGGTCATTACCCGCCGTGGTTTTTTTCAGACCTGTCCGGATCCGACCGCCGATTTGATCGTCAAATTGCATTTACAGCGTCTGGCCGATAGCGACACGTCGCCGCTTGGCGCAGAAATGGCCGCGGCCATCGCCGAGCACTGCCGAACGCACAACTTGTCGCTGGAACGCTTCCGCCGCTGGGATCGCCTGACAAACCTGTGCGACATGATTTCACTCGATTTTTGTTATGAGCGTCCGGGTCGGTCCGTAACCGTATTCCCGCAACATGCGGCAGCAACAGAAGTTGCCGTTCATTATGTGATCAAGGGCAGCAAAATTCTGGTGAAACCATGGCCCTTTTCGGTCGAATCTTATATAACATTCATGATCGGCTACCGCGAAGCGACTTATCCATCTCTGCTGCGACCGATCATTATCCCGGTGTATCTTGGACAGCAGCAAGATTGAGCTATAAATTACATGCACTCATACCAGAAATTTTACCGCCTCAAGGGCTCACCCAAAACGGGATGTAATGATCCAGCCCGGCCATAAGACCCGCTCCCGGATAACGAATCTTTGGCTGTAAATGTAGCACATGCCGTCCCCGTGACAGATAATCCACGTCAATATACGTCACGATTCCCGGCAGATCATCCTCCGGATGACGATAAAAATGAAATTCCATATCGGTCAGAATAACGCTGTCGATGGAAACGGTGTACAGTGTGCCAAAACAGTCCAGCACACCGGTAATGCGCGCTTCCAGCTCAATGGGGTTCGGATTGTCATGCGGACCGATGTGGATTGCGCTGTCAAAAGGACCGGATTGCAGCGGTTTAACATCGGGGCAATGCGCTGAAATGCTGTCGTTGCTCAATACCAGATACGGGATATACAATTTCATAAAAGGATCGGTGATGATGTCGGCCTGAATTGTCGGCATACCGTGAGCAAGCGGGGTCTTGCTGACCTGTCGCAGGTTGTCGTAGTAATTTGTCTCGACATAGTGCGGCGTCTGTTCGCCGGGAAGAAAGATAAAATGATCCAGATCGAAAGTAATAAAGGCAAAACTGATCAGGGCAAAACCGATTAAGATCACACCGATTATTTTTTTCGGCACATGCGTAACTAAAGTGCAATACAGCGGTGCCTGCAAAAAACCCAACGTCAGTGTCGACAGAACACGGTTGACATAAAAATAGGGCACGGCGAACCACTTTGTTTTGATCCGTTTCAAATAACCCAGCGTAAAAAAGTCAACCGCCACCAGGAGGCCGCCGGTAAGCAGCGGGAAGATAAGGCCGTAACCGGCAACACCGGCAAAGAATTCACGAAAGGGAATCGGAATCAATTGCAAAAACTTATTGACAGCGGCCGTAAGCAAACTCGCCCAAATGAAAAATAGCGAACCCGATATAAAAGCAAAGATGATCAAAAAAGCGAAGGCAAAAACCGAGCTGGCAACGCGGTCAATGTGTCTGGCCAGCGTTTCCAAATCGGGCAAATATTTTTCGTGCCAGGCGGCAAAGCGCGGACTATAGCGTAAGTTGCGCTGATCAAGTCCTTCAGGATAAACCAGATTAAGCCCCAGCAGACCGATCCAAAAGCCGCGCAAAACCAGCAATAACAGCATACAGGCCGTGAGAATCCGCACCCCGGCCATTGTAGTCCAAGCGCCCATGCTGATGACCTCCAGCATGTTCAGCGTAACCGCAAATTTGGCGACTCCGCGCGTATAAGCCTGAGTGATAAAATCCGGGGCCTGGAGCAAACCCATCAGTACTAAGCCAACCAGGATCAATTCCATTTCCCAGTTACGCTTTTCTTCTACTATAATGTGTTGTGGTGTTTGGCCGTTTTCAGTGGACATATTTTTTTTGCAGGCTAATGGTCTATTGAATGGATGCTATGAGGCCGGCCAGATTTTCTAATGGGGTTGCTTGTTGCTCGCCGGTTTTCATATTCTTCAGGGTAACAATATTCTTTTCGCGCTCATCCGGTCCGGCTACGACGACAAACGGGATGCCTTTTTTATCAGCATAGGCGAATTGTTTGCCCAGTTTGCCCGGTTTAAAAAAGACCTCGGTGTTAACGCCGGCCTGGCGCAGCAAAGCCGCCACCTGCATCAGATACGGGATGCTGCCGGCATCAAACAGGCTGACCAAAACACGGGTGTGGGCCATTTCCGCCGGAAACATGTTGAACTCCGTCATCACATAGATAATGCGCTCCACGCCGAGCGAAATACCACACGCCGGCACACCCTGCTTCATAAACATACCGATCAGGTTGTCGTAGCGCCCGCCGCCACCGATGCTGCCGATTTTCGGCTCGGTGATGTGGACTTCAAAAATCGGGCCGGTGTAATAACCCAAACCGCGAGCCAGAGTAAGGTCAAAAGCATAATTTTGGGCGCTGATTGGCGCGGCGGCTAAAATCGTAAAGAGCTCTTCCAATTCCTTTAAAGCGCCGAGGGCGATTTCCGAGCCGGCCAACAGGGCCCGCAAGCGGTTCACCATCTCCATCGGCGCGCCTTGTTGATTTAACAAAGTCAAAATTTTATCCCGGCAGTCAGCGGCGATACCCCGGCCAGCCAGTTCATCGCGCACCCCATCCGAGCCGATCTTGTCTAACTTGTCGATACAAATGGCAACAGCATCGGCGTTTTCATCCGGCACACCGGCAAATTGGGCAATACCGCGCAAAAGCAGGCGGTGATTGATCCGAATTACAAAATCCTTAAACCCGAGTGCGCTCAGAGCATCATAGGCAACCAAAACCAGCTCGGCATCGGCCAGGCGTTCCGTTGAGCCCAGAATGTCCACATCACACTGATAGAATTCGCGGTAACGGCCTTTTTGCGGACGCTCGGCCCGAAAAACCGGCTGCATCTGATAACGCTTGAAAGGCAAGGCAATTTCGTTCTGATACATAGCGGCGACACGGGCCAGTGGCACCGTCAGATCGTATTTAAGCGCCACCCGGCGGCCACCGTTATCTTCAAAGCGATAAAGCAGACGTTCTTCTTCGCCGTATTTGCCTTCCAAAACTTCGGCGTACTCCATTGTCGGCGTCTCACACGGCTCAAAGCCATAGCACTGAAAAACGCGCTCGATAGTAGAGAAAACATATTTGCGGCGGCGCATCTCCTGAGGTAGAAAATCGCGCATCCCGCTCAAAATTTTTGGCTCAATTGGGTTCATAAACGTTCCCTCTTTATTTTAACTACAAAAACCACGAATTCGTCCCTATTTAAACAGAGCTGGTATTACCGTACATGGCCGGATCAAGTTCAATTTGACACCATTATTTTTTGCAATGTTTCGGAACATCTGCCGGCGTCAATGGTTTAAATAGCACAACTTCGTTTAATCTGGGGGCGATCTGGATTCGACGGGAATAGGAAAGATCTGGCAGCATGCCGAGATGGTTCGCACTCTCGTAAAACAAGCGAGCGCTAAATTTAACTGCAAACTATGAAATCGCGGGTTATCCTGTTGCCACCGGCAACGGTATGGCCCTTGCTGCCTAATTAATTAGACAGCCGTCCTGTATAGTCCTCGCCTGTGTGGATTGTCAAGGACGACGGCAGAGCAGGCTGGTCTGGCCGCGCGCTCACCGCGGTTGGACGAGACAAATGTGAGAGGGCTCTGACGGTAGCCAGTCTGCGGGCGGCCGATGGAGCGGGACTAAAGCGCAGACTAAGCATGTAGACGTTCGGTTGGACATGTTTTCGGACGCGGGTTCGATCCCCGCCGCCTCCACCAAAATAAAAAGGCCGCTGTTGATTTGGACAGCGGCCTTTTTATTTTGTAACCTCACCTCCCAAATGACGATATGTCTTGTTCTCCGGCCTAAATTCAGTCGGCCTTGGGATTCTGGCAAAGCTGCTCCCATGCGATCATGGCTTCGGGCATGCCGTTCTTCGCCTGGATATAAAGATTCAGCAGTCGGATTTCGTTACATTGGTACTGAGGATCAATTCGGGCTGGAATTTCCAGCAAAAAAATTCCAATCGGCTGCGCCAGATAAGCCGTTAAGTTCTCACAAAATTCGCCGACGGTTGTACAACGCTTTGCCCGGCCCCCATACGCGCCAATAAGGGCCTGCACATCAAAAGCCGGATCGGAACAGTTGTAGATCGTAGCATCCCCGCTTTTGCCGAGATGGAAAATATCATTCCGCATATAGAGAATAAGCACATTCAGGCGCTCTCGTTGAAAATGAATCAATTCGTTTAGCTGAAAATGGAAACCGCCATCCCCGGTGATAACAACAGCTACATCTTTGCTGTCGTCTCGCTTCAGCCGGCGACAAACAGCTCTGGCGTAAGGAATGCAAGTGCCCATAGCGGCGTACCACGGATTGGCCAACCAGCTTCGTCCAAGACTGGATTTTCGCGTCTTTAGACTGTATGAAGCAAAGTAAGAGTTGCCTATTTCCGGCAGATAGATGAACGCCGCCGGATAAGCGCTTTGGACTTCGTTTAAAACATTAGCCAGATTATGAAAGTCCAGCACATCGGTCGGATTATTTGCGGTTACGGAATAAGACGACTCATCTGTAGTACGGGTGAATGTTTTTAGTGGCCGCTGCGCAAGGTGCTTAAAAATCGCCAACAAATCCGCGTCATTCAAATCAGTCCCCTTAAGCAGCGTTTTGTTGTCAAAATGGAGGATTTTATGCGTGCCGGTGTTAAAGGCATTACTGGTATCCTGGGTGTAGATACTGGTGGCCACTTCGAGCACGTAATCCGCTTTTTGCTCAATATATACGCGCGCCTGGGGCGAGCTAAAGACCCCATTATAAGCGCCAAGACATAGCGGGTGGAACTCATCAAAAATACCTTTGGCAAACCACGATGTGGCGAGTGGAATTTGATGCTTTTGACAAAAAGCGGCAATGGCCTCACACAGCTTTGCGTTCAATTTCACTTTTGAGCCCGCATAAATCAGAGGATAGTTCGATTGCGCCAGTTTCTCCTCAATATGAGCAGCAATAAGCTCCGCGCCACGAAAACTAAAAACTGCCTGCTCCAAATGATCCAGTGATGCCGGAAGTTGAATAGGCTGCGTAATATCAAAAACCAAATCGCGCGGGACTTCGATAAACACCGGCTCTTTATTGAGATAAGCATGGGCAATCAACTGGAAAAAACGTGTTGCCGCAATGTTAGGTTGCAGAGGATGACGCGCGCCTTGCAATCTTTCGGCACGCAAACCCAACGCGCGAAATGCGTTTAAAGCAGAGTCATAGTTCACCCGCCAATCCGCATTCGAAACTATGGTGTGGTGGATGGAATAAGTACCGATTTCGCTCTCACCGGGTGCACCCGAAATAAAAATAACCGGCAATTTTTCAGCAACCGCCAGCCCGGCCGCACTTGCTACCGGTAAGCTGCCGACCGTGTAGGTTGTTAAGCACACGCCCAATCCGGTAATTTCTGCCTGACCACAAGCGCAAAAACCGGCATGCATCTCATTACTGGCCGGCACAACTTCCAGTCGCTTCTCAAAACCGGCAATTAAATTGGCCGCAAAATCTCCGCCAACGCCATAAACCACATCACAACCAAAAAATGCCAGGATTTCACACATTGCGTCGGCCAGCGTCGGCAGCATAGCTGCATAAGCATCGCCAAAATTGTGCTGATACTTTTCAATTGAATTTGTCATCTAAAATGCCTTTCTCTGTATTTTGTGTGTTCCGTGGTGATGCTATACTAGACATCTTTCCAATTAAATTTGAAAATTATCTATACTTTTTTGCCCCGTAGGG
>CAYOLL010000021.1:0-55950 GCA_964404765.1 uncultured Gemmatimonadota bacterium | reverse complement strand
TCTTACAACTATTCAACAAAGTAGCTTCTACAACAGATGACTCGAAATGTTACATAAAATTTGGCGAAGGTATTGTCATTATTAAGGGTTTAAAATGCAATTTCTAACCCTTAATCAGTGAAGCACATATTTTTGTAATCAAAACGAAACCCTTTTCGATATACTCGGAAAGGGTTTTTTTGCGGAGGCAAAGACAAAAAATAATTATACCAATCAGAGATTTGGCAAGTCCACAAGTCCAGTAGATTACACTTTTAGATTACACTTTGAAAAAAGCGTCAAGCTTTTCCACTTGACACAATCCGTCAATCGACATATAATAAGTTGTAGTATTTTTAATGAGTTACGCCTATTACATCAAGTGATCTATGAAAGCACTGGTCAAGCCGGTCAAACGGCGAAAAAGCAAACCGCACCCGTATCTTATTGCCTATCAAAGCAATCAGCACCGTATATTAGGCGCGCTGATGATGGCTTTTAGCGCCATGTTGATGGTCAGTATGATCACGTACTGGATTCCGGAAAACAGCGTTTGGTCAAATTTAGGCGGCCCATTGGGTCATAATTTGTCGCGCGGTGTTTTTCAGCTACTGGGCTTTAGTGGTTTTAGTGTGCCGATTTTGCTGTTTCTTTGGGGTGAAAATCGCTTTGGTCAGCTTCCGCCGCAGCCTTTAATTAAAATATCGCTCTTCCTTATCGGCTACTTGCTCAGCATTATGCTGTTTTTTGGCTCGCTGCTGAATCCGGAAAATGCCCAATCAGGGCTGGGCTTTGTAGAGCGCACAATATTGCACTTCCTGCAACACTTTTTGGGCAATGGGCTGACTATTCTGTTGTTGTGCTTTCCATTGCTGTTCTTGACAGTGCGCTATATTCTGCCGCAGATTGATTTTGAAAAACTGGCGGTCAATATTGCCGGATTCATCTTCTGGATGCGCGGAATTGGGCAAAAACTTCAGGCCCGCGCGGCAGCGCATCAACATCAGCCCACAGTTAAAAAGCCTGCTTCGACAGAAAACAAAGCCCGCGCCCTGACAGAGCCGATTGATCTTGATCCCGATATGGCTATCCGCCCGCAAGCCAATGCCGTTTATACCAAATCCACTGCGCCTGCCCCGGATCCGGAAATGATTATCCGTCCACAGACCAATGCCGTTTATGCCAAATCCACAGGGACCATCGCAGATATCATATTCGAACCGGCCAAGCCGTCAACTAGTCGTTCTCACGCGGCCGAACCGACTCTTATTCACCCAAATCCGCCAATCATCGTTCAATCGGCAATAGAACCGGTTATGACTCAACCGATTACTGCACAGTCACAAGCTGAAATCAAAAACATGCAACCGCAAGAAAGCGCGGTGACAATAGTAGAAAAAACGGCGCTGTTGGATAATGATGCGGATGACGAGCTGCTGGAAAATGCGAATGACGAGCTACCAGACGAGCTCATCATTGTTGAATCCAAAAACTATCGCAGCGCCCAGCCGATTCCCCCAAGCTCAGCCGATGGTGATATTTTTGACCAGTTGGGTGTCGAACGTCCCTTTAATCTGCCGCCGCTGGATTTGTTAGATGAAGCGCCGCCGCATCGACACAAAATTGATCGGGCCGAAGTCACCCAAATCGCAGCGAGTATCGAAGAAAATTTAGCTCATTACAGCGTCACCGGCAAAGTGGTGGCAGTTCATCCCGGCCCCGTTATTACCCGTTATGAGTACAAGCCGGACCCAGGCATTAAAATCAGCAAGATTACAAATCTGTCCGACGATTTGGCCCTGGTACTTAGCGCCAGACAGGTGCGCTTTCAAGCGCCGGTGCCTGGCAAACCGGTTGTGGGTATTGAAGTCCCTAATCAACATTCCGAAACAGTTTATCTGCGGGAAATCTTAGAGTCAAAAGCCTTTAAAAAAATCGAATCGCCGTTGCCAATGGCTCTGGGTAAGGACACCGCCGGAATGCCGGTAGCAGCCGATTTAACCAAAATGCCGCATTTGCTGATCGCCGGGGCAACTGGTTCCGGAAAAAGTGTCGGCGTTAACTCGATCATCACCAGTATCTTATATCGCTCTGGGCCGGAGGAAGTCCGATTTTTGATGATTGATCCGAAAATGCTGGAACTCTCGGTTTACAACGGCATTCCGCATCTGCATCGCCCGGTTGTGACCGATCGGAAAGACGCGGTCAAAGTGTTAAAATGGGCAGTATGGGAAATGGAGAGGCGCTATCGCATGTTGTCAAAGTTTGGCGTGCGCAATATCAAGTCGTTCAATAAGTATGTGGATTACAAGAGTCAGAGTGTGCAGCAGGATATTTTTACCAAAAGTGGTTTGAAGCCTCTTCCTTACATTGTGATTATTATTGACGAATTAGCCGATCTGATGATGACTGTGGCGAATGAAATCGAAGAGTTACTGGCGCGGCTGGCACAAATGGCGCGTGCCATCGGCATCCACTTGATATTGGCTACACAACGCCCGTCAGTGGATGTCATTACCGGATTGATTAAGGCTAATTTTCCGTCACGCATGTCGTTTCAATCGGCTTCAAAAGTGGATTCGCGCACTATTCTGGATCAGAATGGCGCCGAGAAGCTGCTCGGCAACGGTGACATGCTTTTTTTGCCGTCCACGTCGCCGGAACCGATTCGATTACACGGCTCTTATGTTTCCAGTGAGGAAACCCACGCCATTGTTAAGTTTCTGGCTCAACAGGCAGGCAATGAGTACACCCCGTATGATACTTTTGATGACGTTGATTTTGCAGAGCAATACAATGAGGACAGTGACGAAATCGTTGACAGTAGCAGTGATTTGGATCTGCTCTTTCAGGAAGCCAAGACGATTGTTATCAGTCAGCAAATGGCCTCCGTCTCTCTGTTGCAACGTCGTTTAAAAATAGGCTATGCCCGCGCCGGTCGTTTAGTCGATCAACTACACGACGCCGGTGTGGTCGGTCCGCATGAAGGCAGCAAATCACGCAAAGTACTGGTTAAATCCCATGACAACCCCGTCGCAGCTCCCATCTCCGATCTTCTGGATTAGTACCAAAGACGTTTGCTAAATGAAGCAACAGTTAACCTCCGCTTTCAAAAAAAGATAGCAAATCATTTTCAGCTTTGGCGTAACTGATTAGCCAACAACATTTTTCTCATCCACAATCCGCGCCGCGGAACCCGGTCGGCTGGCGACAATGCGAACCACCCCGTCAATCTCACTCAGGCGAAGCTGGACAACCGTGACGAAATTCGGCGGACACAGCGCTTTGACCTGCGGCCCGGCATCAATCGTAAAATAGACCGGGATGCCCTCCCGACGCAATACCTGTACCTGCTTCATCACCCGCAGCGTGACATCATTCCAATAAATCAACGGCGGTCGCGATGAGATCGTTAAGGCGTGCATTTTCAAGCAGTTGTGCTCCATCAGTTCGCCCAGATGCGCAAAATCCTTAGTAAAAATTGCCGCTCGCATTTCCAGCAAATCCTTTTCCTGACTGCGCAGCCACTCCGCATAATAAGGGGAAGTTTGCTCGGACAACCGCATACCGTCGGTGGAGCCCACATCTTTTTCCATTTCCGTGGTGATAACAACCAACCAACGCAAGTCCCAACTGCTTTCATCCACCAATTGTCTGGCAACCGAATCCGAACCATCCGCCAAAATCCCCTTTTCCCATTCGACAAATCCACCAAAAATCGAGCGTGACGCCGAGCCGGAACCACGCCGGGCCAACGCCGAAAGTTGCGTTGGGGACAACGACAGGCCCGCGGCTGTCGCTCCGGCCAAAGCCAGCGCGGCAAAAGCCGAAGCCGATGAGGCCAGGCCCGCTCCAGTCGGAAAATTGTTCTCGCTGCGAACTTCGGCCTTCCAGGTCAGGCCAACGGGTTGGCGAATCAAATCTAAAAAGCGGCTGACTTTTTGCGTTTGTTCCGGACGCGCAGGTTGACCATTTAGATGCAACACATCTGCGGCTAAATCTTCGGCAAAGATCAGGCTTGTCCGTGTGAATAAATCGGCCAGCGTCATTGAAATAGAGCCAACTGCCGGTAAATTAAGAAGCACATCGCGCTTGCCCCAATACTTAATCAGGGCAATATTCGGATGAGCGATTGCAGTAACGATTTTCATTGTGCATTTCCCCAGATAAACGGTTAATAAAATTCTTGCCAAATCACACCCATCAGCATAGATTGTAACCCTTTTATAAGTCAAGACAAAAGTTTGCAACTCGCGCGAATAAAGCGATCCGAGAAGCAAGTGCTGTTTTCGTCACCGCCACACGCAGTGTCCATTTTTAAGATGAAAGATCGCCATCATGACCCCTGAAGTGTCACGAGATTTAGTCGGTGAAAGAACGCTGGAATCCTTTAGCGAAACTCCGCGCTTTAATCGTTGGTTGCTGAGTAAATTGAGTTGGGGTCTTGGTAAAACCGTGCTCGAAATCGGCTCCGGTATCGGCAATCTAACCGAGCTGATCCAGGCGGAGCGAATTTATGCGTCCGATTTTTCGCAATATTACGTCGATGCGTTGAAGGAGAAGTTTGCCGGGCGTCAGGATATTACCCCGCTGCGTTACGATGTTTTGGATGCAAATACCGGGAGCTTGCTGCAACTGAAAATCGACTCGATTTTATGTTCAAATGTGCTGGAACATGTGCCGGAGCCAGATTTGGCGCTGCGCAATTTGTTCACGATTCTTCAGCCGGGCGGCCGCTTGCATTTGTTAGTGCCATTTTCCCCGGTGTTATACTGCGAGTTGGATCGCCAGTTGGGTCATTATTGCCGCTACACCCGGCACACGTTGCGTGAGCGCGTCGTTCGGGCGGGTTTTGCAGTTGAAAAATTATTTGTCTTCAATTTTTTTGGCGGGGTGGGCTGGTTTGTCAATGGAAAATTAAGGGGTCATCATGAGTTAGACCCCGATGCCGTTCTCTTATTCGATAAGTTGGTATCCTTTTTTTCAGATTCTTGAGTTTTGCGGCACCCCTTTTGGTGCTTCCGTCATCTGCATCGCTAAAAAACAATTGCCTCACTAACCCGAGTTTTTTCAGTAAGAACATAAGAAAGCATAATACCTCATGACAAAGAGTAAGAAAAAACACATAGATCAAATTCCGCCGGAACCCGCCGTGAAGCCGAGCGAGCCGTCAGAAAAAACGGTGCTGATTGGCGCGTTAGCGGTATTTATCATCACCGCCGTCTCCGGCTTATTGGCGGATGCCCCCTGGGATGACGATTGCCTCAGTCGCTATTACAATACGCGGCAGGCGTTGAGTACTCCTACCCATTTTGTCGATCAATGGAATCGCCCGTTATTTATTTTGCTTTTTTTTCTAACGGCTCACCTGGGCAAATTTATTATTCCGATTCAAATGGGCTTGATCGGTTTTTTTACATACTACGCTACTTACAAGGCTGCGCAGGCTCTTAAAATCCGAAATGCTTTTCTGGCGATTCCCTTTGTCGCTTTTCAGACTTTTTATTTCCCTATTTCATACGCCGCCCTGGCCGAGCCGTTGGCTGCATGCCTAATGGCGCTCGGAATAATGTTTTATGCCCGCCGACAATTTGTAGCGTTGGCAATTGTAGGTGGCTTCTTACCCCTGGCGCGTATGGAGCTAGCGGTATTGCTTGCATTTTGGGGACTTATTGCGATTCTGGAAAAGCAATGGAAAATTCTGCCGATCTTTGCCGTCCCCACATTGCTGTGGGCGATTGCCGGCGCGATTTTGTATCATGACCCGATCTGGCTTTATTCGTCGGTAACCACCTGGAGCGAGCCGAATCGTTATGCCCGCATGACTTTCGGCCATTATTTTCAAACCTATATTTATGTTATCGGACCGATCCTGTTTTATTTTGTTATCATCGGCCTGGTCGAGAAAATTGTTCGCCGAAAGATCGATTTGATGATCATAAGCCAGTTTGTCGCCGGCTTTCTGCTTTATGTGGTAATATCCTGGAAATCGGACTTAGCCGCCGGATTTTTGCGGCATCTCATCACCCTCTCTCCTTTAGCCGCAATCCTTGCTTTATATGGCTACAACGCCTGGTCCGATGTCGCGGCGGCAACCTCGCAGAAGATACGAATTCTGGCATATTCGATTATCATGGTCGGTCTAACCTACGTTTTCTTTTCGTTCGTGCTGTGGGGACACCATTCCATCACCACGCAGCCGGAATACACCAAGCTGCTGATTATCTTAAGCTTAACGTTTTTTTATGTGATTATGGCATTTGGCCTGCCAATGCTGTTTAAGCGTAAAAACGTGCGCATGGCATTAGCCGGCGGCGTGGCGACAGCCGCTATGTTGTACACGCTAATCACCGAGCATCCCGACAAATATTTTAGCCCGGAGCGTCAGGCCCTGGTCGAGTTGGGCAAAACGTATATTGAAAACGGTTGGGATAAACATCGCACCTATTGCAACCATCCCTGGTTCTATTATGGACAGGATTTTGATCAATCGGACACGACACGCTTTAATTTGGTAACCCAAAAAAATCTGGACAACGCGCCGGATAGCTCCATCGTGATTTGGGAAAATCACTACAGCCATCGCCTGGCAGGCAATGTGCAAATTTCCTATTTTCAAGACAAACCAAACTTTAAAGTTTTAGCTCAAAAAATGACCGACGATCAGGGCTATAAATTTGGCTATGTTATTTTTCAAAAAACGAGCCAATAATTCCGGCGTCATGCTTTTCGGCGCAAATAAAATACCTATTTATTGATGAAGAGACGTTGATGAAACTGTCCATTGTCATCCCGATTTATAATGAGAAAAACACCATTCGCCGACTAATCGCCGCTGTACAAAGCGTCCAATTTCCAGTCGCCGTGGAGCTTATTCTGGTAGATGACGGCTCAAAAGATGGCACTCGCGAAATTTTAAAAAATGAAATTGCCGCTAAAGTCGATAAAGTCATTTATCATGAAAAAAATCAGGGTAAAGGCGCGGCATTGCAAACCGGTTTTCAACAAGCTACCGGCGACTTTGTCATCGTTCAGGATGCTGATCTGGAGTATGATCCCCAGGACATTAGCAAATTGTTGATACCGATGCTGGACGGTCGGGCCGACGTAGTTTATGGCTCGCGCTTTGCCGGCGGCGATACACATCGTGTTCTTTATTTTTGGCATTACGTTGCCAACAAAGGTTTAACCCTGCTGACTAATGTGTTTGCTGATCTTAACTTAACCGACATGGAAACCTGCTACAAACTTTTCCGCCGCAGCGTTATCGCCGACATTACTATCGAAGAAAAACGCTTTGGTTTTGAACCGGAGATTACCCTCAAACTGGCCCGCAAAAAAGTCCGCTTTTACGAGTCCAGCATCTCTTATTCCGGTCGAACCTATGCCGAGGGCAAAAAAATCGGCTGGAAAGACGGCTTTCGTGCTCTGTGGTGCATCTTAAAATACGGTCTGCGCTAAAAAGGGACCCGCCCAATGCCTGAATTACCTGAAGTCGAAACTATTGCTCGTGGTTTGCGCGGTCCGCTTAGCGACCGTAAATTTACTTACGTCAAAATCGGTTGGGAAAACGCCATTCGGACACCGATCCCGGAACTGATGCAAGACCTGCCCGGACGCACGATCCTGCAAGTTGCTCGCCGCGCCAAATACTTACACTTTCTTTTATCCAACCAGAGGCATTTGCTGCTCCATCTCAAAATGAGCGGCAGCTTGTCAGTTGTCCCGATGGACGACCCGGCGGGCCCGCACGTGCGAACAACTTTCGGGCTGGATAATAATCATGAGTTGCGCTTTAAAGACCCGCGCAAATTTGGCCGGGTTTACTTTGTGCGCGATCTGAATGAAGTTATAGGATTGTTAGGCCCGGAGCCTTTAGCCGACACGTTTACAAAAGACGATTTCAATGCGCTGTTTATCGGGAAACGAAGCCGTCTTAAACCATTGCTGCTGGACCAGACCTTCATCGCCGGAATCGGCAACATCTATGCAGACGAAAGCTGTTTTCGAGCCGGGCTAAACCCATCTCGCACGGTTGATACATTAACCGCAGTCGAGCTTGGGCGGCTTTATGCGGCCATTCGTGAGTCGCTCAACTTTGGCATCATGCACAAAGGCGCAAGTTTTGACGCCGTCTATCGCGGCGGCGAATATCAGAACCACTTTCTTGTTTACAGCCGAACCGGTGAACCATGCGTCAATTGCAGCCGACCAATTCAACGGACTGTGCTTGGCGGACGCTCAACCCATTGGTGCAATTATTGTCAAAAATAGGGCTCATGGGATAAGATGGTGAAACCTTGCGAAGGCTTAATTTGAAATCCGCATGTTTTGTGCACTGAAGCCTTCGCAAGGTTGGGTTTCCACAAACTTGTTCCATGAGCCAAAAATAGTAAGATATGGAGACCGAAAAATGAACCAAGAAGTCATTTTATGTGTTGATGATGAGCAAATGATCCTGAACTCGCTCAGTGAGCAGCTTTATAAGCATTTGGGTGACCGCTACATCTATGAGTTTGCCGAGAGCGGCGATGAGGCTCTGGAAGTCATTCAGGAATTGACGGCAAAAGGCCATAATTTGGTCATGCTCATTTCCGATCAAATTATGCCGGGCATGAAAGGCGATGGTCTGCTGATCGAATTTAATAAAAGATTCCCAAATGCCATCAAGATTCTGCTGACCGGTCAGGCGGGATTGGAGTCGGCGATTAACGCGATCAACAACGCCGATCTCTTCCGCTACCTGATTAAGCCCTGGGTGGAAGAAAATTTCATTGCTACCATCAAAAAAGGATTACGTCAGTATTATCTGATTTCCGAAATGGAAAAAAGACTGGTCGCCGACCATTTGACCCGGCTGGAATCCGCCGGACAAGAGGAATATGCCGAAAGCCAGGCTCATTTGATCCGGCAAACTGTTTTTGACTGGACCGGCAAAGTAGGTCAGACGGAAGACTTACAATATCGCAATAAAAATGGGCAATTCGAAATCATTCGGTGTGAGATTGTCAACTTAAAAGACTCCAAATATGCGGCTTATTTTGAAAATGTGCCGTTTTATCGCAAATGTCTGGAAATCAAAGCCCGTCAGGTTGAAGCTACGGAAATTGTGGACAAAAATGCCGAGGGCGCGGATGTCATCGCCAATGTGGGCGACTGGATCGTAACCAATCCGTTGGAAAAAAGACCGTATGCAATTGAAGCCGATAAGTTTGCGACACTTTATGTGCCAAAGCCCAACTCACCCGGCGTTTATGCCAGCGTCGGCAAGCCGGTTAAGGCTTATCAGACTGACAGCAATGTGGCTTTTTTAGCGCCCTGGGGCCAGCCGCAGATTATGACGGCCGGCAGCTACTTGTTGGATAGCACGACCGGCGAGCGCTACGGCGTCGAAAGAGAGCTTTTTGAGGTCACGTATCAACGCCTGGAGCATGTGCCGATGCGCTTTAAGAACCACGCCGGGGAAAGTTTGGAAATCCCCTGCCGGGTGGTGGATCTCCACTCAAAGACGTATAATGCGCTATTTGAAAGCGCCGGCTTTTATATAAAAAGCATCAAAATCTACGCTCGTCAGGCCACCTCGGTGGAAGTGATTGATACGCCGTTGGACGCCACCAAAAATACGGCCAGCCCCGGCGACTGGATTGTTAATAATCCCGGTGAACGGCCATATATCGTCCGGGCCAGGGATTTTCCTAAACTGTATCAGGCCAAAGAGGAAGAGCCCGGCGCTTTTGTCAGCATCGGCAAACCGGTCAAGGCTGTGCAGCCTGCTGAGGATATTGTTTTTATTGCGCCGTGGGGTGAGTTGCAGGCTGTGCAAAAAGGCGGCTCCATCATTCAGGGCGTGGACGGCGGACGGTATGGCATCGACCAGCAGTCCCTAAAGAATACATATATGAAGCTATCCTATCTGCCCACGCGTTTTAAAAAGGAAAATGGCGCGGCGGTGATGGTTAGCTGCCGCATTATTGACTTAAAGACAAAACATTTTGATCAGCTTTTTGCCCAGGCGTCCCTTTTCCACAAACAAGTGGAGATACGCGCCCGCCAGGCCAAAGAGCCCGAAACTATTTTCTCCGAAGCCACCGCCAGCCAGATAACCGCCAAACCGGGTGATTGGATTGTCAGGCCGGAAAGCAAACAGCCTTATATTATTTTGAATGAGCAGTTCTTAAAACTTTACCGCCCCAATGAGGGTGACGCAAATATTTTCGTCAGCTTAAGCAAGCCGGTCAGGCGGATTGAGTTGAATGAAGATGTCATCTTTGTAGCCTCGTGGGGCGAGTTGCAGGGCGTAGAGTCCGGCGGATCATTGCTAGAAAATTCGGAGGGTGAGCGGTATGGCATTTCACCGCAGGATTTTGCGCGGGATTATCGGCCATTGTAAGCTGTGCTTTGGGCGGGCTCGTTTTAAGCGACAAATTTTGCATGATGAATCCTGATTAAGCTCTAAGGGTTTGCTTTTTTGCCCTTAGAGTTTTATTTTTGTGGGTCTGCATATTTGCAAGCAAATTGTCGAAAAGCACAACGGCATAATCGAAGTGACGGAAACACGACCCGACAAAACCGTTTTCCGGGTGACGCTGCCATTTGAAGTGATCGCTCAAGCATGATGTCTTTGAATCCGTTTTTTTGAGCGACGAAACCGCAAATTTTAATGCAACAGGCGCCGGCATGACCTTACTAACCTTTCGCAACAAACTGCTGTTTTTCTCCATTCTTCTGGCGGTCATTCCGTTGGGTGTCGCCAGCCGCTCCTTGATTACCATCACCCAGAATGAGCTGAAAAGCTCGGTCAACGATGAGCTGGCGCAAACAGCTATTGGGGTGGCGCAGGACATTGACGCGCTTTATGCCGACATTTGGCAAGCGCCGTTACTGCTGATTCGCAACGCTATTGATAACGAAAAATTGGACATTCCGGCCAAGGTGTCCTTGCTGGAAACGGGCGCGCGCGACATGGTGGACATTGCCGCGCTGCAACTGACCCTGCAAGGCGCGGAACCGGTCGTCTATATCAAAAGCGATGTAAAAGCCGCTTTGGAAGCCAAAGGCGTTGACGCCCTGACGAGTCTGAAAATCGACCCGGAACAGCTTGAAGCCTTGAGCCAAAGCAACCGCGTCGTCATAGAAGGACCGACTCATATCCGGAATACGGACGATTGGTTGCTGACCATTGTCATTCCGTTGCAAAAGCCGATCAACGGGCGGGCGGCCACGCTCAGCGGACGGTTTTTATTGGATCGTTTTATCGTCCGTTTGCGAGATCATCCGGCAAACCGCACCGGGGACATCTTTTTGGCGGATTCGACCGGCAGACGTCTGTTCGACCCTAACGATGCGGCGCCGGCCCCGTCGCCGATTGCGCAAACAGTCATGCAAATGCTGCGCGCCAATTCACGCGTAGCCGGAGTTATGCCCTATGCATTGCCCAACCGCAACATGCTGGGCGGCTATGCGTTTCCCAATCATTTAAACTGGGCGGTGATTGTCGAGCAGAACGCCGATGACGCTTATCTGGCCATTGCCCAGATGAAATTCAGTCTGCTGCTGTGGGTGACCGCGGGTCTGGCGGCGGCCATTGTCGGGGCCATGCTTTTTTCGCGCCAGATCAGCCGGCCGGTCAAGCTGCTGGCTATGCAGGCCAAAGCCATTGGCGAAGGTAAATTTGACCAGCAGGCAGAGATTCGCTCCGCCGACGAGATTGGCGAACTGGCCAAAGTCTTTAACCAAATGGCCGCCGAATTAAAAGCCTACGACGCGTTGAATGTAGAGAAAATTATTAGCGAGAAAAATAAGCTGGCCATCGCCAACCGTAGCCTCGATCAATCTCTAAAAAACATGACCGTAATCAGCGAGATTGGCCAGGAAATCACTTCCAGTCTGGACTTGCAAAAGATTTTACAAAAGGTTTACGATTCCGTTAATCAGTTGATGGATGCCGCCGTTTTTGCCATTGGTGTTTACCATTCGGAAAAAGACATGCTGGACATGAAATTTGCCATTGAAAACGGCAGGCGCTTGCCGGAAACGGGCGATTTTTTAGTCGATAATAATTCTTTAAAATCCCGTTGCTTCAGGAATCGGCAGATAATTTTTATTAATGATGCCGAACGCGAAATACAAGATAAAGAGAAATCCGATCATCAAGTCGTCGACGGGACCAAAACGCAATCCGTCATTTACTTGCCGTTGATTGTCGAAGACCGGGCCGTGGGCATACTGACCGCGCAAAGTTTTAGTAAAAACGCTTATATGCCCTATCATCTGGACATCCTCAAAACACTGGCCTCCTACACCGCCATTGCTCTGGATAACGCCAATGCCTATCATCATCTGAAATCCACCCAGGCCCAGTTGGTACAGTCGGAAAAGATGGCCGCGCTCGGGCAGTTGGTGGGCAGCATGGCCCATGAGATCAACACGCCGGCCGGGGCGATTCAGGCGGCGATTCAGGAGCTGGGCAGCGATCATCAAAACTTGTTGGAAACCATCATGCTGCTGGTAACCCGTTTGGAGCCAGACCAGGCGGCAAGCTATTTTACGGTCTGCAATTATATCATTCAACACGGCGGCGAAGAGCGCAGCACCCGTGAGCAGCGCCAAATCGCCCATGAGATAAATACGGCTCTCGACGCCCATAAAATCTCCAACGCCCGCAACAAAGCCCAGCAGTTGGCTATGATCGGGCTTAAAGAAGATGCCATCGAAGCGGTTGTGCCGTTGACGGCGTCGCCGGAGTTTGACCGGATTATCGAATCGTTACGCCAATTGGGCATGAGTCAGATTCGTGTTCGCGACATCAAAATTTCCATCGGCCGCATTACCCAGTTGGTCAAGGCGCTCAAGAGTTATTCTCGTTTGGATGAAGGCAACCTTGTGTCGACAAAGATTCAGGACGATCTGGACAATACGCTGATCATCTTACGCAGCAAGTTGAAAGAGAGCGTAAAAATTCAAAAAGATTACGATGATCTGCCGCCGGTCACCTGCTACGCTAACGAACTCAATCAGGTTTGGACGCACTTAATGACCAACAGCATCCAGGCGATGACCGGCGTTGGGACAATTTTTCTGCGGGTAAAGCGGCTGGATGAAAAGCGTTTTTTTGTAGAAGTGGAAGATACCGGTTCCGGCATTGCGCCCGAAGTGCTGCCGCGTATTTATGACGCTTATTTTACGACCAAAGGCAAGGGCGAAGGCAGCGGCATGGGTCTGCATGTTTGCCAACAGATTGTGGTCAAACACGGCGGCACAATTGAAGTATCAGAGACGCGACCCGGCAAAACCATCTTCCGGGTGATGCTGCCGTTTGAAGTGATGGCGAGTTAATGCCCATTCATGATTTCGGATTTGGAGATGCAGAATGCGAATTGTGACAATGGGCCGCATATAACTCCCCAATCCGCCTTCTGGAATCTGCAATCCATTGAGATTTGTCTATATGAAACGAATTCTCCTGCTGCTGATAAATTTTTGTTTATTCTTGCCCGGCTATCTTGGCGCCGACCATATCTTACTTGTATCAGATATTTGGTGTCCGGTCAATTGCCATCCCGACTCGGCTAACCCTGGTTTTATGATCGAAATCGCCCAGCGCATTTTTGCGAAAGCCGGCCATACGGTTGAATATCGGTTGGTGCCCTGGGCGCGCGCCATAGAGATGACGCGCAACGGTCAGGCGAATGGTCTGGTTAGCGCCTACATAGAAGATGCGCCGGATTTTGTCTATTCCGATAACGAGCTCGCCCAGGTCACGACAAAGTTTTTTGCCTTAAAAAATCTGGATTGGACTTATACAGGCATATCGTCATTGGAGCGGATAAGACTGGGCATGGTTATACACTATGATTATGACGATCAGATCGTAAAGTATCTGGAGGCCAACAAGCGCGACCCGGAGCGGGTGCAAGTTCTTGGCGGTAATTCGCCGCTGGAACGAAGCATCAAGAAATTGTTGGTGAATCGCGTAAATGTGCTTATTGATGGAGATATTGTGTTTTGGTATCAGGCCGCAAATATGGGTGTGGCCGATTCCATTAAAGTCGTTGGTCAACTTGGCGAACCTAATAAAACCTATATCGGCTTTTCACCGGCTCTGGCAACCAGTCAGCGTTATGCGCAGCTTCTATCGGACGGCATTGTGGCGTTGAGAAAATCCGGAGAGTTAGCGGTCATTTTGCAAAAATACGGGCTGCAGGATTGGAAAAATTTGCCCACGGCGTCGCCAACAAAGCATTCGTTTAAATGAAGGAGAAGGCATGGAGCGCATAAGCCTCTTGTTGATTAACGCGTACTATCGCCTGCGATTTCGCTATCGCTTATTGACGCCGATTGTATTGGTTATTTTTATTTTTTTCTCTGTTTTCACTTCGTTATTTATCCAGGACCAGCGAACAAAGAATGAGGCGCGATTGCGTGAAAAAGCGGATTATATTACCAAATTGCTGATATCATCCAATACGGACCACGCCTGGAATTTCGATCAGGAAGCTATTGAAACCAATTGCCAATCATTCTTTAAAGACCCGGAAATTACCCGTCTGATCATGACGGATGACACGTTTAAAAAAACAGTTCTGGTCAATCTAACCAAAGATATTCACGGAAAAAATGACATTTACAGGACTGAAGACCTGATACGCGAAAATCAAGTCATTGCCCGACTGGAAGTGACTTTTACCAATTATTATATTGAAAACGAACTGGCACGGATTAAAAACAATATCTTGATAATGTCCGCCGGTCTGCTTATTTCCATTATCGTTATCATTTGGTTGATTTCCGGCTATGCCCTCCGCCCATTAGATATTTTGCTGGAAGGGGTCAAGCTTCTCACCGTCGGCGAATTGAATTTTCAGATCAAAACCCGTTTTCAGGGCGAGTTGGGCGAGCTGGCGGATGCTTTCAATAAAATGACCACCGAATTGAACCAACATCGATATCATCTGGAAGAGTTGGTAAAAAAACGCACCGACGAATTGGCGGAAAAAAACCGCAGCCTCCGGCAGTTCTCCACCGCCATTGAACAAAGCTCCAGTATAATTATCATCACCGATGTGCAGGGGAAAATTACTTATGTGAACAATCGTTTTACCCAGATTTATGGATACGAGTCCGCTGAGGTTATAGGGAAAACATCCGCTATTTTAAAAAGCGGGGAGCGTTCCAGTGAGGAATACCGCGACTTTTGGAACACCATTTTAGCCGGGCAAAGCTGGCATGGCGAATTTCAAAATCGTAAAAAAAATAAACAGTTGTGCTGGGTTTTGACTTCGGTGGCGCCCATCAAGGATGATCAGGGCGAGATAACCCATTTTGTTTCGGTGCAGGACGACATTACCCTGCGCAAAGAGGCTGAAGAAGAACTGGCCCGGACCAACCAAAGCCTGGATCAATCCCTCAAAAATATGGCGGTGGTGGGTGAAATAGGTCAGGAAATTACGGCCAGCCTGGATCTGCAAAACATTTTACAAAAAGTGTATGAATCCGTTAACAAATTGATGGATGCGACCCATTTTGCCATCGGCGTCTATAACCGGGAAAAAGACGCCATTGAGGTAAAACTATCCATTGAAGCCGGTGTGCGTGTGCCCGAAACCAGCTATCCCTTAGCCGATAATGACTCTTTTAAAGCGCGCTGCTTCAAAAACAGGCAGGTCATTTTTACCAATGACGCCGCCAATGAATTCAAATCCGACTCCGTCGGCAATAACGATGAAAGCATTGATAAGCGCACCCTATCGGTTATCTATTTACCGTTGATTGTCGAAGACCGAACTGTGGGCACATTGACCGCGCAAAGTTTTCGCAAAAACGCCTACACGCCTTATCATCTGGATATCCTCAAAACGCTGGCTTCTTACACGGCGATTGCGCTGGATAACGCCAATGCCTACGCGAATCTCAAATCCACCCAAGCGCAGCTGGTGCAGTCAGAAAAAATGGCGGCCCTGGGTCAATTGGTAGGCAGCGTCGCTCACGAGATCAATACACCCGCCGGCGCTATTTCCGCCGCGGTCCAGGAAATGACCCACGATAACCAAAAGTTGCTGATCATGATCGTTGAACTGGCCACGGCATTGCCTCCGGACCAGGGCAAAGGCTATATTGACGCCTGCAATTACATCATTCAGCATGCCGGAGAAGAACGCTCCACCCGCGAACAACGCCAGACTACCCGGGCTGTCAGCGCCATTCTGGCGGCAAAAAATGTCCCTGGTTCGCAGAATCGCGCCCAGCAGTTGGCGTTGGTGGGCTTTAAGGAAGACGCCATCGGCATGTTGACGCCGCTGATGGCATCGCCGAACTTTGATAAAGCGCTGGAATCTCTGCGACGTTTGGGCATGAGTCAAGTGCGGATTCGTGATGTCAGGCTTGCCATCAGTCGCATTACCCACCTGGTCAAGGCGCTCAAGAGTTATACGCACCTGGACGAGGGCAAGCTCACACTCACCGATATCGGTCAGGATTTGGACAATACGCTGACGATCTTGCGCAGCAAACTGAAGGAGGGCGTGACCGTTCAAAAAGATTACGATAAGTTGCCACCGGTGACTTGCTACGCCGATGAGTTGAATCAGGTCTGGACAAACCTGATCCACAACAGCATTCAGGCCATGCGCGCCTCCGGCACAATCTACTTGCGCCTGAAACGGCTGGACGAGCAACACTTTTTTGTGGAAGTGGAGGACACTGGTCCGGGCATTTCGCCGGACGTGCTGCCGCGTATCTTTGACGCCTATTTTACCACTAAAAGCAAGGGCGAAGGCAGTGGTATGGGTCTGCATATCTGCAAGCAGATTATCGAAAAGAATAACGGCACGTTGGAAGTAACGGAAACGCGACCGGGCAAAACCGTTTTTCAGGTGACGCTGCCGTTTGAGCCGAGAAGATGAGCTTTACAGCAGGTATGGAAGACCTGTCGCCCGCTTGCGGCTGTTTTGATGCTGTCAGCGGGCTTTTTTTTTCACAATAGGAAAAGAACATTGCGAAACCGCGGCATTTTATATAAAATATCCCGATAGCACAACTTGTAAATAGACAACTTACGACTTGCGACGATATGACCCAAGATCAAGAATTTCTTAAAAGATTGCGGCAAGCGTTTAAAATCGAAGCGGAAGAGCATTTGACAGCTCTGGCTTCCGGTTTAGTACAATTAGAAAAAGTGACGGACCCAGCTCAACAGCAGGAGCTTATCGAAACAATCTTTCGCGGCGCACATAGCATGAAAGGCGCCTCCCGCGCGGTCAGTATGCGCGATATAGAAATGATTTGCGCGGCGCTGGAGACTGTTTTTGCCCGTTGGAAACGTAAAGAACTTAGGCCGGAACCGTCCCAGTTTGATATTTTACAAAAAGCGGTTGATATTGTCTCGGATCTGCTGGATAATCCCGAAGCCGCCCCGTCGGTTCCCGTACCGGAGCTGATTAAACAAATTAGCCGGATCGAACAAGGCCAGCCGGTTGAAAAAACAACGCCTCCCAAAGCAATACCTCCATCACCGGTCAAACCGAACCGGATTTTAATTCAACCGACTCCTGAGTCGCCCAGGTTGGAAGCGGCGGTTTTGGCACAGGCCGCGTCGACGTTAACAGCGGCGCCGCTGACTATTCAACCACAGCAGATCATGCAACCTGAGCCCGCGCCACTGCCTGCTGCGCCGGAAACAGCGCCCCCCGCGTCAACAGATGATTCGCCGGTCAAAGACAAAGAGACTGCCCGCGCAGAAAAAAAAATGCCTCCACAATCCACAGAAACTATCCGAATTGCGACGGCCAAGTTAGACTCGCTCATGCGCCAAAGCGAAGAAATGCTGGCGATTAAACAAGCTTTGCGCGAGCGAATTTCAGTTCTGGCCAAATCGACCGGCCTGCTGGATATCTGGCGGAAAGAGTGGAAAAAATTGCAGCCGGAAATGCGAAACACACCGCGCGTTATCGACAAAAAAAATAAATCGTCACAAGCAGATCCTCATATCAACCGAATTACCGGGTTTTTGGACTGGAATCAAGCGCAAATAATGGCCCTTGAGCAGATGCTGACCGGGCTGCTATCAGCGTCGGAGCAGGATTTGCGATCACTGGGCGGAATGGTCGACAACCTTTTGGATGATATGAAAAAGGCATTAATGATGCCCTTTTCGTCGCTGCTGCAAATCTTTCCCAAAATGGTGCGTGATTTATCCCGCGAGCGTGGCAAACAAGTAGAATTAGTTATGCACGGCAGCGAGATCGAAATTGACAAGCGTATTTTGGAAGAACTAAAAGACCCGTTTATTCATCTCGTGCGAAACTGCATTGATCACGGCTTGGAAACACCGCTAATCCGCACAAAACACGGTAAACCTGCCCAGGGCACATTAACCGTCACAATCTCACAAATTGGCGGCAGCCAAATCGAAATTGTAGTTAGTGATGACGGCGCAGGTATTAACCTGGCGCGGCTCAAGCAAAAAGCCATCGAAGAGCGCCTGCTGCTCGAAAAAGAAGCCGACAATTTGACGGAAGCCGAAACAATGGCCCTGATATGGGAATCCGGCATTTCTACCAGCCCAATTATCACCGATCTATCGGGACGCGGCCTGGGCATGGCGATTGTTCGCGAAAAAATCGAAAAACTGGGCGGATCGGTCACCGTCGAGACCAAAGCAAATAAAGGCGCCGCATTTCGCATGTTGCTGCCAATCACGCTGGCAACTTTTCGGGGCATTCTGGTACGCGTCGGCGACCATGTTTTTGTCGTGCCGACCGCCAATGTTGATCTGGTGCGACGCATCCCGCTGACCCAGATAAAAACAGTCGAAAACAAAAGCACCGTGCCTATCAAAGGGCGGCCTGTGTCATTAGTCGCCTTAAGTGATGTGTTGGGCTTGCTTCCCACCGCTTTGGTCAAAGATCAAACCCAGATTCTGGTTTTATTGTTAAGCGCCTCCGATAAGCAAATTGCCTTTCGCGTGGATGAGGTTTTAGATGAGCAGGAAGTTCTGATTAAAGCGCTGGGTAAGCAGCTCTCGCGAGTCCGAAATATTTCCGGCGTAACAATCCTGGGCTCCGGCAAAATTGTGCCGATTCTTAATATCCTGGATGTCATCAAATCGGCGATTACGACCACGGGTCTGGGAACCGGTGTCGGCATAACCCCCGAAAAATCGACGCCGGCTAATATGAGAAAAGCCGTCCTGGTCGCGGATGATTCCATTACTTCGCGGATGCTGGTCAAAGGTATACTGCAGGCTGCCGGCTACAATGTTCAAGTAGCCGTTGATGGCGCAGAAGCCCTGCGGATGCTGAAGTCAGAGCCATTTGATTTATTAGTTTCCGATGTGGAAATGCCGCGAATGAACGGGTTTGATTTAACCGTCGCTCTGCGCAATGACAAGAACTTAAGTGAATTACCGATCGTGCTGGTGACTTCGCTGGCCTCACGCGAAGATCAGGAGCGCGGCATTGAGGTTGGGGCCAACGCCTACATTATCAAAAGCAGCTTTGACCAAACCAAACTGCTCCAAGTCATCGAAAGGTTGGTCTGACTATGATTCGCGTTCTGATTGTGGAAGATGTCATGGTTATTCGCGAATTTTTGCACTACATTCTGGAATCCGATCCGCAGGTTCAAGTGGTAGGCATGGCGCGGGACGGGGAAGAAGGCGTCCACATGGCCTTCAAGCTGTTGCCGGATGTTATTGTCATGGATATTAATATGCCGCGCATGGACGGGTATGAGGCCACCCAAAAGATTATGGAAACCCGAGCCATGCCCATTGTCCTGGTCAGCGCGTGCGTTGATCCAAAAGAAGTGGAAACCACATTTAAAGCAATGGAAGTTGGCGCCGTGGCCGTTGTCAGCAAGCCGAAAGGTCTGGAAGATCCGGATCATTTCCAATCGGCTCAGGAATTGATCCAAACCGTTAAATCCATGTCGGAAGTAAAATTAGTTACCCGGCGACTGAAAAGTGTGACCGCCAACCTGCAAGCCGGCCTGAGCGGCACCGCGACACTTCACACCGCCAAAATTGAGCTGATTGCTATTGGCGCCTCAACCGGCGGACCGATCATTTTGCAAACCATTCTGACCGGACTATCCAAAGATATTGCAGCGCCGATTTTGATTGTCCAGCATATCACTGTTGGTTTTTTGAGCGGATTAGCCGAATGGCTGGCTAAAACCACCCAATTTCCCATTCAAATCGCCAAACACGGCGAACAACCTATGCCGGGAAGAGTATATTTCGCGCCAGATCACGTCCAAATGGCCGTTACAACCGGCCGAATTGAACTGCACCCAAGCCCGCCCGAAAACGGTCTGCGTCCGGCGGCAAACTATCTGTTTCGCAGCGTAGCCAAAGCTTATGGCAAGCGCGCTATCGGTATTCTGCTAACCGGCATGGGCCGCGACGGCGCCCAAGGCCTTAAACAAATGCGCGATGCCGGCGCAGTCACCTTTGCCCAGAGTAAAGAAACCTGCACGGTTTTCGGCATGCCTGGCGAGGCAGTTAAGCTGGACGCCGCCGGTTTTGTGCTGCCTCCGGAGCAAATTGTAGACAAAGTTGAAGAAATCTTTAAGCTCCAAAAAAATCGGGCAGCCGTTTCGTCGCCGACCAGACCCGGCTCGTCTTTTTTATCCTGAAAAATTTATACATAGCCTGCGTGACTGTGAGGCTCATGAATGGAAAATAATGGAGAAACTTTATGAATGCATCCGAGAAAATTTTGATCGCTGAAGACAGCCTGACCCAGGCCATGCAGCTTCAATATACACTGGAACAAGCCGGCTATATCGTCCAACTGGCCAAAGACGGCAAAAAAGCTTTGGCGATGTTGACCGAAAGTGCGCCGGATTTAGTCATCAGCGATATCATCATGCCCGAAATGGACGGCTACCAACTATGCCAGTCCATTAAAAAAGATGATCATACCCAGCATATCCCGGTCATTCTGCTGACAGCGCTGTCCGATCCACATGACGTTGTCAAAGGTATGGAAAGCGGCGCCGACAGTTTTATCGTCAAGCCCTATGAGAACAAAATACTATTTGCCCGAATTCATGACCTGCTTGCCAGCCGCAGCCTGCAGCGTAATAAAATAGAGGCCGAAGCCGAACCCGTCGGAATCATTTTTGATCAAAAAAAATACTTGATTACCGCAGGCCGCGCCCAAATCATCGGTCTGCTGCTTTCCTCCTACGAAATTGCCGTGCTTAAAAACAACGACCTGATCCGCACCACGGTTCAATTAGAAAAAGCGCTGCATGAACTGGAAAAGAAAAACGAGGAGCTTGTCAAACTGAATCAAGAAAAAAATGAGTTTTTGGGAATTGCCGCGCATGACCTCAAAAATCCGCTGACAATTATTCAAGGTTATGCGGAGCTTTTGCTGTATGACTTTGACGCATTTGCCAAACCTGACATTTTGAACATGATTCAGCAAATCGAGCGGGATGCCAAACGAATGTTCACGTTGATTGCCAATCTGTTGGACGTAAACGCCATCGAATCCGGCAAAACCCGCATGAATCCAACCGCATTTGACTTGCGCCTTTCCATAAGCATGATTTGTGAGCCCTATATCGGCCGGGCAAACAAAAAAAATATAAAGTTGTACCTGCAAATGCCGGAAAACCCTCACGTCGTTTATGCCGACCGTGAAGCAACCGAACAAGTCATTGATAATTTAATCTCCAACGCGGTTAAATACACCATTCCGGGCAAAGAAGTTTTTGTCAATGTAACCTGTGATGAAACATACAGTCATGTTCGCCTTGCCATTAAAGACCAGGGTCCGGGTTTAACCGATGTCGATAAAGAAAAGCTTTTTGGCCGATTTGCCCGCTTGAGCGCCCGCCCAACGGGTGAGGAAAATTCAACCGGCTTGGGTTTGTTTATCGTCAAGCGCTTAATCGAACAAATGAACGGGCGGGTGTGGTGTGAAAGTGAGCCGGGTCATGGTTCGATTTTTAGCATCGAATTGCCACGTGTAGAGATGAGTTGAAACTCTTTTTCTGGTGAAAATTAAGCATTTGAAGCAGGTGTCGTTCCAAAGGACTCTTCCCGCAAGATAGAGTACAGCTAAATTTCAAGAAGATTCTTACCTGAATTTATTTTACTTGACTCCATATATTGGAGATATAGCTTCTTATTGGCGATTTTCTCCCCACCTTAAATCATGGCGCAAAAATGGAAGCACGCCTTCTCGAAAATTTTAAACGTCTCATTGTCGAACGCACCGGGCTGCATCTGCGTGAGCAGGATCACGGCAAACTGGAACAAGCTGTGATACGCAGAACGCGGGTGCAGAAATTAACCGGATTTAATGACTACCACGCGTTCCTGTTGGCAGATCAAAACAGCAATGATCCCGAATGGAAAAAATTTGTGGCTCTGCTCACGACTGCCGAGACGTTTTTTTTCCGTGATAAAGGTCAATTTGCTTTGCTGCGCGACATCATTCTGCCGGAAATTATTCGGCGAAGGCAGATTGAGCGCATTTTGCGGGTTTGGAGCGCGGGCTGCTCCACCGGCGAAGAGCCGTATTCACTGGCTATCCTCATTCGCGAATTACTACCGGCTCCCAACAGTTGGAAAATTCATCTGATCGGGACTGACATCAACGAAGATGCCATCCAACGTGCCCGGCAGGGCATTTACAGCAATTGGTCCTTCCGTATGGTTGACCAGCAAATTCAAAAATCTTACTTTAACGCCCGTGGGGCAGATTGGGAATTAAACCGTGAAATTCAAAACATGGCGACGTTGCAAACAGGAAACTTGCGCTTGGATAAATTTCCGTCTGTAGAAAGCGGCTTATCTGATTTTGATTTGATTTTGTGTCGTAATGTGTTTATTTATTTTAATACCGAAGCGATTGACGCCGTTTTGAAAAAGTTTAACGACGCGCTGGTAGAAGGTGGCTATTTGCTGACCGGCCACTCGGAGCTATATCAGCAGCACTTATACAATCTTGAGATTAAGTCCTATCCCTATTCAATTGTCTATCAAAAAAATAAAGAATCACGCCGCCCGGCAGCCCCACCCGAAAAAGCAGAGCGTGAAAGAGCCGTAGTCTTCGAAAACCTGCCGCCGATTAGCGTCCGGCCGCCGGATATCTCCAAGAAAAATTTTGAACCGACGCTGACGCACTACAGCCCGACAGCGGTTAGCAAAGAACTGCACAAGCCGGCAGCGCAACCCGTCATCGCCCCGCCGACGGCAGATATTTTAAATCGGGCAATTGCCTGCTTGAAAAACGGACAATTCAAAGAAGCCGTTGCGCAATTATCAGACATTTTGAAAATCGAGCCAAAAAATGCTGAAGCCATTTTTCTGATGGCCCAGGCCCATGCGAATATGGGTTTGCACGATAAAGCACTGGAACTGTGCGCACAGGTCTTACAGATTCGCCTTGACCATGTCAAGGCCTATTATCTCACGGCGCATATTTATGACGAAAAAGGTCAAACGGAAGATGCTAAAAATCACTATAAAAAAATTATCTATGTAGCGCCGGAATATGTCGCGGCATATATTGAATTGGCGTCGCTTTATGAAGCGGAAACCGACTTTAAACGCGCCCAAAAAATGTGGTCAACAGCTTTGGAGCTACTCAAACGATTACCGCCGAGTACGCCAATTGACCCCTATGAGAATGTTTCCGCTGAAAAATTACGCAAGCACGTAGAAGGTATCTTAGCCCAACTGTAATCAGCCCCAGACCTTTAAAGTATGGGCAAAAAAGCATAAGGATTGGTCATGCAAAAAAAGATTTTGATCGTTGAAGATGAGTCCATTGTCGCCGCAGATCTGAAACGACGATTGCAAAACCTGGAATATGAGGTCACAGCCACCGTAACGACAGGGCGTGACGCTCTTGAAAGCATTGCCGTAAATCCGCCGAATGTCGTCCTGATGGATATAATGCTGGAAGGCGATATGGATGGCATCGAAACTGCAGAAAAGGTCAAGCAAAAGTATGGCTTGCCCGTTATTTATCTAACCGCCTATTCAGACGACTTGACTCTGAATCGGGCAAAATCGACGGAGCCTTTTGGCTATCTGATCAAGCCTTTTAACATTCGTGATGTAAGAATCACCATTGATATGACGCTCTATAAAGCCCGAATGGAGCGCGAGCTTAAGGAAAGCCGGCAATGGTTTTGCGCTATTCTCAACAATATCAGTGACGCTGTGATTGCCTTTAATAAAGATGGTCTGGTATCTTTCATTAACCCGGCCGCCCTGCAGCTAACCGGCTGGTCCGAAGCAGAGGCCACTCACGCCGCAGCCACGGATATTTTAACGCTGATTGATGAAAATACCGGGGCAGCCACCGCCAATCCGGTAGCCGAAGTGCTGCGGGCCGATTGCGCGTTGGACCTCAATGATCATAACATCCTGATTAATCATCGGGGACAGCAAGTCCCTGTTGAATACAGTGCCGCGCCCATTAAAAATCTGGATAATAAAACAACGGATGTGGCCGTTGTCGTGCGCGATATCACGCTGCGCAAAGCGACGGAAGAAATGCTAAAAATAAAAGACTTTGCCTTATCTACGGCTATCAACGCAATGGTCATCTGCAATCTGCACGGTCTGGTAACCTATGTCAATCAGGCATTTTTAAAATATTGGGGCTATAATTCAGAAAAGGAATTACTGGGCCTTTCAATGGATGCGCTATGGCAATTAGATGAGAAAGCGTCCCAAATTGTTGAACAGCTAAGCCATAATGCCGGTTGGAGCAGTGAAATAAAAGCGCGGCATCGAAACGGCGAACTATTTCTGGTTCAAGCCACAATTCACACCGCGACTGACGACCATGGCATTCCGGTCTGCATGATGATGTCCTTTATTAAATCGGAGAATGTAGCCTAAAATGAGTGCTGGCAAGATTAAAGTTCTATTGGTTGATGACTCCCAAATTACCTTGTCATTGTTAAAACGCGCACTGGCAAAAGCGTCGGAAATTGAAGTAGTCGGAACCGCCCGTGATGGCGCAGAAGCACTTGAGCTAATCCCCCGGCTGCAACCAAATGTTATCTGCACAGATTTGCACATGCCGAGAATGAACGGCCTGGAACTCACCCGGGAAATCATGACCCGTTTTCCCAAGCCTATTTTGGTTGTCAGCGTTTCCGTAGAAAAAGATGCCGACGCGCAAAATGTTTTTAGTCTGTTGGAGGCGGGGGCCGTTGATGTATATTCAAAACCACGCGGGGGGCAAGATATTGAAAACACTCGGTGGACCAATGAGCTAATCAGCAAGATAAAAATTTTGTCCGGTGTTATTGTTTTTCGCAAAGCGCTTAAGTCCACAATCCAAAACGGTTCTGAGCTAAAACCCATAACGTCAATCAGCCAATCAGGCAAAGTCAGCATCCTGGCAATTGGCACGTCAACCGGCGGGCCAAAAGCTCTGCAAACAATTTTACCAAACCTGCCCGGGCATTTTCCGATTCCGGTCGTTTGTGTTCAGCACATTAGCACCGGATTTTTGTCGGGTCTGATTGAGTGGCTGTCTACCCAATGTAAGCTGAAAATAAAAATTGCTCAACCGGGAGAACCGCCCCGCCCGGGTTTTATTTATTTTCCGCCGGAAGAGCGGCATTTAGAAATGGATTATTCCGGGAATTTTGTCTTAAGTGCGTGCAGTCGCTATCCGGCTGAAAATCACTGCCCTTCGGTTAATGTGATGTTTAATTCAGTTGCCGAATTTTATGGCCGAACCACCTTAGGCATTATTTTAACCGGCATGGGCAGCGATGGCGCCGAAGGTATGCAGCGGATATATTTAGCCGGCGGTACAACCATCGCCCAGGATGAGAAATCCTGTGTCGTATTCGGGATGCCCCAAAAAGCCATTGAACTTAAAGCGATTCGTTATGTTCTATCTATTGACGAAATTAGCGCGGCAATATTGAAAATCGTAGGCATGTGAAAATGTTACCCTGTTTAAACAAACCCTTATGCAAAGGATACAATGATGAAAATTAGTTTGACCTGTCCAGGCTGCAACCAGAGCAACGAATATGATGCCTTTAAATTGCTGGGTGTCCCGCTGACGTTATTCAAAAGCTTTAACCACTCCATCCGTGCCCAGACGGGTTCTGTCAAAGTGGAATGCGTTCAATGCTCCTGCCTGTTTGATGTCCCGAAAAGCGATATTATGAATATTACGGCCAAAGATCGCAAAGCGATCTGATATCCGGGTGAGATCTTATCGCTTATTCAGTTTTAGCTAAGATCCGTTTTGCACAATGATCCGATCAATGGTTCGTGCGGGCGATCAGTCGGTCAATACTCGCCATAAGCGCTTCGCGCACAAAAGGTTTAATCATATAATCGTTGACGCCCAGCGCCAATGCGCGTTCGCGCTCCTCATCCTGAGCCTGACCGGTTAAGATAATGATCGGAATATTTTGTGTCCACGCTTGGCCGCGCAATTTTTCGCAAACAGCAAAACCATCCATATCCGGCATCATGAGATCCAAAACTACCAGATCAACTAAATGTTGTTTGCTTAAAGCCAAAGCCTCAAAACCACTGGCAGCAACCAATACGTGGTAATTTGTTTTTTGTGTCAAACTGATTCGCACAATCTCCGTCACATCACGATTGTCATCAACGATCAATACGGTCTTGTGGACGCTTGATGTGTTTTTGGGTTGCATACCGTGCAGCGTGGCTTGCGTGCTGTGGCTTTTTGGAAAGCGCAAAAAAAATGTGCTGCCCTGACCGGGAGTACTCACAACATGAATTTCACCTTGATGCATCTGTATTAACTCTTTGGCAATCGCCAAACCCAACCCTAACCCCCCATAGCGCCGCGTTGTCGAAGACTCCACCTGGTAAAACTGCTGAAAAATTGGTTCAAGATGCTCCGGCTGAATGCCAATCCCGGAATCGCTAATACTGACAACGATCGACTCATCCTCTACCTTAGCGCTTAACGTAACCTGACCGCCGCTCGGTGTAAATTTGAGCGCATTTTCTAAAACATTTCGCACAGTCAACGCAATAAAAGACTCGTAACCATCAATCAATAACGGACTTTCAGTTGTCAAACCAAGCCGAATTGTCAAACCTTTTTCAGCAAAATCGGGCTGACATGTTTCGTAAATATCGCGCAGAATATTATCCAGTGCAATAGGCGTACTCTCAAAACGGACATTACCTTTAAACAAGCGACTGGCCAGCAAAAGTTGATCAATCATTTTGCCTTGTATGGCAACGTGCTTTAAAATCTTCCCCAAACAATCATGCCGCATATTCAAACTTAAACCGGCCTCCAGATCCCGCAAAATTTCGGCATGCCCGGCAATAATCGTCAAAGGTGTGCGCAGTTCATGGGAAATCAAATTAAAAAGATCTGACTGAATTTTATTAGCAACCTGGAGTTTTTCATTCGTCTGGCGAAGGTCCTCGTTTTTCTGGCGAATCGCTTCTTCGGTGCGCTTGCGCTCGGTGATATCACGCACAATTCCATGATAAAAATTCCCCTGTTGGCCACGAAAGTTAATCCGGCTAATCCGAATTTCCAAAACACGAGTCTGACCCAGTCGGATCTGTGTCATTTCAAAAAAAGGCGGGAATTCCTGGTCAGACGGGATCCCGGCATTCAATACAGCATTTAAGCTTTGACCAAGAATTTGTTCTTTAACGGTACCAAGCAATATCTGACCTGCCTGATTAATATCGCAAATCTTGAGTGACTCATCCAGCAAAAACATGGGGTCAGTTGCCCGCTCAAACAAATCCTGATAGCGTGCCCGCGACTCGTCCAATTGATGCGTCCGGTCTGCGACCTGCAGCTCCAGATTTTGGCGATAACTTTCAGCTTCTTGTTGTAGTCGTTTATTATCCAGCCATAACCGGCGCATTTCTACCGCTTTCTCTAACACATGCAGCAGATTAGCAGGATAAAGCGGTTTGGTAATATAATCAAAAGCTTTGTAACGAATGGCAAGTTGCGCGGTCTCTATGGCAGGCATTCCGGTTATCAAGATAACCGGCAAATCCGGATCCATTTCACGAGCGTACTGTAATAATTGCGTACCTTTTGTGCCCGGCAAAACGATATCGGTAATCACCGTATCAAACGTATTTGCTTCCAACAGTTTAACTGCCGAAGTATAATCTTTGGCAGTTAAAACATCATAGTTAGATTTTTGCAAAACTTGCTTAATAGCCAGCAAAATCAAATCTTCATCATCCACAACCAGAATGTGCGGCATAAGGGCTGCTCCGCTAAAGAAAAATACCATGTCGCATAAGGGCACCTTTTAATAATACAGCAACTTTGTTTTGAATGCCAGCGGAAAATAGAACTGTCCAAATCAGAAAGTACGACTACGTAAATACAAAAAAAAACTGCAGTCATGGCTAAGCGCCTAAGACTGCAGTTTTTGGGTTCATACTCGAATTTCATGTCAAATTTATCGAGCCGGGATTGTCCAAATCAATTGGTTTGAATGGCAGATGACGCCGGCACAAGTTTGCTTAGTTCGATCCCACTGTAAATGCGAATTGACCTCAGCATAGGGTGTATTGTCGATATGACCGGGATCGGCGATATTGAAATGCTCGATATGACAGACACCACATGCAACGCCTTTGGTCAAGTGCGTTTGATGAGCGCCAACACTTATCTCGGAAATACTGGTGCGTCCCATTAAATCTTCCGGAGGAGCCGGATTAGTCAAACTGCCGTGGCAAGTCCCGCAAAATTCCGGTCCGCCCGGTTGATTATGACAAGTTGTACAGGATTTAAGAGCCCGTCCACCCATATAATCATTACCGTGACATGATTGGCACGTAGACATTGACCAACCTTGACCGCGTATGAATTTGCCGTGAAAATTAGCATTGTCTTTCACTACCCAGCCATCCGGATGCGGATAACGCAAGTTATTGTTCAAATGGCAGTCCAAACATTCGACACCGGCTTGCCCGCCATCCAATTTGTCGCCGTGACAAGTTCTGCAATTATCCAGCCCGGACGCAAAAACTTTTGCGCCATGAAAATTGTCTGCCGACTTAGTCATCCAACCTTCGGGGTGGGTAACGCTTTCTATCTCATCCTTATTTTCGGAACAACCCCATGTCATTAGCAACAGGCCGATCCCTATCCATAAGAGTCGTTTCATATTCTCAATCCCTTCTGGCTTAACATTATGATTTCGGATTCGGGAATGTGGGGAAAATTTCGCAATATGCAACCCGCAATCCGTATTCCGCAATTCATTACTCGTGGCATGTGCTGCATACCGGCTCACTCTCACTCTCGCCATGACACAACATGCAGTTTTCCAAATCCGCTTTGGCCATTCGCGCATGATTGCCGCCGGTCGTTTTATTCGACCAGCCGGCATAACTATGATTTTTTGGCATAACCATTTCGGCAGTATGACAATCCATGCAAAATGTCTGGTCGGCATGGCAGGTTTGGCAATTTTCCTTGTTGCCTTTTGCCTTCATGCCATGTGTATCCACAAAATTAAGCGGATGCGGCTTTCGATTCAAATTGTCACCTGTATGGCATTCAATACAGGAGCTCTGCTGATGGCAATGACTGCAATCTTTACCGCTTCTATCGGTTGTTACACCATGCGTTGTCCGCCAATTCAAGGCATGATTAATCGGCTTAAGCTTGAAATCGCCGGCATGGCAAATACCGCAATCGGATTTATTCGTCAATGCATCCGCTCCGCTATGGCAGGTTTGACAGTATTCCCGCGCCGGTAAATGGCTGGTCAAATTATTAGTTGCGGCTTCAATACCGGTATGGCACTTCAGACAGGCCGCTTCATCATCGTCCTTTTTGACATGACGCGCATGCGCAAAGCGCCCGCCAAAGTTTTGCAAATGACGCGCTGTTCTTACGCTGTCGCTATAACCGATTTCTGCCATTTCATGGCACTCGCTGCATGCATCGGTTTTAGGTAACAAATTATCTGTCGCGGCTTGGCTTCCCGTCACTTGATGGCAAGCCGCACAATCAACCCCCGCATCATCTATATGTTGTTTATGTGAAAACTTGAAGGACGGGACCTCTGATGCCCATAAACCCAAAGCAATCAGTCCAAATACCGCGCCGGAAATAAGTGCAACCTTTATGCGTAGACTCATAACTTCACCTCAATTCGTCTGAAAGCAGCGAATTTTCTCATCTACCCGCGACGATTTAAAACGTATTAGTTTAACGCCACTATCGGAAATCCAATACCATCAAAAACTACCAAACCAGATGCAAATGACTTAAAAAACGTTGATCCGAATCCTTTTTATCATTTTGCAGCCATTGATACTCTACATCTGCACGAACATATTTATTCAAACGATAGGATAGCCGAAGCGCATTGGCCATTTGATTTTCAAATTCATAAATTTCCTCGAAACGATAGCGCGAGTAATCAACATTTACCGACAAAAGCAGATTGGGTACGACCTCGTAGCCATAATCAAAAACCCAATTGGTTTGCTTGCCCAAATCGCCAGATTCTAACGACACACCCACAGAGCCATGGGCATTTGACATGTTAAGGGTAAAGATATTGCCGCTGCCATTGTCAAGCTCAATCAAACGGTAAACTGTCTCAAGCGCCAGAGCATCCGTCAGATCAAAACTTCCGCTAAAACCAAACTGTTGATAGCGTTCGACCTCAAAGCGCTTAAAATAGGAATCATCATAAATTTGTGGATATTGGCTTTTGAAGTTAAAGCCCAGCGCATACCGGCCTTCCGGTGTATAGTTGCCTGTGAAATAAAAGCGATGAAATCGTGATTCCAACAGATCGTAATGAGCCTGTGCTTTTAAAAACAGGTTTTTAAAAGTGCGATCCGTAATATTTAAACCCGCGATCTCCCATTGCGCGCTGCCGTCTCTATTTTTCTTCAAGTACACCGCTTGAATTTTAGAAACGGAGCACCGGCTAAACGTGACCGCTGAACCAAAAACGCCGGCATCATCCGTGCTATAAACATTGAAGCTTTTGTCATGTTGCGTCTCAACGCCCCCATAAAGCTGCACAACCAATTTTGGATGCAGGCGCGCTGTCAGATCAACGCCGTCAATCCCACCCAACGGTAAGCCAGGATGCAAAAACTGCCGGCCTATTTCCACGTCCAGCCGATCTTTAAACAACTTTTTGGCTTCGAACGAAAACCGTTGGGCATGATATCGCTGTTCATCGGTCAAACGAGAGTCGGCATCACCGGCCAAGTCAAATAGGCCGCGTCCGATAAAGTGAAAGCTAAGGTTTGGGTGTGCAGCCGGGCCTACATCTAATCGCAAGGTTTCATAGACACGGGTATGCTGTATAGAATCTTCCAACGCATAAAAAGTATTGGTCAGGTGGCCGTCCATACGCAAACTTTGAGCGCTGCTCTCGTAAGCTCCGGTTGTTAGGGCCAGGACCGTGATCCAAAATAGGTAGGTTGCTTTCATTGGCCAATCCTTATGTGAGTGTCCCACATGCGCCGTAATAAAAGAGTAATTTATCTGGCTTAAAGTCTACATTATTCTTTAATAAATACAACAATAATTTTACATATTATTAAAAATAAAACTTAGCATCAAGCGGAATGAAGCTCTTCGTCCGGGAAACGCCGGCTAATCGCACGCAAAGAATCAATGCAATCAAAAAATGCGTCAATTACTTCCGGATCAAACTGGGTACCTGCACATTTTCGCAATTCGTTAAGCACATCATCCTCCTTCCAGGCATCTTTATAACTACGGCGACAGGAAAGGGCATCGTAAACATCGGCGACAGCGACAATCCGGCCGAAAATTGGGATTTCCTCACCTTTTTTGCCGCGGGCACGGCCGCTTTCATCGGCATAACCGGGAATCGGCTGACAGGTCAATGGATCGATCCAGCCAGGATAACCACGTCCGTCCCAGCGTTCATGGTGGTTAAGCGCGATTTCACCGGCAATTTTGTGATAATCGGATTGGGCGTCTTTTATTAGCAGACGAGCTCCCAAAAATGTGTGTTGCTTCATCCGATCATATTCTTCATTGGTTAATTTAGCCGGCTTCTTTAAAATCCCATCTTCAATCGCGACTTTGCCCACATCATGAAGCATGGCGGTCATACGCAGTGCGTCTTTTTTCTTGTCAATTTCCGCCCGGGGTTTTTTTCTTTTCTGGGCCCAGGCTTCATAAATTTCCGAGGCATACGCGCCAACACGCTTAACGTGCGGGCCGGTTTCTTTCGGATCGCGCAATTCCGCGACACGAATCATCCCCAAAATCATCGCCCGTGTCATTTGGGCTTGTTTAATAGCGCTGGCAGCCGTATTTGCAAACGGCTGAATCAAGGTTAAATCCTGTTCGGAAAAAGGCACAACGCTCCCATGGTCACTGCAGGCATTGATTAGCTGCATAACGCCGATGATGTCGTCCTCGCCCTCGGCCAGAATAGGCGGATTTTTCAGCGGAAACGTCAGCATGGACTGGGTGCGATAGTTGACACTACGATCAAAGGATGGGTCAAAAGCGTACGAAGTGTTGTCAGAAAGATGATAGACATCGGAAATATTCAGGATTTCGCCCGTGCTGGCCACATAGCCAGATATGGAACGGTGATTGATGGGAATTGAAAAGGTGTTAAATGGCAATTTTTTACCAGTCGGTAGGCGACGTTGTAATGTTTCATTCTGGGTATAGCTAAAGTGCAGTTTGGTGGGATCATCTTCATCTTTGATGTAGATGGAACCGGCATCCGCATTCACTAATCGACGGGCTGCACTCAAAATTTTTTCCAGCAAAACATCGATATCACGCACTTGTGCAAGTTCAAGACTTACATCAAGAATTTGTTGCAATTTATTGTATTTGTCGATCATAAAATGTCCTTGCCATTATTCCGAGTGACTGTCACAACATATATTTTATTCTCTTTTTTGCAAATAAAAACAACCTTTCCACAAAATGAGGCGCTCAATATGCGTTGCTATACTGATTAAGGGTTAGAAATTGCATTTCAATTCGATGTCATGCCGGAATGCTTCTATCCGGCATCTTGCTTACCTGTAAGAAGATTCCGGCTAAAAACGTGCCGGAATGACACTTTGTACAATTGCAACTTCTAACCCTTAACGAGAATAACATAGAGCAAAATGTCAGTTTTGCCCCGCTTTATGCAGTGGCCCTGCGCGAATTAGGCACTTCGCGCTACAGATTTGCCGAATGGTTAACGGCTTTTGTCATATTCGACGTTGACGGTAAAGTTATTCGCCGTTGCAGACTGTGCCTAAATTTTATTAGACTCAACCAGCCGCTTTAAATTGCCAAGCCCCTCTTCAAAATCCTTACCGACCCAGGAATCCATCATCAAGCCGAAATACCGATTGATCGGGTTGCCGCCTAAATTGCCCTCGTCAAACCAGAGAACTTTCGTTGCGTTTTCGCCCAGGGATGTTAATTCCAGACCACCCTGTGACGCGTTAAAATCTTCAAACTTAAGACTATAAAAAACGCCGTGCGTTGGGTCGCTTTGGGTGATTTCCAAACGGCCATTGCCCATTTTTTCGGCCTGCCATTTATAAACCGCGCCGGTGCCTTCTTCAGGACCCTCATAGCTTAAGGTCATGGTCGGGTCCTTTTCTTTTGTCCAGGCTGTCCAGCTCGGCCAATCTTTTAACCGATTCAGCGGCGGATAGACATCCGCAATTGTCGCATCAATTACAATGCTGCGTTCGACGCGATAATGCGACGGTAAAAACATTCCACCAATGGCTAAGATTAAGGTAAGACCAAGAACTATACCGCCAAAAATAAGCAATCCTTTTTTCATGATCCGTCACGACTCCCATCGGCGATTGCCGCCAAATTTTTAAGTCGGGCCAAACGCTTTGGCTCATTGCTTGTCAGCCAAATATCCTGGGTTAAAAATTCGTATGCTTTGGCAAAATATGGTCCGGCCTCTGCGGCACGGTTCAACAGCAAAAGGCACTCGCCGATCTCCTCGTAGCCATAGCCGTCAGTATCGCCGCCTTCCGTCAACAGCGCAATTTGCAGGGCCAACGCCTCTTCCACACGCTCTAACGACCGCAAGCAACGCGCAATGCACCATTTAGCAATACGCGCTTCCTGAACCTGATTGACGCTTTGCCGCCAGGCCAGGGCTTTTGTGAAAAGATTTAACGCCTGCTCATAGTCGGCCAAACCATGATACACCCAACCAATGTTGTTGTACAGCGAGCCAAGCCAGCCGCGAGCATCTGTACTGGCGCTTTTTTCGGCTGATGACAACGCTTTCAGGTTCCATTCCAATTGGAGTTCAGGAGTTTCAGCAGCGATGCCCATCATGTGCGCGGCATCAACTGCATAAAAATCTTCCCCTGCCGTTGTCCCGATTTCATAAGCGGCTTTAAAGAACGGTCGGGCTTTATCTTGCTCGCGGTTGGAATTAAAAACACGCCCGCGCTCCAGTAAGTAGCGCACCCTCGGCCGCGCGGGGGTAGTTAGCGTGAGCTCGGCCTCGACCTGGTCTAATAGTTGATGTGCCTGGTCAAATTGGCGCTGCAGGCCATAAGCTCGGGCAATTTGGGTCAATAACTCGATATGATAATTCCGATCATCTCCCGCTTCCGCCGCCGGCAGGATATCGCGGAATTTCTGCGCAGTTGCGGCAGGATCATTGTAATTCCAAAGCTTGTTGAAATCCGGTAATATGTTATCTGGCATAAAGTTATATTACTCCTAAGCTAATACTTTAAAAAAGAAAATTACTATAAAATTAAGGGGAGAACTCGGTTGAATTCTCCCCTTTAATAGCAAAAGTTGCAAACTTAATTTTAGCTTATGTATGCTTTTAGCCGACGACTCCGTGACACATGACGCAACCGGCGAATGGCTTTTTCTTTAATCTGCCGGACACGCTCACGCGATAAACCGAATTTTTGCCCAATTTCTTCAAGTGTCAACGGTTTTTCGCGATTAATACCAAAATAGAGTGTAATAACTTCCGCCTCACGTTTCGTCAATGTCTTCAACGCTTTTTCAATATCATGGCGCAGAGCATCTTCCATTAACGACTGATCCGGCGACGGTTGAAATGTATCCGGCAAGAAGTCGATCAAACGGTTATCATTGTTGCCGGAAAAAGGCGCGTCCAACGATAGGTGGGCATTTGACAAACTCATCGTGTCCGTCACTTCATCAACCGGTAAGTCTAATTCTTCGGCAATTTCCTGCGGCGTCGGCTCACGACCGTATTCCTGACCCAAATCATTGGACAGCTTGCCAATCTTATAGAGCGTTCCGGCTCGATTTAAAGGCAATCGAACAATACGTGACTGCTCAGCCAGCGCTTGCAAAATGGCTTGCTTGATCCACCATACGGCATAAGAAATAAACTTAAACCCTTTCGTTTCATCAAACCGCTTGGCCGCTTTAATCAGGCCGATATTACCTTCGTTAATCAAATCGGATAAAGATAGCCCTTGATTGGTATATTGTTTCGCCACATTAACGACAAAGCGCAAATTGGCTTTGGTCAAATGATCCAACGCCGCCTTATCCCCTTGCTTGATACGGACGGCAAGCTCAACTTCTTCGCGGGCAGTTAGCAATGGAACTTGGCTAATTTCTTTGAGATATAAATCTAATGATTTATCTTCGTAACTACTGGAGCGAGAGCTTGAACGCGCCACTCGTGTATCTCCTCTTTCAAAGTTATTCACAACGTAATCCAACCGCCCGAAATTACTTTTCAGGCATAGAAAGGCATATTTAACTTATTTTCCTAAATTTGTCAATAAGTTTTTGTAACAAACTTTCAGGCGTCGGCTTTTCATCTTAGCAGGTATCTATACAAAAATTGAAGCACAAAAGTTCGGTTTAGTCAAGCTATTTCTTTGCTTTGAAAATGGCCGCTGTGTAATAGGATGCCTTAATATAGCGTTAATGGTTGTTATTGAAGGCAAGTGTCTTTGCCTTTCCGACCGGGGTTCCCTAAAATTTTCTTGACAGCACTCAAACTTTATGATATTGTAATCACTGTTGTATCCACGTTAGTAACTTCTAAAATTTTCAGCAATTGCCTCATTTTGAGGAAAAATATATGCCTGATTCACGAAGCCGTCTGGCCGTTGTCACCGGAGTCTTGCTTATTCTTGGTGGCAGTGCGTTATTTTATGCTTGTAATCGCACTAAAACGCCTGTAGAAACACAACAGCTTATTACATACGGCCGTTACTGGACCGGTGTTGGTGAATTCATGAATGTTGTTGCCATTCCTCAATTTAAGAAAGAGAGTGGTCTTGATATCCAAATGGTTTCGTATAATAAAACAACCGAGACATTGGAACGTGTTGAGGTCGAAACCAAAGCGGGCAAACCGACGGCCGACTTTGTCTGGATTGACTTTATGGATATCAACGCCTATAAAAGTAAAGATTTATTGCTGGATATTAGCGATGTTATCAATCCAATCGCCAATCAGATTCCGGCTAAAATACTGGACCCGTGCCGCGGAGCCGATGGGAAAATTTATGCGGTGCCACATCAAATCAGCATTGATTTGATGGTCTATAATGAAAAGAGCATTCCACTTGAATCCTTGCCGCGCACATATTCTGAATTATTGGATTGGTGTAAACAAAATCCCGGCCGCTACTCTTATCGCGGCACGGATGAGCACTTGACCACCAGTTTAATGAACTTCTTTTATGCCTACGGCGCCCTTAAAGAGGGTCAGGAGATTGCCAAATTTTTCGATCCGGCAGTAAATCCGGCAATAGTTGATGCTTTTAATTACCTTATTGAGTTAAACAAGTATACGAAAAAACCGTTATATACCGACTATGGCACTATGGAATTGGAAATGGCCAACGAACTTTTATGGCTTTTCAGTATTTGGGATTCCAATATTGTACGTATTCGCAGCAATAAAAACGCGCCTTACGTCCGACTCCATCCCGGCTATAATCTGGAAGGGCCGACCGGTAAAAAGGCGATCTGCCTGGGCGGTTGGCTTTTTGCCGTGCCAAAAAATGCGGCTCATCCGGATTTAGGCAAAAAGTTTGTTTCCTGGATTATGAGCAAAGATATGCAAATCAAATCGATTGGTGATAGCACACACGCTTTATGCGGGCATATTCCGGCTCGAATCGACGCCACGGAAGAAATGCCGGAATTTATGAAGAACTGGTTTGATGTCAAAGACGTGCAGTCGTTGCGCAACAGCGCTTTTGAATCCTTGGTTATCCGACCGACGTGGGCGTCCTATTATTTCGACTTTTCGACGCTGTTGCAACGTGCGCATGATGAGATTGTGATTCAAGGAAAACCAACAGAAACGGTTTTAAAAAACATCCAATCCGAGTTGGATTTGATTGTTGAATCTTCATCGTATTAGCAAAATTAAAAGTCCTTTCAAACGTGCAAACCGGGCTCATCTAACTTTCTTAAATCCGCTTGTGAAACATGCCTTAGCAAAAATCCGACCGTATCTTTATATCGCCCCGGCGTACGCTTATATGGGCATTTTTTTAATTGTGCCTCTTTTAATGGCCATTAAATTATCTTTTACCCACCCTATAAATCCCAATATTTTCCCCACACTGGCTACCTGGCAATACGTTTTCCGGCAAACCTATTTTTATGACGCGGTCTATTTAACGTCGTTTTATGCATTCGCAACAATTACCTTAGAAACGGGTCTTGGCCTGATTGTGGCGACGCTGATTAACCAAAAGTTTAGAGGCCGCGGAGTCGTTCGAGCCATTGTACTCATGCCGATGGGCATTCCGCTGATGGTGGCGGCGGCGTCGGTCATTATGCTGACCTCAGATTCCGGCATTATCAACGGTATCTTGTGGGATACCTTGAAGTTATCCGATCAACCATTTAAAATGTCGCTGGGAAAATTGCCGGTTATCCTGGCCGAAGTGTGGAAGATGACGCCCTACTGTGCCATTATCATCCTGTCCGGCTTAGAGGGTATTCCGTCCAGCGTCTACGATGCGGCTAAAACGCTGGGAGCGACACGCTGGCAGCAGTTCTGGCAAATTACACTGCCTTTAGCCTGGCCGGCGGTGATGGCCGCCTTTACAATTCGGCTATCGGAAGTCTTTAAAATGATGACTTTTCCCTTATTGCTAGGCAAGGAAGGCCAGGGCGATGTGCTGTCCGTCTGGGCTTATCGCATGTATATTAATGCTAAGTTAAGTTCGCAGGCCATGCCCCAATCACGGGCATCGGCATTTGCATTGCTGATGGTTGGCTTGGCTTTAACCTATTTACTGGTCGCATTTGCGGCCTATTGGTCGTACAAGCAAGTCAAAAAACGAGCGGCATTGTAAATAGCGTTTTACGCTTTACAGAAAGCGGGATGATCTCCATGGAAGTTAAAGGCTTTTTTATTGTATCTGTGCGCGATGTCTTACTCAACCCTTATGTCGTGTTGGGCGAAGATACCGAGAAGTTTTTGCAAGTGGATCCGAACGCCTGGTATCCGGGCCAATATTACATCAAAATAACAGATATCATCGAGCAAAAATTAGGCAAAATCAACTTAGTCCGATTGGGTCGAAATATTGTCCAGAAACGGCGCGAAGCGATTAAAGCCGCTGGATATAAAACGCCGCTCGAGTATTTTAAAAACATCTATAACCGTTATTTACAGGACAACCGCGGGCCGGGCATCGGCAAGTTGGACGTGCTGATGGCGATGGAAGGTCATGTCATCATCAAAAATACGACGCCGTACAATTGCTTTATGACCGAGGGCATTTACGAAGAAATCGTCAATGCCCTGGGCGGGTCGTTTGTCAAAGTCAAGCAGATCAAATGCAAAAAAGAAGGCTATAACCACTGTGAGTTCGACATCACCTGGCGGTCCTGACCGCGTCCTGACACCCAAAGAGCTGTTGCTCAAAGTCATCTTCTGGGGCATTATCATCACGGTTTGCATGACGGTTTTGCTGCCGGTCTTTGCCGTGTCCATGTATGCCTTTGCCGATGAGACAACCTATCCGCGCCCGACGGTTTATAACGCCGCCGGCGAAGCGGTCAGCATCGGACACATGATTATTCCCCCCAATTTTGGCCAAAACGGGGACTTGTTCTATCATTTCAAAATGGTCTGGCAATTGGAAGATTTGCCGACCTATTTAATCCGCAGTTTTATATTGGCCATCGGCACGGTCATTTTGAGCATTTGCCTGTCTGCGCCGGCGGCCTATTCCTTTACCCGCTTTCGCTTTCCCTTGCGCCGCACGTTGCTGTTCAGCTTCTTTGTGTTTATGATGATGCCGGATGTCGTTTTTGGTGTGTCCTTGTTCAGCATGTTTAGCAAATTGGGCCTCGTCAACACCATTCCCGGCGTCATTCTGGTGCATACGTTGCGGGCCGTGCCGCTGACCCTGTTTATCCTGATGGGCGTCTTTAAGTCGATTCCGGAGACGCTGGAGGAGGCCGCTTTTACCATGGGCACGTCACGGATGAAGACGCTGCTCAAAGTCACTTTTCCGTTGGCGGCGCCGGGCGTGGCGGCTGCCTCCATCTATGCCTTTTTATTGTCGTGGGATGATTTTGTGCTGACCGTGTTGGTGGGTGGGCCGGACAGCAACAATCTGGCGGTGCTGGCTTCGCGCTTTATGATCGGCACGGATGTGCAGCATTATCGGGCCAGCGCCACCGCCGTGATCATGCTGGTGCCGGTGCTGATCGTCAATTTCTTCGTCCAACGCTACATGAAGTCGGACTATTTGACCGGCGGCATGGCCCGGGATTTTTAAGCTTAAAGCGAATTAGCGGGCGATGAAAAAGTCCAATCGCAAAACCCTTGAGTTGATTTTCGCGCAGCCTTGCCCGACGACATTGGAATGGCGGCGTATCGAAGGTTTATTTATGGCGCTTGGTGCGCAGGTCATTGAGGGCAGGGGGTCGCGGGTTCGTTTCATACTTAATGATGTGGTCGCCACCTTTCATAGACCCCACCCGTCAAAAGACGCCAAGCCCTATCAAATTCGGGACGCGCGAACTTTTTTAGAAAATGCCGGAGTAAAACCATGAATGTAATGACCTATAAGGGCTATACCGCTCGCATCGAATATAGCGATGAAGACGGCTGTTTTATCGGCCGCATCACCGGCATCAAAGACGTGATTGGATTTCACGCCGAATCCGTTCAAGAACTGCACCAGGCCTTTGAAGAAGCGGTTAATGATTATTTAGCTACTTGTGAGAAACTTGGCCGGAAGCCGCGACAGCCTTATTCCGGTCGGCTGGTGTTGCGAATTCCGCCGGAAGCGCACGTCCGCGCGGCTTTGCTGGCCGAAGCTCAGGGCAAGAGCCTTAATCAGTGGGCTGTTGAGTTGCTGACCCAGGCAAAGTGAAGTCGGACTCAAATAGATTCCGTCTGAGTCTGAATGACGAATATTTTTCCACCATACTTGTCAAGAGCGATAACCGGATGATACCAAATCTGTTGCTGACCCGCATAACGACCAGCTCCGGCGTCATGGTCGGGAAGCCGATCATTCGCGATTTACGGATCACAGTTGAGCAAATACTAAAAGCATTAGCCGCCGGATTGACTTATAACGACCTCAAAGATGATTACCCGGAACTGGAACCGGAGGATATTGTCGCCGTGCTGTTATACGCCGCCGAACGAGTCGGCGAAGGGAGCGCACCCATATGACCCAATTGTTACAAAAAGCCTTTACGGAGATCACCCGACTGCCGGAAACCGAGCAGGATCAAATTGCCCGAATGCTTCTGGCCGAATTGGCTTCGGAATGCCGTTGGCAAAAGGCTTTTGCTAAATCCCCAAATAGTATAACCGCAACGCTTAACAAGCTTTATGAAACCGAATCGTCACAATTGAAGCAGCCTCTCGTTGAAATGCAAACGACTTCTATTTCAAATCGACATCCGTTCTAAATTCCGGGGAACAAGATGGCATCAGTAACACTTGAAAAACTCTGTAAAGTCTACAAAGGCGGCTCTTATGCCGTCAATCATGCCGATCTGCGTATCGAAAACGGCGAGTTTATCACCTTAGTCGGGCCGTCGGGCTGCGGCAAGACGACCACGCTGCGGATGGTGGCCGGGTTGCTCGATCCGAGTTCCGGCAAAATATTGTTCGATCAGGATGAGGTGACCTATCTGCCGCCACAGCAACGCCATATCGGCATGGTTTTTCAGGATTACGCCCTTTTTCCGCACCTCAACGTCCGGGACAACATTGCCTTTGGGCTGAAGATTCAGAAATATGACCCGGCGCAGATCAAGCAGCGGGTGGACGAGGGCATACGCATGGTCAATCTGGGCGGCTATGAAAAGCGCGGCCTGGGCGAGTTGAGCGGCGGACAACGGCAGCGGGTGGCCCTGGCCCGGGCGTTGGTTATGGAACCGCGCGTTTTTTTGATGGATGAGCCGCTTTCCAACTTAGACGCCAAGCTGCGCCTGCACATGCGCACAGAGTTAAAGCGCATCCACAAAAAACTCGGCATTACCACCCTATATGTCACTCACGATCAAGTAGAGGCCATGACGCTGAGCAGCCGGGTCGTGATTATGCTGGATGGTCTGATTCAACAAGTCGGCACGCCGGAAGATGTCTACGAACGGCCGATTAATCGTTTTGTCGGCGGTTTTATCGGCAGCCCGCCGATGAACTTTATCGAAAAATGCCGCATTCAACGCAAGGGCGATAGGCTCTTCTTGGAAGCGCAAGGGCTGGTTATCGGCTTGTCCAAAAAACATCAGCAATGGCTGGAAGCGCAGAATCTGCAAGAAGTTGTGGCCGGCATCCGACCGGAACACTTTGCAGAAGCCGACAGCCAGACTTCCGGCGAGATGGACACCATCGAGCTGGAAGTCGATGTGGTTGAGCCCATTGGCGCGGACAAATATTTAGATTTATGCCACGGCGATCTTCAGTTAAAAGCCAAAGTCAGCGCCGACACGGTTGCCCACGTCGATCAAAAAATAAAGCTGCGGGTTGACTTGGAAAAAATTCACTTATTTAAGCCGGATTCTGGCAAGGCAATCCAGGCTGCATAGTTGGAGCGTATAATGATTTTACAAAATTTGCCGGAAATTGTAAATAACGCCGCCCATTATCTGCATGAGCAAGGCATTGAGCGGGTCGATATCGGCCTGATTTTGGGTTCGGGTCTCGGCTCGTTTGCCGATCAGTTTGCCGAAAAAAAGATTGTGCCCTATCGCGAGATTCCAGGTTTTGTAGCCTCGACGGTTGCCGGACACAAAGGACAGTTTGTCTATGTGGATATCAACGACAAAAAGGTGCTGATGATGCAGGGCCGCTGGCATATTTACGAGGGACATGAGCCGCTAAAAGTGACACTGCCGGTGCTGGTGATGTATGAGTTGGGCCTGAAAACCTTTATTGTCACAACGGCATCCGGCGGGCTGAATCCGCTGTTTGAGGCCGGCGATTTGATGATTATTCGCGATCAGGTCAACTTTTTGTTTCGCAATCCGTTGCGCGGCTTTAAATGGGGAGATCGGTCGCCGTGGGTCGATATGGCGGAGCCGTTTTCGCAGGAATTAGGCGATCTGGCCAAAAAAGTAAGTTTGGAATTGGCAATTCCGTTGCGTGAAGGCGTTTATATCTCGGCCACGGGTCCGAATTATGAAACGAATGCCGAAATTGCCATGTTTCGCCAAATGGGAGATGTCATTTCTATGTCTACTGTCCCGGAAGTTTTAATGGCACGCTATTTAGATGTTAAAACGCTGGGCATTACCTGCATTACCAACAAAGCTGCGCCGATTCGCCCCAAAACCGTTTCGCACGAAGAAGTTATCGACACCGGCAAGCGGGTCGAAAAAGACTTTTCCCGGCTGATGCTCGGCATCCTGCAGGCAATCGCTGCAGCCTAAAATAAAAAATTTGGCGTAATGGAATGCTGAAGTACTCGATTTATGGCTATCCATTACGCCAACCAAAAACTATGACCCGAAATATGAAAAGTGCCTAACGCGCGTAGTTACCCATAATGGGTGACCAGGCGTCGATGGCTTTGACAGCCTGCTCCCGCGTATACACGGCATGACGGACATTCGACGGAATGGCGATCACTTCCCCCGCTTTGACCTCCACCGTATCCTCGTCTACTTCAAAAAAAAGAACGCCTTCCAATACCAGTGTAATTTGTTCGCTTTCATGCCGATGAGCCTCGAAGCGGCAAAATGGCTGCAGCTCAAAATAAGTCAGCATGGTTTGCTCTAAAGCCACTGCCCACATTTGCGCGCCACGCACATCGTCCCGCAGTCCCAGACTTTCTTTCGGATAATAAAACGCTGTGTTTTGGCTCATCGTGCATCCTCCTCAGGCACTTGACAAAAATCAACAAGTTGCGATTTAAACCGCTGCCAGGTTCGCGGCGGCAAGGCTCGCCAGTTCAAGCGCTCTTCCGGTTTTGTCGGATGATTAAGGGTTAGCGAATAGCAATGCAAAGCCAGATTTTGACCGTCAAATTCCTGCGTCGCCCCATACCGTAAATCACCGGAGATCGGAAAGCCCAAATGGGCCAATTGTACCCGGATTTGATGGGGTCGCCCGGTCATCAATTCAATTTCCAGCAAACTATATGTGTTAATGACCGCAATGCTGCGCCAATTTAATTCGGCATATTGTGCTTGGGGTTGTGTCTGTTTGACAATCTTAACTTTTTGGTCAACTTTGGCCAGATAGTCCACGCACTTGCCGGAACCAATGCAAACGCCTTCAACGATAGCGACGTAGCGCTTGTCAAACCGCCGTTCACGAATCTGCTCGCTCAAACGTGATGCGGCTTTGGATGTTCGCGCCAGAGCGATCACGCCGGAAGCCGGTCGATCCAGTCGCTGCACGATGCCCATAAAAACATCGCCCGGTTTGTCAAAATGTTTTTTAACGTAGGTTTTGGCCAGGCTCAACAAGGTTGTGTCGCCTGTATCATCCGCTTGCACCAGCAAGCCGGGACGCTTGTTGACGATCAGCAAATGGTTATCAATATAGAGAATCTCAGATTTGTCCAGAGCGGGCGTGGTTACTTTCATGGGTGAGCAAATACCTCTTCCCGGCCCAAGGCGCTTTGATAGCGCTGCTGCAGGCCGATTTGATTGTGTTTAAAACGATAGTGCAAAAAGAGTTCGCCGTCGGCTTCCCGCCAATCCAGCAGCTCCATATTTCGAAACTCGTTCCTGGAAAAACCGCGTCCGCCGACGGGTGTGGCTACAGTTGCGCCTCCAATAATCAGCGGACAAAGCGTCAAATATAGTTCATCTACAAAATTGCCGGCAATCATCTCATAATTCAAACAACTGCCGCCTTCCAATAACAGTATTTCAATTCCTTGCTGCTTCAGATAAACCAACATTTGTTTTAGGTCAATTTTACCGTCCTGATCCGGCATTTTGTGTAACCCGGCAACATCGACAAAGCGTGCGCATAGATCAGCATCGGCATGGTGGCCGGTAATTATCCACTTTTCCGTATCCGCGAATAAAAAAAATCGGCAGTCAAGGGGGATGTTCAAGCTCTGGCTTAACACGATATTGATGGGTTGGGGTCGCCGACCCCGGGCAATTCGTTGTCGAACCAGTTCTTCCGTTTTGATCCATAGATGAATGGCGTCGGTTCGTAGCGTATTAGCGCCGATTAAAATGGCATCCGCTAATGATCGAATCTGATCCATGACCCGCCGGTCTTCCACACTGGAAAACTGAATGGACGTTCGTTCATGCGATGAAATTTTGCCATCGGCGCTCATAGCCATATTCATCAAAATGTAAGGACGATCAACGAATTGAGACATACGCCTGTCTGCGATTGATTAAATTAGTTCCAGAATGCTATTGTGGATATTAGCTGCCGTTGGCGTGCACAAGAATTCGCAAATTTCGCAAATGCGCTGGGGTGAAACCCATTCGTCAAAATTCGCGGCAGGCATCGCCAGCCGATTGGCCGGTGTGTCAATGGTGCTGGGCACCAGCATGGCTGTCCGAATTTTGGTTGATTTCAATTCGGTCGAAAGTGTCCGGAAGTAGTGTGTCAAAGCGGCTTTAGAAACACCATACGCGCCATTGCCCGGCTGCACGTACAATCCGGCCATTCCGCCCATAAAGATGGCCCGTCCGGCAGTCGCCTTTTGCAAAAGTCGAATAACCGTCGGGGCTAACGTAAAAGTCGATTCAAAATTCAGCATCATTTGCAAACGGACTTTATCAATTGGTGATTCAGCCAAACTTTTGCCGCCCCAATAGCCGCCAATGATGTGAATCCAGGCATCCAAATCCGTCACATCTTTTTCCAGCGTGGTCAACAGCGCCGTCGTGCTGGCATCGCTCATATCCCAGTGAATAAAGCGGGAATTGGCCGCATCAACAGCTAAAGGTTGATCGTGGCCGGTATAAATAACAAACCAGCCTTTATTAATAAAATAAGGCGCCAGCGCAGAACCCAGACCACCCGATCCTCCAGGAATAAAAACTTTTCTCATCATATATCCTTTCTTCAAAACCTTTTTACCCTGAATTATTCACCACGAAACACACAAAATACACGAAAGGTTTATGAATTAAAGAGTTGCGTAGCTCGGACAGACCAAATTCGAAATTTTGGCGTCACACTCTGCAATCCTTTATTTTCGTGTGTTTCGAGTATTTCGTGGTTATTTCATGACTAATCCAGGTTAGAGATATTTTATCAATGTTTAATATTAAAGACACAGCGTATAAAAGTCAAGAAGTAAGTTGGATAAGGGCTTACAGCGCATTGCCGACCATTTCATCAGTGAAATAATCCCGGCGCTAACGGATCTGAAAAAAATGGTATGGCATTTTTTATTAACCGCGCTAATTTGTGTAGTGTGACTTTACGATTAAATTGACCATCGGAGTAGCAACATGCTTTTAAATTTTGACTGGCAAACATCGCGCGTTCAACTGCATCTGCAACCGGAAATTCAGCGCATCGACACGCTGGTGATTGCGCCCCATCCCGACGATGAAGTGATTGGCATGGGCGGCCGAATTGCCGGCGAGGTTGCCAATAATCAATCGGTATTGGTCGTGCTGCTGACGGATGGCGCCGGCAGCCCACGTCTTGTGCCCACGCTGGATAAAGAAATGGCCGCAATCCGTCATGCTGAGTTTGAACTGGGTCTGAAAACGCTCGGTGTTTCAAACTGGATCGAATTGAATTATCGCAGTATTGAACTCAAAAGCGAGAAGAAAGGCGAACATGCCTATTGCGCCCTCGATGCCCAACTTGATCTGGCAGCAATTTTTGTGAAATTTGCGCCTCGCAATGTATACGTGCCCTGCCCGTTCGAGGGACACCCGACCCATCGCATTGTCACCCGGTTAGCTCTCGACGGACTTCGCGCCAGCCATCTGAATCCGCAACTGCTGGGCTATGAAGTCTGGACCGCGCTCACTTTTCTGGCGATTACCGAATATATTCAATCGTATGATATCAGCCCGTTTAAGCGCTTGAAAGAACTGGCCATCGCCTGCCATGCCAGCCAGGATGCCGTGCGCCATTACAGCCAGGGCATGTTGGGCCGAAACTGCGGCAATGCGACATTTTGGGATGCCTATAACACCGGTTCTTTAGCTTATTTTGAACTGTTTATGAACATGCAGCCGCTTATCGAGAATCCCGAACTGAGCATAACCCAATATTGCGCAGACATTTTGGATCATTTGACCATCAAACTCTTCCGCGAATACTGAGCGGGGTCTAATCCGAAAAAAACCTTGACCCGCTATTGCCGACCCCGTATTTTCACCTGACTCTAACCTGCAACCAAACAAACCTGAATGATTCTTTAGCCAGGATTCATAGAAGCATAAAATTTCAGGATAAACCATAACTTAAACGGGAAGCGATTGCCAAATGAAAGCATTTTTCTCAAATTTTACGACAAAGCTGAAAGAAAAACTGGAAAAAACGCGTCAGGTCTTGAATACGCCGGTCTCCGACCTGATTCGACGCCATGTCAAAATCGACGAAACCATGATCGAAGAGCTGGAAGAAATTTTGATTCAGGCCGATATGGGCGTTAAAGCCACCCAGCGAATTATCGACAACATTAAAAAGCGCGTCAAGGACGAAAAAGTCAAAGAAGCCAGCCAGATACCGGCAGTGCTCAAAGCTGAGATTACTGAAATTCTGGCCAGTGAAGAAGGCCGTTTAGAGTTATCCGATGCCAAGCCTCATGTCATCATGATGATTGGCGTAAACGGCACGGGTAAAACGACCACGACCGGCAAAATGGCCATGCGCTTTAAGGAAGAAGGCAAAAAAGTAATGGTGGCGGCCTGCGACACTTTTCGCGCGGCGGCCATCGAGCAACTGGAAGTATGGACGCAGCGGGCCGGCGTCGATATGATGAAGCTAACCAGCGGCGCCGATCCGGCCTCGGTTGCTTTTGATGCCGTCAAAGCGGCTAAAACACGCAATATGGACGTAGTTTTGATTGATACTGCGGGCAGGCTGCACACCAATGTTAATTTGATGGAAGAGCTCAAAAAAATAAAACGGGTGATTCAAAAAATTGACCCAACCGCTCCGCACGAAATCTTGTTGATATTAGACGCCACCACCGGTCAAAACGCCTTGCAGCAAGCCCGTCTATTCAACCAGGGGCTGGATATCACCGGCTTGATTGTCACAAAATTAGACGGCACGGCCAAAGGCGGCATCATCATCGCCATCAAAGACGAACTCAATGTGCCGGTTAAGTTGATCGGTGTGGGTGAGAAAATTGAAGATTTGCGCGATTTTTCAGCCAAAGATTTTGCGGAGGCCTTGTTCGAGTAATGGAAGAACGCTACATGCGATTGGCGCTGGAGCTGGCTGCGCAAGGTCGCCTGACCGTTTCGCCCAATCCAATGGTGGGTTGCATCATCATCAAAGATGGCGAAATTGTCGGACGCGGTTACCATCAGCGTTACGGCGAGGCTCATGCCGAAATCAACGCCCTGCGCGATGCCGGCGCGGCGGCAAGCGGCGCAACCATGTACGTGACGCTGGAACCGTGCTGTCATCAAGGCAAAACCCCGCCCTGCACCGACGCCATCATTCGCGCAGGCATTCGTCGCATCATCGCCTCCCATGCCGATCCAAACCCAGTGGTCAATGGTAAAGGGTTTGCTATTTTGCGCCAGCAGGGAATTACCGTTGAAGTAGGCTTGCTAAGCGCCGAAGCTCTGGCTTTAAATGAAGCATTTATCTGGCACATCACCCATAACCAGCCATTTGTCCTGCTAAAGCTGGCCTCATCCTTAGACGGGCGAATTGCTACCTCGACCGGCTCCTCGCGTTGGGTGACCGGCGAACCGGCCCGCGAACATGTTCACCATATCCGCCAAATGGTGGATGCTGTAGTGACAGGCATTGGCACGGTTTTAACCGATGATCCGCAGTTAAATGTGCGCCTGACCACAGGCGTTACCCGTCAACCGGCGCGTGTTGTTTTAGATAGCCGGCTGCGAATCCCGGAAACAGCGCGCGTGCTGCAGGATGCCGACCCTAATCAAACTATTCTGGTCACAACTTCCCAAGCCGACCCGGCCAAGCTAAATCGTTTAACGGGGCGCGGTATCAAAATCTGGCAACTGCCGATGGACACACAAGGCCGGGTTGATTTAATACAATTTTTGCAACACTGCGGGCGTCAGACCATCACCTCTATATTGGTGGAAGGTGGCCATAAGTTAGCCACAAGTTTTTTAAATCAAGGTTTAGTCAATAAGCTGCTATATTTTGTCGCGCCCAAGTTTGTGGGTAGCGACGGCCTGCCCCCTGCCGATAGCCTGGGTATTACGGAAATGAAAGACGCACTCACCTTCCACGAAGCGCACTGGGAATCCATAGGCGCCGATATGCTGTTCAGCGGATACTTGAAACAATGAACAATCATTGAATAGCAAACAAGTTATAGCCAATCATCAATCATCAAAAAAATTTCCGGTTGCTGAGAACATTAACATCGCAACAAACCTGAAACAATAGCCTCATTGCCCATTACTCATTGTTCATTGCCCATTGCTATGTCTGCTATTGTCAAAACCGACGCCATCATTCTCCGCAACGCCAACTTGACTGATTCAAGTCGCTATGCTTTGGCTTTGACCAAAGAATTCGGCAAAATAACCTTTGTCGCCAAGGGCATCCGCCGGCCGACCAGTCGGTTTGGGGCGGCTCTGGAACCCTTCACCCTGTCGCACATTGTCTTTTATCAAAAAGATGAGCGGGATAAATATTACATTTCGCAGTGTGACATTGTTGAAGCGTTTGTCCAATTACGTCAGGACTTGGAAAAGATTAGTTCCGCCGCTGCTGCCGTCAACCTGTTGGACCAGTTTACGCCGCCGGGCGAACGCAATGTGGCCTTATTTAATCTGCTCTTTTCGATTCTCACCGAGTTTAATCGCTCACTAACGAGTGAACTGCCAATTTTATTTTTGGCTTTTCAATTAAAATTATTGACTTTAACCGGATTTCAACCGATTTTAGGACACTGCGCCTGCTGCCAGAAAACCATTACATCCGGCTATTTTATACCAGAACACGGGGGTGTCGTCTGCAATAGCTGCCAAGAGCAAGCTGAAAAGCCCGCCGCCGCAATCTCATCTGAAATTATCAGCGTTTTCCACCATTTTCTGAGTGAAAAATTTGCGCAAAATAAAAAATGGCAAATCAGTGAAGGTACGCTTCGCCAAATGACTGCGTTGCTAAAAATCTACACCGAATTTTATAGCGAACAGGCTCTCAAAACATTCCCAATCCTTTAGCGCCGGAATAGCAAACTTCAGCTTGCAAGTAACATGGCATTGAATGACACGCAAACTTCGGAGCAACAAACTTCAGTTTGCAAGTAAACGCCGCGAATGACCCGCAAACTGAACTTTGCTGCTCCTTTAACACCGGTTGGTTAAAAATGGAAGAAAAAATAAAAGTCTTGATTGTTGATGATGAAGACAGCATCTGCGATCAAATCCGAATATTACTCAACCGTGAGGGCTATGAAGGCCATAGCGCGTCTTCCGGCGAAGCAGCTTTGGCCAAAATGGAGGAAATGGACTTCCCAGTCGTTTTGACGGACTACAACATGCCAGGCATCAACGGCATCACTCTGTTAAAAAAAATCAAGATGCACAAGCCGAATACCCATGTGTTGATGATGACGGCTTTCGGTTCCTTGGAAACCGCCGTCGAAGCCATTAACGAAGGCGTCTTCAGCTTTATCATCAAGCCCTATCTAAATCCGGTTTTGCTCAAGCAGCTTGAGCGCGCGACCGAAGCCATGCGCCTGCGCGAAGAAAACAAGAGCCTGCGCCGCCAAATCAAGACCATGACCGCGCCTCGGCCGATTATCGGGCACAGCGGCTCCATCTTAAAGATTTTTGAGCAAATTGACCGGGTTGCGGAATCGGAAAGCACCATCCTGATTCGGGGGGAGAGCGGTACCGGCAAAGAATTGATTGCCTTGCAAATTCATGCCCGCGGGCCACGAGCCGAACAAAAATTTGTCAGTCTCAACTGTGGTGCGCTAACTGAAACCCTGTTAGAAAGCGAGCTCTTTGGTCACATAAAAGGCTCATTTACCGGGGCGGCCAAAGACAAAAAAGGCATTTTTGCTGAAGCCAATGGCGGCACATTCTTTTTGGATGAAATCGGTGAGACCTCGCTGTCAACTCAGGTCAAACTGTTGCGAGTGCTGCAGGAACGCGAAATCACACCCGTCGGCAGTACCCAAAGCCAGCCCATTGATGTCCGGATTATTGCCGCCACCAACGCTGATTTGGAGCAAATGATAAAACTGGGTAAATTTCGGTCCGATTTGTTTTATCGGCTTAGTGTCATCCCGCTTTATGTTCCAGCGTTGCGCGAGCGAAAAGAAGACTTGCCGTTTTTGTGCGATCACTTTTTGCAAAAATATCAACCGCCCAAAGGCAAAAAAATCTTGACGGCAAAAGTCTATGAAGTTTTTGAAACCTATCATTGGCCTGGCAATGTCCGCGAGCTGGAAAACCTGATCGAGCAACTTTGCGTAATTGTCAGAAATGAAACTATTGAAGAAAGCGATCTACCGCGTCGCCTCTTTGAAGCGCCAAAAGAACGGATTGGCGATTTACCGGCTGGAACCAATCCAACCCTGGAAGAAATTGAAAAAGCTTATATCTATTGGACATTGTTACAATCCGGTTGGAATCGCGGACGAGCCGCTGAAATTCTTGGTATTGATCCATCGACATTGAGCCGAAAAATTAGCCGTTATAATTTCGAACGACGCGTACCCATTTCCAGCGGTTTAGACGCGGAAGAGGTCCATTAATGTCAGCCAGATCGGCTACTTATGCCATTGAAGGTATACTTGGTTTTTTGCTGATTGCTTTGGTTTTTTTGCGCGGCGGCGAGGGCGTCTACCAATTAGCCTTGCTGCATATTGGGGCCATCGTCCTCTTTATGATTTGGTTAGCCGTGCAGCTAAATCAACAAAAAGCAGTTGTCTTTCGCTTCCCCGGTCTTTTAGCGCTTACCGGTTTTGCCTTTTGCATCCTGTTATCGACACTGGCCTCCAACTATATTTATGGTAGCTTTTACGGCCTGGTCGAGTGGTTTTGCTATCTGCTTGTTTTCTTTGTCGTCTATCAATTACGCCGGCCTTTCAGCGAATCATACCTCTGCGAAACACTCATCGCGCTCACCGCAATACAAGCAGTTTATGGGCTTTTTCAGTCGTTCATATTAAAGATACCGCGGATTTCCGGTAGCTATTCCATCCCCAATTACTATGCCGATCTGATGCTGATTGGCATCAGCCTATTGACCGCCCGTCTTCTTTTCCAGCCGATTAAACCACATCAGAAAGCCATCTATGGCGGACTGACCGGTCTTATGCTATTAGCGCTCTATCGTTCAGAGAGCCGTGGCGCACTTATTACAGGCGGCATTATCTTACTGACACTGTTAGGCTTTAAAAATTTGCGCCGAACCACTCTGCTGACGCTTGTTATCATTATCCTGACTCTGGTTGTGCCGAATCGCTTAAAAGATCGCTTTTTCGAACAGGATCGCTACACCTTCACCCGCTTTCAAATCTGGCAACAAGCCGGTGAGATTATCCGTGATCAACCTTTTTTGGGAATTGGACTTCTTAACTATAATTTTTACGGCATCAAATACAATTTCCCGGTCGAATCCGCAGTAGGACGCTTTGCCAAAAGCCCGGAAATCGCTCATCAGCAATATTTGCAAATTGCAGCCGAAATTGGACTCCCCGGATTTATCTTCCTGGCCTGGTTTATCATCGCCTTCTTCAGACAAAAGCTAAAGCAACCTGGCCAGGCAATCAGCGCCGAAAGCGGAGAAATTGCCGCAGTCAGTGTCTTTTTAATTCATGGTCTGGTCGATAATACCCTTTACACGCCGGCTAACTGCCTTATTTTATTTATTATACTGGCCTACTTGAGTCCGCAAACGACAAGCCTCGATATATCGCTACCGACTCGCAATCCGACTGCGGCAAAATTTTATCCGCTCACTTTAAGCATTATTTTTATCGTCCTTTTTGCTTTTAAACCGATTTCTGAAACTTTATATTTTCAAGCGCTGGATCTCATAGAGCGGCGCGGCAGCCTGGATGAGGCCGTTAAAACATTGGAAACCGCTGATCTCCTGTCACCGTTAAACGCCCGTATTTCTCGTCTTTTAGGCGAGGCATACGGTCGAAAATACTTCCAGGATCCACAACCAAACTGGCTCAACTTGTCTGATCTGGCATTGACGCGCTCACTCAAGCACAATCCGATGGACAGCTTTTCGGCCTTAAGTTTGGCGTCTACTCGCCGGCTTAAATTTTTACGCGAAAAGTCAATCGATCACTTTAATGCCGCGGTTGATGCCTATCAACAAGGGCTATCCTGGAACCCGCGCAATGCGCTGATTTGGGACGAACTCGGCGTATTTTATGCCGAAAATGACCAATTTGAAAAAGCGATCAACTGCTTTTCCAATGCTATAAATTTGGAGCCAAATCTGGTCCGCAGTCATCAGCACATCAGCATGCTTTTTATGGCTGTAAAAGACACTGTCAAAATGCAGGAATTTGCGCGCAATGCCATAGCGGCCCAACAGAAATTTGGCTCCGAAAAAAATCTGCTTCCTTTCGAAATCGAGCTTTTAAAACCGGACACCCTTTATAGCAAGCGCCTGCCAAATTTGGATTGACAATTAAATGCTTTCGTGTTATTCTGATTAAATATCCTTAGCCCAATGTCATTAAGTTAAGAGTTAAGGAAAGCCGACCAAATTGTCATTCTGCAAGAATCCTTTTCGAATCAAGCACAGTGCTATTTTGAAAAGATGCTTTCAGCAGATATGTACGATAGTTAAAACTAACTTCATTACTTCTTTGCACTTCGGAACGGATGAATGAACGCAGAAGCAATAAAAAGTCGAGCCAAAGCTCTTTTGGGGATTGTGAAAGACTGGGCAACTCGCGAAAAAAAATACTCGATTCCTATTGGTTTTGCCATCATAATGGGGTTACTGACGCTTGTTTTGTATCTCTTTCGCACTCCGGAAGAACACGACAACTCAAATTTAGAGACAACGACCAAAATCTCAGCGCCACACATAGAAATTCCCGGCTTTGAACAGCTTCCGCCCATCATGACCGTTTCTCTTTACTTTCTGCACCCGGAAGGAGATCGTTTAGCGGCTGAAGAACGTGACGTTGCTATTCATCCGACCGGTGAAAATTCAAACCGATTCTGCTCCATTTTAATCCACGAATTGATCAAAGGATCTGTCGAAGGGAATGTCAGCATTTTGCCTTCAAATGCGAGGCTACGGCACTGCTTTTGGTCTAATGACGGCATTTTGTACTTGGATTTCGACCACACTTTTTTACTGAACATTGAAAAAGGCAGCAGTGCCCAATGGCTGGCCATCCAATCTATTTTGCGAACTGTTCAGGAAAACATTTCGTCAGCCAGACAAGTGCAGTTTATATTTGACGGTAAACCCATTGATGACCTGATTATTGAAAGCGAAGCCGCTCCCGAAGTTGTAGGACATCTCGACTTTTCACATCCATTCGTGCTCTCCGAACTGTAACTTTTCAAAATAAGAAAATCCCCACTTGTCTGACGGAAAGGTCGAAAAGTGGGGATTTTTTTGTTTTAATTTTTTCCAAAAAAGTGCGCGGCTATTTTAGCATCAACATCCGCTTTGTCATTCTTTGGCCGGCGCTTTCCAGTTGATAAAAATACACGCCGCTGGCAACAGATTGGCCGGCGTCGCCCGTTCCGTTCCAGGTGACCTCATGACGACCTGCGTTCGTTTCACCGTCAATCAGCGTGCGCACCAGTTGCCCGACGGCGTTGTAAATACGCAGCTTTAGTGGTTGCGTTGTCGGCATGGCAAAAGCAATGGTCGTGGCCGGATTGAATGGGTTCGGGTAGTTTTGCTCCAGACCTAGCAGGCTTCCAAAACCTGTTAGGTCTCCACCCACGGACGCGGGCGAACCGGCAGAAAAATAAGCCCGCTCTACCAGCGTCGGATCCAGCACAAAAGGATTCGGCTTACCGTCCTGATAGCCGGCAATGGCCCAGGTTCGGTCAACTTCTGCCTGATCCACAGCATCTACAGTCAGCCAGCTCAACAAAACGTCTTTTTGCTGCGCAAAAAAAGTTGGGCCGTAAGTATCGGCTTCGCTCTTATACATGGTGTAAAAATAAAACATGGAACGCGCCACATTACCCTTATGGTCTTCGCGCGGCTCAAACAAACCGCCCGCATCCTCGCTGTACTCCTCAATAAAACTGGTTGGAATAGCGCTTTGGCTATAATTCAAGCGCCACCAAGCCGCTGTTTGAGCGTCAGGAATTTCGGCAAATGGATCGTTGCCACGCGCGCTATTTACCACATCACGCGACGGATACAGATGATGCATGTCGCTTTGGGCGTTATTGACAGCGCCCATGCTCTGTGGCCAGGTGTGCTCGCAGTTGATGTTGACATTGATCGCGTCGGTGCGTGGCGTGGCCGACGTATGGTTGACATAGCCCTTGTAGCCGGAATAAATGCACGTCAGCGTGTCATTATGATTGTCAATAACTGTGTAAAGCACATCGCGGGCCAGGTTGTAGCCCAGAACTGTGGCCGTTTTGTAGTGATAAGCCAGGCTGTCCAGCAATTGCTGCCCGGTCAGCCCTGGAAAAATCGTGCCGGTTCCGCCGCCGGTTGTCGCGCCCATACCGGACAGGCTCACGGTTTGATTCGGGTTGTTGGTCGAATTATTGGTGATGGTCAAAACACCGCTCTGCGAACCGCCGGCGGTCGGGCTAAAGGTAACGCTCAAGCTCAGGCTGCTGCCGGACGTAATCGTCTGCGGCGCGGTCGGGTTGACGGCAAAAACGGCGTTATTGATGTTGATGGCCGACAAGTTCAAATCTGCTGTGCCGGAGTTTTGCACAGTCACCGTTTGCGTCGCCGTATTGTTGACCGTTACCGAACCAAAGCTCACACTGCTCGGCGTGACGCTGATTTGCGCCTGCGGCGCGGGCGGCGTACTTGTGCCATTCAGGTAGATGTTGTCGATAATGGCGTTTTCCGTGGCCGTCGCGGAATGATTCCACACCGCGCCAAAGTAGGCCAACGACTGACCGGTATAAGTCCCGTCCGTGCCGTTGGCGACTTGATCTGTGGTGGTCAACGCGGTCGGATCGCTAAAGGCGGTGGCGCTGCTGCGGACAAATAGCTTCCAGGCATTGGTGGACGGCGTGTAGGTTACTTTGACGGTTAAATATTCCGCCCCAAAATCGCCATAACTCAGGATATTGGTCAGATCGGTATTGGCGTCAAAACCGCCGGTAAACCGCACCACGCGAATCGGGTCGGTCGTGCCGCTATTGCCCAAAGCCACGCCATAACCATTGCCGCCGGTCGTTGCTGTGGCCGTCGAGCCCAGGACGATTATTG
>CAYOLL010000020.1:0-56940 GCA_964404765.1 uncultured Gemmatimonadota bacterium | reverse complement strand
AAGTAAAGATAGCCAATTGCGGAACTGAAGGCAAATGATTTTTGGGCAAAAATTTGCGTTAACTGATGTGCTGTGGGCAGTTGCACTTAGCGTTGAAAATGGGTTGCGGTGGGTCGTCTTCTGCTCGCTGGCAATGGCCGGGGACAGCCCTTCGATATAGTCCACATCCGGCTTTTCCATCTGCCCCAAAAACTTGCCGGGCGTAGGCTGTCGTCCATTATCAAAAAACCGTCGGCGTAAAAGTCATGTTCAGCTTCACGTCCGCCGGCATGACCATCTGAATATTCTCGCCGGATTGCGTCAGCACATAAAGGCCATGTTTCAGGGCGTAAACATGCGCTTCCTGCACTACGCTCATGCCAGCCACCGCGCCGAGCACTTTTTGGCTGCCGTAACGATGTAGTCCACGTCCGGCTTTTCCATCTGGCCGAGAAACTGCCGGACGTATCAAACGCAACCTTGCTTATGCCGCCGTCATTTCAGCAACTAAGGCGGATAACGACAGGCAGCTATACCAATTTTGGATAGGGTTTGATCGTCTGCAGGCCGGGGATAAACTGATAATGCTTTTCATTGAAGGTGTGAAGCGGCAGGTTCAGAGACACGGCAGTCATCCCGACCAATACGTCAATCAAACCGGCGTTGTGGCTGAGATGATATTGAGCAAAAATATCCAATGCCTTATCGCAGTCGTCGGATTCAAGCCAAACGGTCTCATACGCGGTCAACTTGCGCTGCAACTTGTTTTGCTGCGTCTTGTTCTTGCAGCCCTGAATCAGTTCCATGACCACAAAGCCGGATAAGGCCATCGTTTCGTTCACGTCGAGCGAATCAAACCAGCGTTCCGCCGGCTGATATTCACGCAACAGGTCAATCATCACGTCGCTATCAAGCAAGATCATAGCTCAACCAGCCTCCGCCGTTGGGCCTGTTCTCGCAGTTGCCGCGCATACACAGAACTATCCTGAATATCTGTCCGATCTTTCCACAGACCGATCAAGCCCAGTTTGCGGAACTCGCCTACCGTCAAGCGCGGGCGTTTTTTGATTCTCTTTGGTTGAGGCAACAAAATGATCTCAACGGATTGCCCTTTTTTGTAAGGCAGGCCGGTCATTTCAATTTCGCCGTCTCTTTCCAAAATTTGTTGGACTCTTAATGTGTGCATAAATTCCTCTTTTCGCACAATATGAGGGTTATCGTCAAGCGCTGTATGTAAGAATACAGTTAATTTCGGCGTGTGTCAAGATGAAAGAATTTCGCGTGTCGAGGCCGGCAAAACAGCGCAGCAGCTGATCGTAAATCTCCGTCACCGTGCCGACCGTAGAGCGCAGGTTGCGGCTGGTCGTCTTCTGCTCGATGGAAATGGCCGGCGACAGCCCTTCGCCGTAGTCCACATCCGGCTTTTCCATCTGGCCCAGAAACTGCCGGGCGTACGACGACAGCGACTCCACATAGCGCCGCTGCCCCTCGGCATAGATCGTATCAAACGCCAGTAGCGGCGCTACACAATCGCAACTCCACTACGGCAAATCTCTGCCAAAATACTGGCCGGTTCATGGTCTTGGTATTCGCTCCAAAAGACGCAACGTGGTTCCAGACGGCTATCCACTGTGCCGGCCTGTTGCCAAAGGGCCAAACCGATCTGATCCCATTGATTTTTACGCGGCCAATCAATCACAACGGCCACATCAATATCGCTGTCCGGCGTGGCCGTGCCTCGAGCATACGAGCCATACAAAATCATCTTTTTGATCGGATATAATTGCCGAATTTTTTCGTAAAAAGCCAACACAATCGGGCGGGCTAAATCAAAGTTTTGAGCCATTTGCGCATGTCCTTTGTTTGGGCATAAAACTCCTGACACCGGGCGCGGGTCAACTTTCGGCTGATTTTCTGCAATTCCTCGGTATACCGCGATTCCAGATAATACAAGTTTAACTCCCGCAGCAATTCCCTCTGCGCGTCCGTCAGTGTCGTCCAAATCGAAAGGGCTTCTGCCAGTCGGGTCAAGTTGTGAATATACGGCGGCGTCTGTCCTGTTTCTTTCACATACAGCGCTTTCAGCAGTTTTTCCAAACTCTGCTGACAGGTAAAAACCACATACAGATAGCGCCGCGTCTTTAACATGGCCGTCGCCGTTTTGAAGTCATAATCGGACAACGCAGCCCAGTTTTCAATCGTGTGTTGGTTCATTTTGATTCAACCGTTAGTCACAGAGAACAACATTTGTATTCATCTATTCAAGCGTACATTTTTATAACAGCGCTGTCAAGTCCAAACTTGCAGCAATAAGGCGTGCCGACGCGGGCAAACAGCAGCCGCAGATAATCGTAAATCTCCGTCACCGTGCCGACCGTGAGCGCGGGTTGCGGCTGGTCGTCTTCTGCTCGATGGAAATGGCCGGAGACAGCCCTTCGATGTAGTCCACGTCCGGCTTTTCCATCTGGCCGAGAAACTGCCGGGCGTACGACGACAGCGACTCCACATAGCGCCGCTGCCCTTCGGCATAGATCGTATCAAACGCCAGCGACGACTTGCCCGACCCGCTCAGCCCGGTGATAACCACCAGTTTGTCCCGCGGAATCTCCACATCAATATTCTTGAGATTATGCTCCCGCGCGCCCTTGACGATGAGTTTGTTTTTGGACATAACGATTCCTTCCCGTATGGATAAAATGCAAAAAGGCGATTCGGAAAGAACCGCCTTTGTGAACGCATGATAATAGGTCAATTTGGATTAACGAAAAATATCTTTCAAATGAATCTTAATCCCCGTAACCGGGTCCGTCAGTTCCCCGGCTGTGAAAACATGCGGCTTGCGTTGTTCTTTCGTAAAAATCGCAATTGTTTCAAAGACGGGCTGAACCAACCAGCAGGATTTGACGCCGGAATCAAGATAGAAGTCAATTTTCTCCATCAGATCGTCCAATGTTTGTTTTGGCGATAGAATTTCGATGGCGACCAACGGCGCTTGATTCATCTTTACTTCATCATGTTGCCAGTCAAACGTCAGTTTGGGAAAAATACTGATGTCAGGCGTAACATCCTTATTATTGAAACTCAGGGTCAATTCGCTCATGGTCTCGAATTGATCTTCAAAAGCCAGGAGTTTGCCAATTAAATAGGTTTGTATCTTGGCATGATTTTTACTCGGCATCGGTTTCCCCCGTTCGAGTTCGTAATCGCTGATGGGTCTTTCCAAAACAGTGGACATGGCACACCTCCGTGGTAAGATTGTGGCTTGCGTCAAAGCAGTCTACAAATTATAGCTTTCAGCGATTATTTTCAAGGACAAAATACGGTCAACATGCCCGACCGGCTTATCCCGCGGAATCTCCACGTCAATATTCTTGAGATTGTGCTCCGAGTTTACCCTGAGCCGCGTCGAAGGGCCTTTGACGATGAGTTTGTTTTGGGGCGTCACTGTGCCGACCGTGGAGCGCGGGTTGCGGTGGGTCGTCTTCTGCTCGATGGAGATGGCCGGGGACAGCCCTTCGATGTAGTCCACGTCCGGTTTTTCCATCTGTCCCAAAAACTGCCGGGCGTATGATGACAGCCCTTCGGCAAGCTCAGGACAGTCTTACCACATAGCGCCGCTGCCCCTCGGCATAGATGGTATCAAACGCCAGCGACGACTTGCCCGACCCGCTCAGCCCGGTAATGATCACCAGCTTATCCCGCGGAATCTCATCCTCCACAAAATACAAAAAGCGATTCACAAAGAATCGCCTTTCTCGAAATCTTCCCCAGTGCCGCCAGTTCAATGCGCATACGCGATTTGATATTTGGCAATTAATTCCCGTACCGCCGGAATCAACTCGATGGGTATTTGCATGATGGTCCGAGTCGGTTCTTCAAAGGCGGCTTCGTCTTCAGCCATAGCTTCTTCGTCGGTCATTGCCTCATAATAAGCCAAAACCTGCCGCACTTTTGCTTCGTCCCAGCCAGGGGGAAACTTATTTTTCTTGGATTTCTTCATATTAACCTCGCTTGCGTCGCCTTCGCCGATAGGCGGTTAACGGTTTTCCAGTTAGTTCGTAGGCCGTAATCACAAACACGGTGCTCGGTTCGGAGTCCGGCACATAAAAATCACCCGCAAATAGCGTCCGGCCCGTGTCTGGCCAATCGCGACCCGAGTTTCTTTGATGCCGTGACGATCTTCGCCCGGGTTGGCCAACACATCCTCAACTTCTTGCTCGTCCACATCATGATTGTAAATGTGCGGTAAGTCGGTTTCGGGGTCAATGTAAAAGCGAATTTGCAAGGGTTTCAAGGTCGTTGTCTTTCCATATCGTGTTGGTTGCGTGCATTGCTAAAGTAAGACATTTGCTATCGGTTTTCAAGTAAATTTTTGATTGCCTTCTGCTCAATGGAAATGGCCGGGGACAGCCCTTCGATATAATCCACGTCCGGCTTTTCCATCTGGCCGAGAAACTGCCGGGCATACGACGACAGCGACTCCACATAGCGCCGCTGCCCCTCGGCATAGATGGTATCAAACGCCAGCGACGACTTGCCCGACCCGCTCAGCCCGGTAATGATCACCAGCTTATCCCGCGGAATCTCCACGTCAATATTTTTGAGATTGTGCTCCCGCGCGCCCTTGACGATGAGTTTGTTTTTGGACATACAAATTTCTCCGGTATAGATGAAAAAACCCGGCGGATGAGACCGGGTTTTGGTTATGCGATGATGGCTTTTGTGCTTTGCGACCTACTGCGGTTTGACAATTTTATCCTTTGGCCACAAGCGTTGAAAATCTTTGGGATTGAGCGTGATAATCTGATCTACTTTGGCTTTTTCCGCACATCGAACAATAAGTGCATCATAAACGATGCCGCCGATATGCCCGGCCTGAATGAGATCGTCAATCAACTTTCCGTATTCGGCAGCGGTTAGAGCAGTAATTTGAGCGCACTGTTTGATATTGGTTTCGATCAGTTGCCCGGCGATGGGCGCAGAAATCGGCGGATCAAAAGGCGCGCGAGTCAGTACGCTGTAAACTTCCAGCAAGGAATGTGCAGCGACAACAAATTCAACTTCCTTGCGTTTGGCTTTCTGCAGCCAAGGCAATGCAATTGCGTGAGCCGGATGCGCTTCCACAATAGCCGCAATGAGCACGGACGTATCAAACAGAAGCCTCATTTGGCCTCCCAAAAAGACAATTTGGTCAATCGCTCCTGCCGATCTTGAGCCAGCATTTCTTGCAGATCGGTTCTGCATTGGCCGCAAAAAACCAGCACGCCGTCTTTATTAACCAATTGAGAGACTGACGGCATAATTTTGATGACAATTTGACCCGAAAATTCTTCGATGTTCAGCCGTGTTTGCGGGGTAATGCCAAACCGCTGTCGAATGGGTTTGGGGATTTGCAATTTGCCGGACTTGTCTATTGTTGCAATCATATTGGTTCCTTCAAGGCTTTGAAAAGTGTATACCGCTTCATATAAAACGAACGCAATTTCTACTTCAAATTTAGTCAATTGGTGAATTTTTGCAAGAAAAATTATCAGTCATACGGGGGGTAGTGTCGATGCGGGCAAACAGCCGCAGATAATTGTCCTTCGATGTAGTCCACGTCCGGCTTTTCCATCTGCCCGAGAAACTGCCGGGCATACGACGACAGCGATTCCACATAGCGCCGCTGCCCCTCGGCATAGATCGTAGCAAAGGCCAGCGACGACTTGCCCGACCCGCTCAGCCCGGTAATGACCACCAGCTTGTCCCGCGGAATCTCCACGTCAATATTCTTGAGATTGTGCCCCCGCGCGCCCTTGACAAAAATGGGCTTGCAATATGCGCAATGGAGCGTTATCATTCAAGCAGAAATCTTTTGTAACCTCTTGAAAGGAGCGTAAAAAATGGCCTTTACTTACAAAGCAGAAGTTGTCGAAGACGGGAAGCTGCATTTGGATATCTTTGACCCGCATCTGGTCAAAGGCGAGCAACTGACGATCAAAGTGACCCGTCCCCCAAAACACCCGCGTAAAGCGAATCTTAAACGCGATTGGGATAAAATTCGCCGGTCGTTTGCCACGTATAATCCATTTAAGGGAATGACAAAGGAACAGATTTTAGCTGAGCTGCGTCGGCAGCGAGAAGAAATGGATTATAGCGATATGGAAAAAATACGACAGGAAATTTTACAGACACGGCGAGAAATGGGTTATGAAGCGAATTAGTCTGGATACGAATGTCTTTATTTTTGGCATTGCCGATGATGACCCTTATGTCAGCAAAATTCTTGACCACTTGAACCAGTTTGAGGTGTGGGTGGCCTTGCAAGTGGAACGTGAAGTTCGGCGCAACTTGAATCCGCTCGATTTGAAGGAATTTTACCGAATCATTCGCTCAGCGCCTTCAACGCGTTTGGACATGCAAGACCCACCCCAGATATATTTGGATTGCTATCGGCAATTTGGCCTGAAGAAAGGCGACGCCTACATTGGCGCGTATTGTGAATGGAAGCAGATTGAACTCCTCATCTCGCAGAATCGTGATTTTTTGAAAGCCGTCAACCTTTTACCGTTCCGGATTTTGGATGCAGAGACCTTTTGCCGCATTTATTTGTGAAGTTTCAGAAACTTAAATCTCCAATCTCCGTCACCGTGCCGACCGTGGAGTGCGGGTTGCGGCAGGTCGTCTTCTGCTCGCTGGAAATGGCCGGGGACAGCCCTTCGATATAGTCCACATCCGGCTTTTCCATCAGGCCGAGAAACTGCCGGGCGTACGACGACAGCCCATCGACAAGTTCAGCCTCATTCTCGCTGCCCGTCACGAAGATGGTAGTCGAAAATTAGAAATTTGCAACTACTTCTGTAGTGCCTGCCGGATCCGATCCGCATGAAATAAGGATCCGAGTGCTACAGCGCGGAACTTGGGGTAGGGTTGCCGTACTTCCGTATGCTAAGGGCGAAAAATTTGCATCCTATCGAGCGTCTTGCACATTGCGAGACTGTTTATATGTCAACGCCGCAGCGACAAAATCACGGAAAAGCGGATGTGGTTCCAATGGCCGCGACCGAAATTCGGGATGAAACTGCACCGCCACAAACCAGGGATGATCGCGCAGCTCTATAATCTCAATCAGGTTATTGGTCGGACAGGTGCCGGCAAAAAGCATTCCCTGGCTTTCCAGCAAATCTTTATAGCCGTTATTGAACTCGAAACGATGGCGGTGGCGCTCTAAAATCTTGGCCTGACCATAAGCGGCGTAGCTTTTGGTGTTCGGTTTAATTAAGCAGGGAAAAGCGCCAAGCCGCATGGTGCCGCCTAATCCGGACACTTTTTTCTGTTCTTCCATTAGATCAATGACTACATCCTGCGCTTTTTTGTCAATTTCTCGGCTGTTTGCGCCGGGCAAATTGCAGACGTTGCGGGCAAATTCAACCACGGCCATTTGTAAGCCCAGACAAATCCCAAAAAAAGGAATTTTATTTTGCCGGGCGTAACTAATCGCGTTCATCTTGCCTTGCGTCCCGCGCTGACCAAAACCGCCCGGTATTAACAGCCCGTCAATGTCTTGCAGAAATTGTAGCAGGTCGCTGTTTTCCAAGTGCTCGGAATCGATCCAGCGAATGCGGACGCGGGCGTCGTTAGCCACGCCGGCATGCGTGAAGGATTCAATGATGCTTTTGTAGGCGTCGCGATAGTCGGTATATTTGCCGACTACTGCAATCGTCACTTCATATTTTGGATGTTTAATACAATCAACAAAGCCCATCCATTTGGTCAAATCAATATCTCGACGTGGCTGCAGATTAAGTTTTTGCATGACCAATGCATCCAATCCACGCTCGTGCAAGACTAACGGTACTTCATAGATTGTTTCTACATCGTGGGCAACAAAAACTTCGTTGGCTTTAAGATTGCAAAATAAAGCAATCTTGGCGCGGGCTTCATCACTTATGGGACTCTCTGAACGGCAGAGTAGAATATCCGGCTGTATGCCGATTTCGCGTAGTTCCCGGACGGAATGCTGCGTTGGTTTGGTCTTGATTTCGTTGGCAGCCCGGACGAAAGGCACCAGGGTAACGTGGATGTAAAGCACGTTGCTATCGTCTTCCTCTTCCAGGCCAAATTGGCGAATCGCCTCCAAAAAGGGCAGACTCTCAATATCACCGACCGTACCGCCAATTTCGGTAATAACGACATCAACTTTGGCCGGATCAGCCAGCGCCTTAATGTAGCTTTTGATTTCGTCGGTGATATGCGGGATGACCTGCACGGTTTCGCCCAAATATTCACCGGCGCGTTCTTTTTCGATCACAGCGCGATAAATCTGACCGGTGGTGGTGTTGTTGGCCCGGCTAAATTCGGCCCGAACAAAACGCTCGTAATGGCCCAGGTCCAAATCGGTTTCGGCCCCGTCCTCAGTCACATAAACTTCGCCATGCTGAAAGGGGTTCATGGTACCCGGATCGACATTAATGTAGGGGTCAAATTTTTGAAAGGTGACCCGCAAACCATGACTCTCTAACAAAAAACCAAGCGATGACGCGGTCAAACCCTTTCCTAATGAGGAAACCACGCCGCCGGTAACAAAAATATGTTTCATTGTTCAGCGCCCATTGTTCATTGTCCATTGCTTAATATTTTGGTTTAGACATCATTTCTTCTTGAATCTTGCAATAGCTTTCGTAGCGTGATGAATAGATTTTACCTTTTTCCAATCCGGCTTTGATCGCGCAACCGGGCTCGGCCAGATGGCGGCAATTGTGGAATTGGCACTCGCCCAGGTAGTGGGAAAACTCCGGGAATAAGCCGGGCAAATCCGCGGCTTCAATGGCCAGCAAGCCAAATTCACGAAAGCCGGGCGTGTCGGCCACAAATCCACCGCCGGAAAGCGGGAACAGCTCCGAGTGGGTCGTGGTGTGCCGGCCTTTGTTGGTCTTTTCGCTGACGCGTCCGATACGCAGACCTAACCCGGTCTCGACCGTATTCAGAATAGATGTTTTTCCAACGCCGGAATGGCCGGTAAACACCGATACTTTTCCCTTTAACATTGCCGCAAAATCATCAATACCTGCCTGGGTTTTGGCGCTGGTCAAGAATGTCGGATAACCTAATGTGCTGTACATCTCGGCAATGGGCGCAAATTCACTGGTGTCACGCATATCGATTTTATTAATACAAATTAGCGCCGGCAATCGCTGCCTTTCCGCCGCCAGCAAAAAACGATCAACCATGCCGATTTTAAAGGCCGGTTGTCGGGTGGCCGTAATCAAAATAACCTGATCGACATTGGCAACCAGTATATGCTCAATTTCGGTCAGACGTTTACCCGGCAACAATCGCGAAAGTTTGCTGCGGCGCGGCAAAATTTCCTCAATCATCCCTTCTTCACGCCAAAGCGAAAAGCGCACTTCATCGCCGACTGCCACCGGATTTGCTATATTTTCGTCGGCCAGCCGAAATTTGCCGCGCAGCTTGCAAACATATTGTCCCTGTGGTGTCGCAACATGATATTCATTGCCATGGCTGCGGATAATGCGTCCGGTAATTAACTCTTCTTCAATCATTCGACAACCTATTCTAAATGGAGTAGCAAATTTTGTTATTCCGTCATTATTTTTGCTGTTTTTCCAGACTTTCCAGCATTGGGTCCAGCCGGATTCCAGGATTCAATGTCAGCGCCTTTTGATATGCTTTACGCGCGTCTTCCAGCCGATTCAATTTAAATAAAGAAACGGCCATATTCAGGTATAGTTCGCCGTCTCCGGGCGCAAAAGATATGGCCTTTTCAAAATAATGCAAGGCTTGTTTATAATCGCCGCGCATAGCGTAAACATTGCCCAAATTGTTTAAATAACCGACAGACATTGCATTTTGCTGTAAGCCGCGTTCCAATTCGCCGGCGGCGTCGGCATATAGGCCATGCACGGCAAAGGCATGACTGAGCACGCTGATCGAATCCTCGCCGGCCTGGATTTTGGCGCTTTTTTTCACAGCGGCATACAGCTCGCTATAAATTGTCTGATAATCGCGCGTGAGTAAATCTTTTTCGGCGCTGGTGGTCAAAACGCTGACCGTTGGCGGAAAAAGAACCGCTGGATATTTTCGCCAGGCATCGGCCAGGGTAAAAATATGAAACGCGCCTGGATTCAGAATAAGCTGCTGCCGACCGGATTGATTGGCCTCAAACCAGGGGCGGGAAATAAGCGTTACCTCCAGCGGACACCATAGTTCATTCTGCCAGTAAAATCCGATCAATTCCGCCAGGGCCGGCGGCGTCTCCTTATCCAACCGCAGCATTAAAAAAAGATGTCCGGGCGCATCAACAATCGCAGTTTGAATGCCCATATTTTCCAGGCAGGCAGCATACAAAACCACCAGATCGTCACAATCTCCGCTGCGCCGCGACAGTGTTTCGGTTGGGTCCTGAACAGTATCAATCATATCCTGACTGGCTCTGGTAACCGCATAAGGATGATTGGCATCGGGCTTATATTGAAAATGCAACTCACCCAAAGCATCAAAAATTTGAACGGCGCTTGCCAGCAGCTCAGGCAAGTACATCGGAATATTATCTTTAAAATTACGCAGGGTTTCACGGACAAACTTATCAATCACTTCCGATGCCGGAAAGATAAAGGCGGCAATTTTTTGCGGATCGTCCCAAATAATGGCATTGCGTTGATAGAGCATTGTTTCGGCTTTAACAACTTTTGGGGGAGCCGGGCCGCAGGCGCTTTGCGCTTTAATCTGCACGCCAATTGGACGGTCTTCCTGAACAGTTAGAATGTTATTCAAACCTTGAAAATACAAGGGCAAATTACGTGATTCGTTGGGTCCAAACTCAACGGTTTGATAAACGTCCTCTTCGTCATCAGTGTACGGCGGCAGCATCGCAAGAACTCCAATTCGACAAGGAAGCTGACCCACATTGGTGATGCGGGCAAAACCAATAGGCTCGGTGGCATAACTTTTGTACAGAACGGGAAATATTTCGTTAAGCTGAACAATCTCGATCCGAATCGGCGAGTAGTTTTTTTCAATATTGATGGCCAGAGACAGATAATGATTTTCCGGCAAAACGGGATGATAGGTATAAGCATAATCCAACTGGAACTGGCGATATTTAAGGCCGAATCCGCCGGACAACAAGTACTCATCCCAATATTTGAGGTCTTTCTGCACACCGACTCGCAGTTGCAACCAGGGATTATAGCTCAATTCCAGGCCGGAGTGAACCTCCCGTGGATTATAGGACAGGTACAACTGCCAATTGCTGAAAAATGTGATGCGGGCTCCTACAGCAAGGTTACGCTGAAAAAGCTGATAGGAACGGCTGGCGTCATAGCGCAAATAAGTGTCAATCAAATTATCGGCGCGCAATCCAAGCGTAAATTGCGAGGAAACATTAAACAGCAATCCGGCATTAAAACCTATCCCAAAAGCCGTATGATTTTCAAAATTGGCATCCCCAAAACCGGCGCGAATCAATTTCATACTAATCGCTGCCCCCAGGCGGTCCGAAAACTTTTGCCCCAGGCCGATATTGTTAGCCAGCGTAATATTAAACTCATCTTCACTATAATCGACGGATTCCTCGCTAAAAGCGAGCCTGGCCCAGCCAACTCCATAGCTGACATATTGATTGGTCAGCGGGGCGATAAAGTTTAAGTTGTAATAGTTCGTTCCCGACCGATACAAGTCGACATAATCGGTTTGAATATGATAATTGCGATTGGTAGCAATGCTCGCCGGATTCCAGCGTAAATCCGCCCAACCCACCGGCGGGGCAATAAACGCACTGCCCAAAGCAATCGGCCTGGCTCCAAGCGGAATCCATGTTTCCTGCGCGAACAAAGGCTGCGCCATCAAAATTAAAAGCAGCGTTGTTAGCTTGTATTGGATAATGGCATAAGTACATAGCCGCATAATCAGTTATACCTGATATTGAAAATGGATTTTATCTTGACAAATATGAGCTGAATTATTAGCTTCAAACGCGCTCAAGTAACCGCACTTTTGCTACCTCGATCAGCACCAGAATTTTACCGCGAAGGAAACCTGCCAATGGCTATGACAAATCTAAAAAGCACGTCATCTTTAAGCGCTTATCTTTTCATAGCCCCATTCATGATCGTTTTCCTGATATTTATGGCTTATCCGGTTTTTTATTCATTTTACTTAAGCTTTCATAAAGTTGTCGACTATTATGATATGTTTGGTGGCATGAAGTTTGTTGGCTTAGAAAATTATGTAAAGTTGCTTGATGATACGCAATTTTGGTGGTCTATCGCCATGACATTTTATTACGGAATCTTATTTATTCCGTTGAATATCGCCGTTTCGTTTACCTTAGCGATGCTGTTGCACAATAAACTTCCCGGCAAAAGCTTTTTCCGCACCGCCTATTTCATGCCAAATGTGTTGGACACTTTGGTTATCGGCATTATTTGGATATTCATTTATATGCCGAATGGTCCGCTGGATCATTTACTAAGCCGAATCGGCATTACCGCATTCTCCAACACCGGTTTTTTAGGTAGCCCTTATACCGCAATGCCTGCCGTTGTTTTGGCCATGGTTTTAAAAAGCGCCGGCTTTGGCATGATTCTTTTTTTGGCGGCGATCCAGAATATTTCCGAATCCATTTATGAAGCAGCCAATATTGATGGCGCATCCCGTTGGCAACAGACTATTCTGATTACCATCCCGTTGGTTAAACCCATTATTTTATTTCTCTCGGTTATCGGAATTATCAGTGCGCTCAACGCCTTTGCCGAAATCTATGCAATGACCGCCGGCGGCCCTTATTACAGTGTCCGCGACCAAGCGCTTGGGGCTACCAACCTATCCGGTTATTACTTATATCGAACCTTTGAAAGCGCACGATACGGCTACGCTGCGGCCATTTCCTACGTACTGCTGATTATAACGCTGATTGTCTCTACAATCAACATGAAATTTCTAAGCAATCGCGATTGAGTGCATTTCTCCAAGAAATAACCTGCTCCTTTCCAAGTGATAAATTTAGCATTTGAAGCACGGTGTCATTCCGAAGGAATCTTCCTGCAAGATAACGCCCAGCTAAATTTTAAGAAGATTCTTACAGAATGACAACATGCCGGATTTGTGGCCTGGAAGCTAAAATCTTGAATTTTGCCTGTCCAAGCTACGCAACTCTTTAATTCATAAACCTTTCGTGTATTTTGTGTATTTCGTGGTGAATAATTCAGGCTAAGTTTTTAAGTTTTAAACCTAAATCATCCTGCCAAAACTTCAGTAGACCGATGGCACAAAAAGTGAGTTTCATTTGCGAATAAAATTCTGGGGCACACGTGGCTCCATCCCGGTGTCCGGACCGGGGAAATTAAAATATGGTGGAAATACACCTTGTGTCGAAATTCGCACCGATGATGGCCGGATTATCATCATTGATTGCGGTTCCGGTATTCGCGAATTGGGCTATCAACTTATGGAAGAAGGCTTTAAGCACGGCGGGCGGGAAGCGGTTATTTTGTTGAGCCACTGCCACTGGGATCATATTCAAGGCCTGCCGTTTTTCAAACCCGCCTATATTCGCGGCAATCATTTTTCTATCTATGGGTTGCGCAGCTTTATCTACTCCCTGGAATCTGCTCTGGTTGGTCAGATGCAGCGTCCGTACTTCCCGAATAATTTCTTTGAAGTAGGCGCAGATTTTACCATCCGGGAAATCCCGGAATGCCGCTTTTGGCTGGATAAAGACATCCAGATCACAACCGCTTATATGAATCATCCGGACGAAACATTTGGATTTCGCATTGATTACAACGGCAAATCATTTGTCTACGCTTCCGACAATGAACATATTCCATCTGAACCGGATGAAAAAGTCATCAACTTTGCTAAAAATGCCGACATTTTGGTGCATGACGCGCAGTTTTCTTTAGAAGAGTATTTTGAAAACAAGGTGGGATGGGGTCACAGTGTTCCGGAAGTAGCGGTTCAGACCGCTCGACTAAGCAAAGTCAAAAAATTACTTCTATTCCACTATGACCCGGCGCATGATGATGCCTATATTGATCAGATGGTAGAGCACTGCCAAGATCTGAACCGGGATAATGCCTATCTGACCATTGAGGGCGCTCGCGATTATCAAGTAATTGAATTGTAACGATATACAAAACTAATTTTTGGCTCATGGAACAAGTTTGTGGAAATCCAACCTTGCGAAGCTTGCGAAGGCTTCCGTGCACAAAACATGCAGATTTCAAATTAAGCCTTCGCAAGGTTTCACCATCTTATCCCATGAACCCTAACTTTTAAATCGATAGGAGATTCTAATGCGTATTCTGAAGACGAGATTTTTTGCTTTCTTACTATTGCTGATAACGGGTTGCGGACAGTCACAGCAGACCCAGACACCGCCTGCCACCGAGCAACAAAATCCGCCTGCCGAGAAAACCTTAGATAAAGTCAGCTTAGTTTTAAATTGGTTCCCGGAAGTAGAGCACGGCGGTTTTTATGCCGCTCAATTGCATGGTTTTTACAAAGAAGCCGGTCTGGAAGTGGAAATTATTCCGGGCGGACCGGAAACGCCGGATATCACGCGGGTCGCTACCGGCCAGGTCGATTTTGGCGTGACCAATGCCGATTTGGTACTGCTGGCGCGGGCGGAAGGTATGCCGATTGTCGCCTTGATGGCGCCGTTACAGCAGAGTCCACGCTGTATTATTGTTCACGAAAAATCAGGCATCCAATCCTTTGAGGATTTGAAGGATATGACTTTAGCAATGACAGCCAAAGACGCTTTTTCGCATTATATGCGCAAACATTTGCCTATGAAAAATGTGACCATTGTGCCCTACACCGGCAGTGCAGCACAATTTTTAGTAGATGGGAAATACGGCCAGCAAGGCTATAATTTTAGCGAACCGTATCTTATTAAAAGCAAGGGTGGCGATCCAAAAGTGTTGATGGTATATGACTTAGGCTTTAATCCCTACACCAGCCTGCTAATTGCTAATGAAAAAACATTGGTCGAAAAGGCCGACTTAGTCAAACGGATGACGCAGGCGTCCGTGCGGGGCTGGCAGTACTATATCGATCATCCGGAGGAAACACATCTGCACTTGAGCAAAATCAATCCGGAAATGACTGCGGACATTTTGAATTTTGGCGTGGCCGCCATGCGTCCGCTGGTAGCCGATTCGACTGCCCAAAAGCTTGGTATTGGTCATCAGTCGGCTGAGCGCTGGGAGACGCTGTTGAAGCAGTTGGAGGAAACCGGGTTGCTGGAACCCGGCAAAGTGCAGGCATCGTCGGCTTATTCGACGCAATTTATGACAAACTAATGCAGCCGTGTCAAACCTGACAGGTCTCCTGAGTAATTCAGGCCACAAAGTCACCAAGTCACAAAGGCTTATAAAATCAGAGTTTAGGCGTTTTGAAAAAAATATTCTAAAAAATCTATTTTTTGGATTTAACTCTATAACTTGTTATCCTTTTGTGCCTTAGAGTCTTTGTGGCAAAAATTATGAATAATTCAGGGTCTTCAAGACCCGTCAGGTTTATTTTATTTTGACCACCACCAGCGTCATGTCGTCGTCGTTGGGACGGCCTTTCGCGTATACGTCTGAGCCTCGAATCAGTCGTTGCGCAATGGCTTCGGTGTTGCTCTCAGTACGGCAGGCGCTCAACAACTCCGCTTCAAGCGCCTCATCGCCCCAGGTTTCCCCGGTCGGATCAAAGCGTTCCTCAAAGCCGTCGGTTAAATAGATGAGCACGTCGCCGGATTTAAGCGCAACGTTGGCCGTCTGTGGGTCAATCCGCTTAAAAAAACCGAGCGGCGGTCCCTTCATCACCAATGGCGTAATCTGCTGCCGTTCCTGGCTAAAATGATACGGATAAGGCATGCCGGCCGAGCATAAATCTACCGTCATGTTTTTCATATCCAGGATGGACAGGCAGAAGCACATGCCCATCCCGCGCTGGGTCAGCGATCTGCGCAAAGCCACATTCAAATCGGCCACCAATTGATTCAGCTTGGATTGGGCGTTCATCATCTGGATGGCATAGAGCGATGACATTTTGATCATGCCGACAAACAGGCCTGCCGCCGCGCCGTGGCCGGTGGCATCGCCAATCGCGACATAATAGCGATTATTGATCAATGGCACAAAGTCATAATAATCGCCGCCGATTTCCGTGGCCGTAATCAGTTGGCCGTAGATTTCTAATTTGTCTGACACTATGCTTTCGGTTGGCAGCATGGAAAGCTGAATCTGGCGGGCAAAGTTAATTTCGGCAGATTTGCGCTTAAATTCCAGTTCTTTTTTATGCCGATATTGTTGATATAAAAAGCCGCCGGCAATCAGGACAATTGCTGAAATCACTTCCAGCACATAAAACCACCAGGTCTTCCAAAAGGGCGGAATGACTTTGAGTTTAACCGCCAAGCCTTTTTCGTTCCACAAGCCGTCACTGTTTGTGCCTTTGACCCGAAAGACATAGTCGCCGCCATCCAGATTGGTGTAACTGACAAAGCGACGATTACCGCAATTATGCCATTCCGTATCAAAGCCTTCCAACATGTAAGCATATTGGTTTTTGGGCGGATTGGCAAAATCCAGCGCCGCAAATTCAAAGGCAAAAAAGTTCTCCTTATATGAAATCGCCACGTTGTCCAGCTTGGTGATCGCTATGCCCAAATTGACCGGCTTTTCAAAAATCTTAAAGCCGGTCAGCGTCACCGGCGGCAGAAAATCGTTATCTTTGATGTCGTTCGGATGAAAGATGTTAAAGCCGTTGATGCCGCCAAACAGCATCGTGCCGTCGCGCAGCTTGTAAAATGCGCCTTGATTGAACTCGTTGCTTTGCAGACCGTCGTCAACAGAATAGTTGCGGGTTTGGCGGGTCTTCGGGTCAAAACGACAAATACCGTTGTTGGTGCTAAGCCACAAGTTGCCGTCATCGTCTTCCAGAATGCCGTAGATGGCGTCATTGGGCAAGCCGTCTTTGGTGGTAAAAGCTTTAAATTTCCCGTTTGCCCGGTTCATCAGGTTTAGCCCGCCCCAGGTGCCGACCCAAAAATTGCCGGCTTTGTCCTCGTACATACACATCACATTGCTATGGCTAAGGCTTTGCGGGTCTTTTGGGTTATTCAGAAACCGGGTAAAGTTGTCGGTTTCGCGATTATAGCGATTAAGCCCTCGGCCTTGATTAAATCCGAGCCAGATCGTTTTCTGACTGTCTTCCATCAAGTCAACAATGGCATTTCCGGAAATACTAGTGGAATCTTTGGGGTCGTTTTGATAACGCTTAAAAGTTCCCTTTTCCCGATTAAAACGGTTCAGACCGTTGGAACCGGCCCAGAGAACGCCATCGGAATCTTTCAACAGCGAGTTGACCCCGCCTGCGGCCAGGCTGGTGCTATCGTTAGGGATAGTGGCATAGCGGGTAAACTCGCCGGTCTTTTGATTCAGTTTGATCAACCCGCCGGCATTCGGTAAACCGGGCATACCCTGGGCGCCGATCCAGAAAATGCCGAGCTGATCCGGGCATAGCGCAATAACATTGTGCGACGGGATGGAGCGCGGGTCAGCCGGGTCATGCCGATAAACGGTAAAAGCGTTGGTGGCGCGGTTCCATTTGGTCAGACCGTTGGGCGAGCCGATCCAGACATGACCGGCTTCATCTTCAAAAAAAGACCAGATCAGGTTGTCGGCCAGACTATTGGGGGTTTGCGGGTCGTTTTGCACCCGGGCAAATTTTTCGCGGCTGCGATTGAATTTGTTGAGTCCGCTGCCGTATATGCTGACCCAGATGGTTTTAGAACGATCTTCAAAGACATAACCGACCCCGTTATCGTCCAAGGTGTGGGGTAGATTCGGATTGTTGCGATAACGGATAAATCGCCGTCGATCCGGCGTCAGCACATCAATGCCGCCGGCCTGATCGACAACCCATAAATAGCCCTGGCTGTCTTCAAAAAGTTTGGGACTGTTGTTAAAATTGTTAACGGTCTGAAAAATACTGTTATGACCCAGACTGTGCGGATTGGCCGAATCATGGACATAGCGTTCGAACTTTTCGGTTTGCGGATCAAAGCACAGCAAGCCGGCATTCGTGGTGGAGCACCAGAGCAGTCCGTGCCGGTCTTCCAGAATTTGGTTAATGTTGTTGGGAAATGGGAATTCGGCTGTCCGTGCGTTGGCCAAAGTGTCGATATAAGTGACAAAGCGTTGCGTTGTCGGCTCATACGTGATTAAACGGCCGTTTTGTGTGCCTATCCAGACCCGACCGGCTTTTCCCGTCAGGACGGTCGAAAACACCGTGTCGCTGACGCCGCCCGGATCTGCCGGTTGATAGGGAAAGGTCGTGATTTGATCGGTTTTCGGATCCAGCCGCCGCAGAAGATGATAATTGGTCGGCGCCTGGGGCGGGCGCATGTTTGTGGCAAACCAGATCATGCCGGCGTTGTCCTGAACCAAATTGGGCTGAATGTTGCCTTGAATAGGCTTTGTGCTATCGGCATTGGGGGCATAGCGGCGAATTTCGTCGGTTGTCCCGTCAATTCGATTCAATCCTACTTGATTTTGACCAAAGGAAAGAAGCCATAAATCACCTTTATGGTCGTCATAAATTTGAAGAACGCTATTAAAAGCCAGACTGTTTGGATCACCGGGATCATTGCGATAGCGAATAAAAGTGTCGGTATTATCGTCATAACGACATACCCCGCCGCTGATCGTGCCGATCCAGAGACGGCCTTTTCGATCCACATACAACGTGTTAATTAAATTATCGGAGAGCGAGGCGCTGTCAACCGGGCTGTTGCGGTAGATCTTAAAGCCGTAGCCATCATAACGATTCAGACCGTCTTGAGTGCCGAACCAGAGAAAACCAGTGCTATCCTGGGCAATGGATTGCACCACGCTCTGCGACAACCCTTGCTCCAGCGATACGGTTTCAAATCGAATGTTGGGGCTATAGGCATGGGTGATCGAGACAATCCAAAAAACGATCACAAAGCCGATGCATAGCGTCTTTAATCTCGAAAAAAACATCCGCACTCCTTTAAAAAATCTTGGGTAGATCGTGCTCGTTACGGATATATCAAAATGTTGTTTTGATGTATTTTTACTGACGCAAAACAGCGCATTGCCTTGGGTTATGTTCCGCGCCGAACAATTACGTTACTTAATACGTAACGTTAGCTAAAACTGATTCAAAAAAAGTTTCATTGTCTAAAATAATTTAGTATGGTAAAGACGGGCCGCCAAGCTATTTGCTGGATCAAGCTTCGGGGTATTTGATAGCGAGCAAAGTAATATCATCATACTGTTCGTGCTCACCCTGAAAGTCAGTAACATCCGCGAGGATTTTTTTGAGCAGAGATTCCGGATCTAATGAATGATTGAGCCTGATTTGTTCGATTAGGCGGAGTTGACCGTATTGCTGCTGCTCCGCATTACGCGCCTCAGTCACGCCGTCGGTATAGGTGACGAGGCAATCGCCAGGTTGCAGATCAATTTCGCCGCTGCTAAAAAAGCAGTCTGCCGTTGACAAAAGTCCTAGGGCAACGCCTCCGGTTTTAATAACTTCCACATTTTTTTGGCTGGCGCGATAGATCAGTAGGTACTCATGACCGGCTCCGGCATATTCGATTTTGCCCATGTAGCGAAAAGCTACAAAAGTCATAAATTTACGTTCAAGACCTTCATATTCGGATATAACGCCGGTAAAATACTGGTTCAGGCCACACAGCACGTCTTTCAACGAAAATTCCTGATAGATCAAATTTTTGTATTGACTGTCAAACATAATGGTCATCAGGGCATTGGCAATTCCTTTGCCGGAAACGTCACCAATGCAGGCGTTAATACCGGTATTGGAAATGTTGTAGGCATAGTAATCCCCGCCAAGACTAAGCGCTGCCTGAGTCAGACCGGCCAACTGGAAGTTGTGTAAGTAAATATTTTCTTTGGGATAAAGCGTGTTTTGCACTTGCCGAGCCAGACTAAGGTCGTTTTTAAGCATCAACCATTTTTCTAAAGTCCGCTCAAGGCTAAACTCTTTTATACGGAACAACTCGTGGGTTTTTTGCAACGAAGCCCGCAGATCGACCAAACTCTGATTAAGGTCATCTTTGGATAAGCGGTGAATATTCTGGCGCAGCCATTCGATCTTTTCAAGATCTACTTCAATGGCCGATCCCATTTCATTAACAACGTCATGCTTGATCTTCATAGCGACAAAATCCGCAGCAATGCAAAATGTGGTTACAGTTAGTAAGGAATATCTTCAAGCATTTGTTTTAAGCGATCCATCTGACCCCGATTATCAGCAAAAACCGTCACCTGATAACCATCACGGATTAAGTCACGCAACATATCCGCCGCCTGCGCCACATGACCTCCGTATGACGCTTGGGACTTAAAGTCCAGGCGATGATGGTAATGAATGGTATCCATATTGGGGCGCAAATGCAAAATTGTCAAGTCGATTTGTAATTTATTTTTCCAATGCTGTGCCAATTCTTGCGGTGCGATAAAAACGCGCTCCGGCGCCGGCATGGGCCGACGCATGGCATTGGTCTTGGCAAACTGCTGCTCAATCGTTTGCCAATAGGTATTGGCAGCTTCCAACAAGTTCATACGCTCATCAATCATTAAATAAGCTGATGCCGGCAAGTAATCAATCAAGCTGCCCGCTTGTGGAATAAAATAGGGTAAATATTCTTCCTGTCCTTCAAAGGGAATTTTTTCACGAAATTTATCCAGAATCAAATCCGGTGAACCATCCACCAAATCTAACATCCGATCCGCCTCGTCCTGGATAGAAATCTCGCTTTTACCTTCAAAGGCGTCATGGTAGCGGCGAGTTTTTGCTGTTTCCAATTCGTTTTTGCGTGCCTCAATCGCTTTTATACCTGTCTGTAAATGCTCAGAACGTAAAATGATCTCGGCAGCCGGCAATGCTACAACTTCCGGAACAGACTTGATGGAGCGCTGAGAGTAAACATCAAAAATGCGAATATCTTCGATGGTGTCACCCCAAAACTCTACCCGAATCGGATTACGTTGCGCGTAGGTAAAAAAGTCGAGAATATCGCCACGCACAGCGAATGTATTCAGATCCTCTACTTTCTTTTCGCGACGATAGCCGATCTCGCTAAAACGCTTTTCTAAAGTCACAAGATCGTGAGTGGTTCCCTTTTTGAGGCGGATGATTGCATTTTGCATGAAATCAGGGGTAGGCAGGCGGCGCATCAATGCTTTAACAGTCGTTACCCAGATTTTTGGAACACCGCTCAAAATTTGATAGAGGGCGTCTAAACGCGCCCCCAAAATGCTTTCGTGCGGCGAGCGACCTTCATAGGGGGTAACTTCCCAATCCGGAATGTATCCGGCCCGCTCTTCACCGGCAAATGTGACCAGATCATCCACCAAATTTTCTGCGGTATCCACATCGGGGCATAGCACCATTAAAGGCCGCCCGGTTTGGTGAAAAATATGGGCAATAAAAAGCGCTTTGGCAGACCCGACCAGGCCGGACACCCAATAATTACCGGATTCCTTAAGCATGGGTGTAAAATCGCCAAACTCGGTCAGGCGAGACTGATCGAGCAGATTTTCATAAAATGGTTGAGCTGTTTTTTTTGGCATGAAGTCGGTATAGCGTGTGGATTGTCAAGCCCCGTGGTAAATCAAATCAAAAGATAGTGCTCTCATGGCCCAAATGCAAAATAAAAATGCATATCCGGGAGCGCCGGTTGATAAAAATTGGGTAACTGCTTTGCCGATGACGGAACCGCTGCTACTCCCGATCCGGAATGTAATCGCCATCTTCATCCGCATTGGTATCGCGCCGACGCCTTGGATCGGGCGGAATCTTCTCTTTAATGTCAGCTAACATTAATTGAAATTCAGCGCCGACTTCATTGCGACAAATAACGCGCTCGCGAAATATATCCAGGTTTGTTACCAGCATTTGCTTGCCATCCATCGTCGTAACGCGACTGCCAATTGGCGGAAACAGTTTTGATTTAGCCAGATAAATTTCATGCTCGTATTCCAGACAGCAGAGTAACCGGCCGCACATGCCGGAAATTTTGGAGGGGGTCAGGGAAATATGTTGATCGCGCGCCATTTTCAAGGTAATGGGGGCAAAATCTTTAAGCCATGAGCTGCAGCACAAACGCTTTCCACACGGCCCGACGCCGTCTAAGCTTTTAGCTTCATCACGGACGCCAACTTGTCGCAATTCAATCCGCGTCTTAAAAATTCCGGCTAATGCTCGCACCAGCTCACGGAAATCCACGCGGCGTTCTGCGGTGAAGAAAAAGGTAATCTTGGCTCCGTCAAACTGCACGTCAACGTTGATCAACTTCATTTCCAAATTACGCATGGTAATTTGTTCCTGACACGCTCGCGCAGCGCTTTCCTGTTTTCCCAGTGAGCCTAGAAAATTTTCGATCTCGGTAGCTTCAGCGGCGCGCAGAATTTTTTTGAGAGTGTCGGCTCTTTCACCGTAAACATCGGCTTTGACATTCCGCAGTACTTTGCCAATCTTTAAGCCCGGTTCGCCTTCTACCAATACGTAAGAATCCTTGGCCAGTGTTGTATCTTCCGGATTAAGATAATAAGCGCGCTTCTGGTCTTTAAACTGTATCTCAACAAATCTATTTTGGGTCATGGGTTTAACCTGTTCGCGGAGATGACCGCGCTTAAAAAGTGGCGCTCATCATGAAGCTTTGCAATGTTGAATTTGATACAAGGCTTCGTTTTAAAATCTTAACTTAAGGAGCGTCGATAAAATAAGCTTGGGTTTTGGAATAAATACGCCGGATTGTGTGACCCTACGGGTTTTGCCTTTTAACCCTTAAGGACCGGCCTCCTCGGAATACGGAGTACACCCTAAGGGTTGAAGAGCAAAACCCGTAGGGTGTACTAATCCAAAGCAATAAAATTGAGGTTCCTAACGACTCAACAATACTGACATTGTGAGACGCTGTCTATCTGTCTTCAAAATGCCAAACTACTCCTTATCCTCCTCAACGGTCTGCTTTAGTTTTTCAGAAATTTCGCGCGGCACTTCTTCATAATGTAAAAAACGGCGAGTATGCAGCCCGCGCCCTTGGGTGATTGAACGCAAAGAGGTAGAATAACGATCCAGCTCGGCCAGCGGCACCAGCGCATGAATAATCTCATATCCTTCTTGCGGGTCCATGCCCTGAATTTTGCCGCGCCGCGAACTCAGGTCGCCCAAGACATCGCCCATGTATTCGTCCGGTACTGTGACGTGAATTTCATAGATGGGTTCCAGCATGGTCGGCTTTGCCGCCAGAAATGACTCTTTAAAGCTCATCCGGCCGGCGGTTTTAAAGGCGTTGTCATTAGAATCAACCGGATGCATTTTGCCGTCGTACACAATTACGCGCACATCAATGATCGGATAGCCGGCAAACGCTCCGCGCTGCATACACTCCAGAACGCCCCTTTTGACCGCCGGAATAAATTTGTTGTCAATTGCGCCACCCACGATGCAATTGACAAATTGCAGTTTCCCGCCCCAGGGCAGATCATCAATTTCTTCGTGTCGAAAGGTATATTGGCTTGGAATGGGTGCGTCCTGATGATAGGCATCGACATGCAGGTGGACTTCACCAAATTGTCCGGAGCCACCGCTTTGTTTTTTATGGCGATAGCTTTTGGCTGCTGCACCGCGGATGGTTTCCCGGTAAGGAACCTTGGGCGAGATAACATCCACTTCGACGCCATAACGGCTTTTCAGGCGATGAACAAGCACTTCCAAATGAATTTCGCTCAGGCCTCGAATGATGGTTTGATGCAGCTCGGCATCATGGGTGACGCCGAAAGATTGATCTTCATCTTCCAGATGATGCAAAGCCACGCCAATTTTATCTTCATCACCTTTCTTTTTCGGAATGATCGCCAGATTGGTAACCGGCTCCAGAAAGACAATCTTTTTTATATCGAACGGATGGTGCTTATCGGAAAAGACATTGTTGGTTTTGGTAGACTTAAGCTTGACCAATGCGCCGATATCACCGGCAACCAGATCGTGCATATCCTCGCGTTTTTTGCCATTAACCGCATAAATTTGACCTACACGTTCGGTTATGTTGCGGGTTGAGTTGTGAGCATCGGCGCCATGCGTAATAATGCCGCTGTAGACGCGCATGTAGGAGAGCTCGCCCACATGAGGCTCGGATATGGTCTTAAAAATAATAGCCGCCAGGGGACCGTGCGGGTCTTGCTTAAGCGTTGTGCCGTCGCTTAAATTAAGAGGACGGTCGGCTGGAGCCGGCATATAATCGACAATCGCGTCCAGCAAAGGGGTTGTCCCGACATTTTGCAAAGCCACGCTATACAACAGCGGCAACACTTTCCCGTCCACCACAGCTTTCCTAAGAGTGCCTTTCAATTCAACGGTGGAGAACGCTTTGCCCTCAAAAAACTTTTCCAGCAAGCGGTCATCCGTCTCGGCAATCAACTCAATCATCTGCTCACGCTCTAAGCTGAAGTCAAGATCACCCGGTAAAGGTTTTTCTTCGTAAGTACCGTCTAATTCAGTAGAAAAAACCATTAACTTTTGGCTAAAAAGATCGACAATACCCTTAAAGTCGGCGCCAGTACCATAAGGCGCTTGAATCGGGATCACTTTCTTGCCAAAACTTTTCCCGGCGGTAGCGACCACGTCATCGAGATTGACGTTGTCTTTATCAATGCCGTTGACGACCAGCAGAACCGGCAATTTTAAGTTAGATGCAAATTTCCAAACAGACTCTGTCCCAACTTCCACGCCGGCAGCGGCATTCATAAAAATGACAGCGCCATCGGCGACGTGCATCCCGGCTACAGTCTCACCATAAAAGTCAGAATAACCGGGGGTGTCAATAATGTTAATCTTGTTACCTTTCCAGTCACAATGGGCCAGCGCCATGTTGATTGAACTCTGACGCTCAATTTCATCCGGAAAATAGTCAAGCAGAGTGTTGCCTTCGGTAACTTGGCCAAGCCGATCGTGATGACCGGTCGCATACAATATACCTTCTGCGATCGATGTTTTGCCAACACAGCCATGCCCGGTGAATACAACATTACGAATTGTATCGGGCGTGTATTTCTTTACCATGCGATGATCTCCTTAAGATTGACAGGATTTAAGGTTGAGCTGCTTTTTCGGGATGCTATTTGATTAGCGCCCGTTGATTCAGCAGTCACAAATTACAAAGCATAGGGCTCAAACGATTAGATGAATACATCCTCCGGTTAAAGCGTAACTTATCAAAAAATCAGCAGTTAGCCTGCCTGAGAAAATAATATCAAAGCCACTTGAAATTGTCAAGCGACTTTTCACTGTTGCCGAAAGAAAGCGCATTTTGCCGGGTGAAAAGCTGTTGAGCTACAAGCGCCCGTTTTCGTGCTCAAAATTATTACGACGTGATATTATTAAAAGTTCTTTTGTCTCCGCCATCAAATGAAGGGTTTGGGTGAGCGTGGATGTGAAACGCAAGAGCGACCGCCGTGAATTGTGCCAACGCTTCGATCACCCGGACATTCAGTTGTCAGCCGCCTGCGACTTTGATCTGATCGAAGCGTGTGACGCCATGATTGCGCAGATCGAAACGCAGGCGCTCAACCAGGCGCGGCATCATAACGAAAAGCATTTAGACAGCCCGATGCGGATTCCCGGCGTGGGCAATGTTTTGGCTCTGACCGTGTTGTATGAGATGCACAAGGCGGATCGCTTTCGCGCCGTGCAGGATTTTTGTTCATACGCCCGCGTGGTCAGAGTCGAACGTTCGTTTGATGGCAAGCCGACCAAAGACGGTAATCCGAATATTGGCAACCCTTATCTCAAAAGGGCGTTGGGCGAGATCGCCATCCACGCCGTTCAACATTCGGAAGCCATCGGACAATATTACGAAAAACTAAAAAACAAATTCGGCCAATCCAAAGCCTTTCAACGTCTAAGTCACAAATTTGGGATTGCCATTTATTTCATGACCAAAAACAATCTGGAGTTTGATGGCGCGGCTTTTGGCCGACCATTTCGCCCTGGTTGAGAAAACCGCGTCAGGGGCGCAGTTCCCGATCACTGTCATGGGCGATGGAAACGTCAGCCTGAGCAGCGGCTTAAGCGGATGCTTCTGTCAAGTGCGCAAGCGTTGTGGCGCGGAGGGGGTGTTTTTGTGCCTAAAAGTGTGTCGGTATCATTCAAAATTGGTGGTATCTTCAAATAGAGTAAGGAATTATATTGAAATTTACCTTGACAAAAGAACTTTAATATATGTGTGGTTGAACAGTAACATGTCATTCCGGCATGGTGGTTTTACGGCAAAGTGAAATCAACAGAGCCATCGCTACCGTTTTTTACTCGCCGGCGACACCATAGCTGTGGGCATCTGTCGGGAATTTGCCTTCTTTAACATCGGCCATATACGCGTTAAAAGCATCTTTCATGACTTGGGCCAGATTCGCATAGCGTTTAAGGAATTTCGGATGAAAATCGGTAAAGCGTCCCAGCATATCATCTACGACTAACACCTGTCCGTTGCAGTGGGGTCCGGCGCCGATGCCAATAGTGGGAATTGTTAACGACTCACTGATTTGTCTGGCCAATAACATGGGCACTTTTTCTAAAACGATCGAAAAGCAGCCAGCTTCTTGCAAGGCATGTGCATCTTCCATCATGCGGTGAGCGGCAGCGTCGTTTGTGCCTTGCAGTTTAAACCCGCCAAATTGGTGCACCGATTGCGGTGTCATGCCGAGGTGGCCCATCACCGGGATGCCAATTGAAATCATGCGCTCAATCAAGCGGATAAATTGTCGCCCGCCTTCCAGTTTGACAGCTTCGGCGCCTCCCTCTTTAAGCATTCGTCCGGCGTTGCGGATGGCTTCATCTTCGCTCAAACCATACGACAAAAAGGGCATGTCACCGATGAGCAGCGCCCGGCTTCTGCCCCGATTTGCCGCTTTAATGTGATACAACATTTCGTCCAGGGTAATCGGCAGGGTGCTATCGTAACCGCAAAAGACCATTGCCGCGGAATCACCTACCAAAATTACCTCTATGCCGGCGGCATCCACGTGCTTGGCCGTTAGATAATCATAGGCCGTCAGCATGCAAATTTTTTCCCCGCGTTGTTTCATGGTTTGCAATGTTTTTATTGTTATTTTTTGGGACATAATTTGCCTCATAAAACAGGTTGTTTAGGCTGTAGGCTATTAGGCTATAGGTTGCGGGTATAGAAAATTATACAACGGTTTTTACAGTCTGCCAGCCTGAATCGGCAACGTAGCGGTCGGTCTTAAAATTCCAGGCATCCGCGCTATATTTAACGGCAATCAGGCGCTCGACTTCTTTTGCTTCCGCAGCAGTTAACTCCATATCTACAAATGTTATGCCAAGCTGTTCGGCAAAACCGGCTTTTAAAGCGGCAGCAACTTCAGTGTAACTAACCGGTCGGGCCAAAATTTGCGAGACGGAGGTTGTTTTCTGCCGCAATGTGTCCAGCAGTTTTTGTTGGCGCTCCGGTGCAAAACGGGTGAGGGCCACCATTTCCTCTTGGTGACCATCCAAAAGAATGGAGCCATGCTGCAAGAGCAGGCCGTTAAGCTTCCGCTGGGCGCTGCCGACTAATTTTTTGTTATCGTAAGTTATTTCATAACGGGCGGTTGAGATAAAGCAGGGCGATTTTATTTTTTCCCGATCCGGCTCAAATTTGCCTTTTTCAAAATCGGAGATAACGCCCAATTTTGTCAGGCCGTGCGCTAATCCGCGATTGATTGCGAAATAGGCTTCCTGCAACGAGCCACCGATGGCCGGATCATTTTCCCGGGCTGTGACGCTATACGTAATTTCATGGTGATGATAGACTGCCCGGCCTCCGGTCAGTCGTCTGACCAAATCGACACCGTGTGCCCGGCAATGAGCGAGATCAAACTCTACTTCCGGGCGCTGGGTGTAGCCAAAGGAAATGCCCGGCGGATGCCAGCCGAACAGTCGAAAAACCGGAGACGATTGGTCGTGTTCAATACCGGCGAGCAGCACTTCGTCTACAGCCATGTTATAAGCTGCATTATGAAATTCGGTGTCTAAAAAGCGCCAGTGCACAAATTATCCTTCCATTTGTGGCCACAGTCACTCCCGGATTTGAGCAAGATTTTTTGGTTCATGGCAAACTTGTCATTTGGTTTGAAACAACAAAAGTTACTTTTAAACCGCTGCGACCTGACTTTTCTCTGTACCCAACAAGTCTTTAAACCAGGTTTTGATCGTTTTGAGGCCGTTTAGTGCGCCAGTCTCGCGGATGGCAGAGATCTTCAATAAGTCTGCCAATTTTGCCTCATGTGACCGGTAGCGCGGGGGAAATGTCAACAATGTATTGTTGTTTTGATCGAGCAACGTCGGCGAGACAAGTCCTTTGCCGATGGCAAGCGGACCGGGGAGCAGCACTGTTTTTTCCGGCAACAGCCACCACTTGCGATATTTAAAGCACAATTGGTTGTCGGCGGCGCAGTCCGTGCGGCCAAAGGTGCGGACGGGAACGCCATTCAAACGCCGGGCGGTAAAGGCGTATAGTGGCAGCTCCGGCTCATTCGTCAACCCGAACAAGCGGGCAGGTGCATCTAAGCACAGCACGGTGCCATATAAAGACAAGCGAAATGACCAGCCGGCCAGTAACAGCGTAATCAGAAAAACGATGCCGGCCACTACTGCGCCTAAATAGGGGTGAATGGCCGAGCTCATCACAATAGCGCCCAAAATACCCGTACGTACAGTGCGCAGGCCCATATCCAAAACTCCCCACGGACTGAGGAATATCAAAATACTAAAAATGTGAGAAACGATCCAGACGATGCTCATCATGAGCATGGAGATGATAAAGCTGCCACCGAACAGCAACTGTGACACAAGCGGCGGCACAGAGGAGTTGTTTTGCGGATTGGTGACGGAAGCGGTATCGCTCGTCTGGACGAGACTTGTAGAAACTGCGGCTGGCGCGGATGTTGTTGCGTCGATATTCGGATTGTCTCCGTTCAGCAGTCCGGTCACCATGATGGCTACCTGAATGGCGACAATGGGACTGGCAATTAAAAAGCTGACCTTGTCCTCGAAGACTTCCACAAGATCCATGGGTTTTTTGAGGGGCGGTGCGATGGAGCCAATAAACGTATTGAGGGCAAACAGCAGCGAAATGAGCAGGCCGATGCCCCAAAACCAGGGCGAGCGATACCAGGGCAGTCCGGACCGGTGCTCGCCCGGTGTCTTGAAGTATTGATATGCGCTCAGGGCACTGATGCCCAATAGCGGCGAAATGGGCACACCGGTCAGCAGAGCCAGCGTTTGGGCCAGCTTTTCGTCCTTGCTCAGGTCGGTGATATCTTTTGGCGCAGGCAAGGTTTGGGCGAAAACCGGGCTATTGGGTTGCCCAAAGAACAGCACAGCCACCATGGTCAAAAAAATAATCCTGCTCACGGTAAACCTCCTTCGGCCAAAAAATGGGTTGATCTCAAAAATGTCGGGAATACACCAAAACTATCGCTTCATGTTGACGAACTGCAACGGCAGTCCTACATCACTGTCTTTGAGCGTCTTGATAACGATTTGCAAATCGTCGATATTCTTGCTGGTGACCCGCACTTGACTATCCTGGATAGCCGCCTGCAGCTGTTTCAGATTCATGTCTTTAATGATTTTGACAATCTTCTTGGCCGCTTCCTTTTCGATGCCGTCTTTAATCGTCACATCCCGTTTGATCATCATGTTGGAAGTCGGTTCAATGTCCTTGAACTCCAGGCATTTCGGATCTACTTTACGCCGGACACAATGCGTCACCAACATATCCTGGATGGCCCGCATTTTCATGTCATCTTCTGTGGTAATATGCAGTTTTTTTTCTTTGCGATTAAAATCAATCTCCGTTTTGGATTCCCGAAAATCGTAGCGTGTGGCGACTTCTTTCTTGGTGTTATTAACCGCATTGTCGAGTTCCTGCACATCAATTTCGTTTACAACATCAAATGATGGCATAGCTTGTTACCTCCTCACTTTGTACCAAGTTGAAGCATCTGCTGCCGTCTGATTTCATAAATGGCAATAGCGGCGGCATTGGATGCGTTCAGCGAATTTGTTTGACCCCAAATTGGGATTTTCAGTAAAAAATCACACTTTTTTTGCAGCACGGGCGACAAGTCCTTTTCTTCCGCACCGATAAGCAATGCTATGGGTAAATCATGCAGCTTCACATCGTATAGCGACTGTTTGGCTTGGGTGGAAAGCCCAACCGACCAGAACCCGGCGGCCTTTAGCTGTTCCAGCGCATTTTGCAAATTTTGCCGGGCTACCGGCAATCGGGAGACCGCGCCGGCCGATGTCTTGAAAACAGTGGCAGACAGCCCGGCAGCGCCGTGTTTAGGAATGACCACGCCATTTGCCGCGGCAGCTTCTGCAGTGCGAATAACCGCGCCAAGATTGTGTACATCCTGCAAGCTATCTAATAATACGACCAATGGCTGGCCAACCCGTTTATTTGAAATAACATCCGTAAGATCAGCATATTCTGCCGCCGCAGTTTGGCCAACCACGCCCTGATGGCTGACGCTTGTTTCAAAAAAGCGGTTTAGCTTGTCCACCGGCACAAATTTGAAAGGGATTTGCCGGCTGCGCGCTTCCGATTTAATCGCCTCAATTACGCTGCCATGGGCATCTTCAGCTATAAAAATTTTATTGATCGCGAATTGCTCAGCTTGCAGCGCTTCTAATAATGGCTTTCGCCCGTATATAAATTCATCCATAGCGTATTAAATCCAAAGGGTGAGGGAAAAGCCTAAGGTCTTGATTAACCGTCACAAGCACGTCTGAAAAACCACATTTATTTAAAATTGTGTACTAGTCAACAACCTGTCGAACACTTGTCATGCCGGAATGCTTTTATCCGGCATCTTGTATGCCTGAAAGAAGATTCCGGTTAAAAACATACCGGAATGACACCGACAAAAAGTGTTCTAAAGGTCGTTGACTAGTACAATTTATTTAAAATTGACAAGTTCAACATCAAAAACCAGCGTGGCTCTGGGCGGAATTACCGGCGGACGACCGGCCTCGCCGTATGCCAATTGGTACGGAATAATCAGCGTGCGCTTTTCATCCTTTTTCATGTCCAGCAGCGCCTCATCCCAACCGGGAATGACTTGTCCGACGCCGACCGGAAATTCAATGGGCTCACCGCGGTCAACCGAGCTGTCAAACTTGGTGCCGTCCAGCAATGTGCCCGTATAGTGAGCGGTAACACTCTGACCTTGTTTCGGTTTACCGCCCGTGCCCTCTTTGGTCACTACATACATCAGGCCGGAAGCGGTTTTGATGGCGGTCGGCCATTTTTGCTTAATTACATTTTCTAAATTGGCGGCTTCGTCCGCCTGTTTAGCTTGCTGTTTTTTTGTTGCTTCAGCTACCAGCGCGTCAAATTTGGCCTGATCCGGTTTAAAATCTTGGGCGGCTTTGCCAATACGCAGGATGGTAATTTTGTCGATGCTATCATTTTGCTTGATGGAGTCAACCACGGCCTGACCTTCCACAACTTTGCCAAAAATGGTGTGCATCCCGTCTAACCAGGGCGTAGGCACATGAGTAATAAAAAATTGGCTGCCGTTGGTGGCCGGCCCGCGATTGGCCATCGACAAAATACCCGGCGCATCGTGCTTCAGGGTCGGATCAATTTCATCCGGAAAAGAATAGCCGGGGCCGCTACTGCCATCACCGGCCGGGTCGCCGCCCTGAATCATAAAATTTTCGACGACGCGGTGAAACTTCAACCCGTCATAGAATGGCTTGCCTTTGGCTGCCGTCAGTTTTCCTTCGACTAAACCGACAAAATTGGTTACAGTCATGGGTACTTTTTCATAATGGAGCTGCAGCAAAATATTACCTTTTTTAGTAATGATTTCTGCGTAAAGGCCGTCCGGCAGATTGCGTGACTTTGATGCAGGCGTACAAGACAAAATTAACAACGCGCCCAATAAAAAGATACTAACCGCTTTCACAAAAGTATTCATACATTTTCCTTAAAGAGGAGAAAAAAAGACGAATCCGTGCCGATCCGTGCCCCAAAAGGTGGAGCACAGATTTGCACGGCATCCGTCGGCTCTTACGAATAATTGCAAAATGAATCTTATTTGTAATATCCGTGTTCCAATTAGGTGAATCGACGGCTAAATTTATTTAAAATCAACGAGTTCAACATCAAAAACCAGCGTGGCTTTGGCCGGAATTACCGGCGGGCGGCCGGCTTCGCCATAAGCCAATTGATACGGCACAATCAACGTGCGTTGCTCACCTTTTTTCATATCCAACAGCGCTTCGTCCCAGCCGGGGATGACCCGCCCGACGCCGACCGGAAAGTCAATGGGCTTGCCGCGGTCAACCGAGCTGTCGAACTTGGTGCCGTCCAGCAGTGTGCCCGTATAATGAGCCGAGACATTCTGACCCTTTTGCGGCTTGCTGCCCGCGCCTTCTTTGGTCACTACGTACATCAGACCGGAAGCAGTTTTGGTGGCGGTCGGCCATTTTTGCTTAATCATCTTTTCAAAACCGGCGGTATCGACAGCCTGCGCGGTTTGCGGCTTTTTTGGCCCTGCCGCCGCAGCAACAAGCGCGTCAAATTTGGCCTGATCCGGCTTAAAAGCTTGTGCGGCTTTTCCAACACGTAAAATGGTAACTTTGTCAATGCCGTCATTTTGTTTGATGGAGTCAACCACGGCCTGACCTTCTATAACTTTGCCAAAAATGGTGTGCTTACCGTCTAACCAGGGTGTGGGCACATGGGTAATGAAAAATTGGCTGCCGTTGGTGGCCGGCCCGCGATTGGCCATCGACAAAACACCCGGCACATCGTGCTTTAAGGTCGGATCAATTTCATCCGGAAAAGAATAGCCGGGGCCGCCGCTGCCGTTACCGGCCGGGTCACCGCCCTGAATCATAAAATTGTCAACGACGCGATGAAACTTCAGCCCGTCGTAAAATGGTTTGCCTTTGGCCGCAGTCAGCTTTCCTTCGGTTAAACCGACAAAATTGGTCACAGTCATCGGCGTTTTGTCATAATAGAGCTGCAGTAAAATCACGCCTTTTTTCGTGCTGATTTCTGCGTACAGGCCATCCGGCAGATTGCGATTCGCCGCATTCGCGACGGTTGACGATGCTACGGCTACGCCCAATAAACCGGCGCTAACCATTTTCAAAAAACTACTCATACATCTCCCTTCAGAAAAAGTTGGCAGCGATATTAACGAAATCACGCTGCATGAATTAAAGAAAAACGGAATACAGATTGAACAAACCGGGCAGCTTTTTACCGAATTAAAAACATTAAAAAAGCTTTGCTCGCATGAGCCGCTAACATCGATGTTACTCGTGTCTGGAATAAAAATTTACCAGTGGTTTGAGGTTTGACATACCCAAAGCACGGTTCGTTGTTCCCCCGCAAAAGTGAGTTGCCGATAAAGGGTTTTCCTATTATCTTAACACAAAAATTTGCTGCGAACTCAAAGGGAACATTAGTATTGAAAGTGAAACGTATTCTTATAATTCGCTTTAGTTCATTGGGCGATCTTATTTTAACTACGCCGGTGCTGGATAATCTTAAATCCGCCCTGCCGCAGGTCGAGCTTGGTCTGGCGACCAAAGCCGCATTTGCTGATTTATTCCAATACGACCCGCGTCTGGCGCATCTTTTTTTGCTTAAGGCGGATAAAGGTCTTTGGCAGTTAGGGCGGGAAATTCGGGCCTGGCAGCCGGATCTGGTTATTGATCTTCATGCTAATCTGCGCAGCCGGTGGCTGTCGCTGTTATTGGGGCGACCGGTTAGCCGTTATGATAGTGATCGCGCCGGACGTCAGGCGTTAGTTCGGCATAAAAAGACGCGCCCGGTTAAGCAACATACGATTGATTTGTATTTAGGCGGGCTGCGTCGGTTGAATATTCCCGTCGTCACCCGGCAGCCCCGCCTTTTTCCACCATTGATGGATGAGCCGTTGCTTGCGCAATTGTCGGCCTTGGGGGATCGAAAAATAATTGGATTGAACCCGGGTGCACTGCATTTTACCAAGCGTTGGCCATATTTTTCGGAATTGACGACGCGCTTGCTGTCTGATCCACATAATGCAATTATTCTTTTTGGGGGATCAGGCGACCGCGAGACAAACAGGCAGCTTGCCGGCGCAGGCCATCCCCGTTTGCTGGATACGACCGGACAATTGCGCTTATCACAATTGGCGGCCCTGATCAAGCAGTGTGGGGTATTTATCACCAACGACACCGGGCCGATGCACATGGCCGTCGCAGTCGGAACGCCGGTGGTTGCGATTTTTGGCGGGACAACGCCGGAGCTGGGTTTTTGGCCGTATGGCGAGCGCAATCGCGTCGTCGAGACGCCACTGCCGTGCCGTCCCTGCCACTTGCATGGCCAAAGCGCCTGTCCGTTGAAACACTTTCGTTGCATGCGTGATATTGCGGTGGACGCTGTGTACGATGCCGTACATACAGTAGTTTAGGAATAATTCGGGATAAATTTTAATAGCTGACAGAAAATTATTTGACAAATCCAATAATGTGCGCTATTTTAGCAACTCTTGAATTGCATAAAATTTCGTAGAATTATACCAATCTGAGGTAAGGAGATAGGACAATGGCTCACAAAAAGGGTGTCGGCAGTTCACGAAACGGGCGCGACAGCAACAGTCAACGCCGTGGTGTGAAGCGCCATGACGGACAATTGGTAAGCGCCGGCAACATTCTGGTTCGCCAATGCGGCACACCGATTCGCCCCGGCGAAAATGTTGGCGCCGGTCGTGATTACACATTATTTGCGTTGATTACCGGCTATGTCAAGTTTGAGCGAGTTGGCCGTTATAAAAAACGTGTTTCAGTGTATGAGCAACTTCCAACCGCTGCAAAATAAGCTTCATTTTGATCTTAAAAAAAAGAACGTCTTCCAAAACTGGAAAGCGTTCTTTTTTTGTTTTGTCCTAAAAATTTGGAGCCCGACATGAATCCTCCGGCTTATGAAATTTCGACTGATTCCACGCGCTTTGATATTGACTTTATCCATCGTTTTCTTAGTCAGGAATCTTATTGGGCGACAGGTATTCCGCGATATCTGGTAGAGCGGGCCATAGCCCATTCACTCTGTTTTGCAATTTTCAAGGACGGCGCGCAGATTGGCTTTGCCCGGGTTGTTAGCGATTATACAACTTTTGCCTATCTGGCCGATGTATTTATTGTCAAATCGGAGCGCGGCAAAGGCTTTAGCAAGCGCTTAATGGAAGCAGTCATTGCCCATCCGGACCTGCAGGGCCTGCGGCGGTGGATGCTGGCAACGGCTGACGCGCAGGGTCTTTATGCGCAATTCGGTTTTACGCCTTTAGCCAATGCCGATCGTTTTATGGAGCGCTATTTTCCTAATACTTATGCCAAACTGTAGCGCGGTAAACCGCAAATAGAGCGCGAGTCTCCTGACTCGCGGCGGCGACTCTGGAGAGTCGGGCTACATTCTTGCGCACAATGCAAATGTTCAGCTGTAGTTTCATATCTTGCCTTTGTCAAACAACCCCAGGAATAGGAATTTTGATTTAAGTAATCGTTGACGCCGGGCTATTTTAGGATATATTATAGGGCTGATAGCGCCGTTACGGTAGTCTCCGGATTAAGCTGTCGTAAGCTATTGCGCTATTGTGCCGTTTACTTTTTATTTCTCAACCCAATTACCAAATAATACTGACCGGAGGTCTGCTGTGTGTAAGCTCAAAGAAAAGCTGAAATCGAAAATTGCGCCGATGCGCCAGGAGATTAAGGAATTGATCAAGACGCATGGTGATGTTGTAGTTGGTGATATTACAGTGTCGCAAGCATACGGCGGTATGCGTGATATCAAAGCGCTGGTATGCGATACTTCGGAATTAGATCCGCAAGAAGGCATTCGTTTCCGTGGATTTAGCATTCCGGAGATTGTGGAGAAACTGCCGCGGGCCAAGGGTAGTAACCAACCCTTGCCGGAAGCTATTTTTTATCTGCTTTTGGTCGGTGAAGTGCCAACCCAGGCCGAAACTGAAGAGATCACTGCGGAATTGCAACGACGGGCAATCTTGCCACAATATGTATACGATGTGTTGCGAGCTATGCCGACCGATACGCATCCGATGACCCAGTTTTCTACGGCCATTCTGGTTATGCAGCATGAGTCTCTTTTTGCTAAAGAATATGAGGCCGGTTTAGGCAAAAACGATTTTTGGGATGCAACATTTGAAGACACCCTCAATATTCTGGCGACGGTGCCGATGATCGCGGCCTATATCTATCGTCGCTGCTATAAAGGCGACACCTTTATTCCGCCGGACCCTACATTGGATTGGGGCGCAAACTTTGCCCACATGATGGGCGTTGACAATCCTGAGTTTTACGAACTGATGCGACTTTATTTGGTGATCCATAGCGATCATGAAGGTGGCAATGTCAGCGCACATACGACGCACCTGGTCGGCAGCGCCCTGTCCGATGCCTATTACTGCTTGTCAGCCGGCATGAATGGTCTGGCCGGTCCTTTGCATGGTCTGGCCAATCAGGAAGTTTTACGCTGGATTATGAATCTAAAGAAGAAATTGGGCGGTGGTGTACCGACCAAAGCGCAACTGGAAGAAGAGATTGAAAGCACGCTGTTGTCCGGCCAGGTTATTCCCGGTTACGGACATGCGGTTTTGCGCAAAACCGACCCGCGCTATACCGCTCAGCGCGAGTTTGCCCTCAAGAACTTGCCGAATGATGAGATTTTTCAAATCGTCAGCATGTTGTATGAGTGCGTGCCGCCAATTCTGCTCAAACACGGCAAGGCCAAAAATCCCTGGCCAAATGTAGATGCCCACTCCGGCTGCATTCTGCAACACTACGGCGTAACCGAGTTTGATTTCTACACGGTGCTGTTTGGCGTTTCCCGAACGATGGGTGTACTGTCCTACCTGATTTGGGATCGCATTCTAAACATGCCGCTGGAACGGCCAAAATCCATCACTACGGAATGGGTTAAGGAGTTGGTTGCAAAAAAATCCTGATCGGATCGGGTTTTCTAAACGATTTGTTGGTTTCGAGAAATAAAAAAGGGCGCGAATATTTTGCGCCCTTTTTTATTTCTATAAGTGGAGAAGAGGCAGGCAAGAATTAGCGGGTATTCCAAATATCACCGGCGATTTTTTTGGTGATACCGGCTTGTCGCCAAATGGAACTAAGTTCGTTCATCGGTACCGGGCGATAAAGATCGTCCTGACGTCCCTCATCGACCATAAACTCCAGATAGGTTTCAATAGCGCGGCGCAGACCCTCCAGCGCTTCCTTCTTCGTCCGGCCACAGGAGGCGACATCCAACTCTATGCACAGCGAGGCATACTGGTTGCCGTCTTTTTTGACAATACAGGTAAATGATTTCATCGCAGCATTCTCCCATTGGTTTTGGAGTTTCGGGTCTGTGGTTCACAATAGGTCAAATCGGGCAGCATTCGACCCCGGTTGGCCCTTTAGCCTATCGTGTTGTCAGCAGACCTGAAATGATATTTTTGAAGGTTTCATAATTCAGATGGGTATGGGTGGCGGACTTTTTAAAATCGGCGTCCTGCATCCGACCGGAAAATGCCATAACCAACATTTGCTCCAGCAGTTGATCAAATTCCAGGGCGATTTTTTCCCGAACCGGCGTGACACCATGCGCCAGAATGGATTTGTTGCGGGCGCCGAGCAGTTGCAAAAGCGGGGTGCCCAGCTGTTCCAGAATCTGATGGGCAATCGGGTCTTCGTAGCAGTCTAACAGGTGTAAGCCGTCAAACAGGGTGACAAATGTCGGCAATGCTTCCGGGATAATCTTTTTGCGCGCACAAAAGGCGGCCACAATTCCGCCATTCAACTTTTTCCAATCTACTTCGACGCTGCTGTCAATGCTCTTTTGTTTGAGGCGAAATTGAACGATCATTTCCGCGGCGCGATATAAGCGGGCTACGCCGTCGTCAAGGCGGCGCTGATCCACAATCCGACGACGCGCATTGAAATAGCAGTCCAGGATTTGTGGAAATTGCAGCTTCTCTTCTTTAACTGAATTTAAAAAAATCATGTTTTGATCAATAGCCGAAAAAACCGGTGTCAAAGCATCAATTATTTTGCGATCAAATGCCTCGCTGGACAGATTTCGGCGGGCCTTGCCCAACATGTGCAGAGCCTGGCTATATTGCAGCTCATCCCAGGATTTATAGCCTTTTGCCAAAAAATACATGCCTTCATAAACCAGGAAAAGCAGTTTGCCTTCTACCTGACTGAATATTTTTTTAAAAAAATACGAAGCCGCGGAATAATTGCGCCGATTGAACATTTCCACTGCGGTTTCCGCATCGAGCAGCCCCACTTTTTCCAAAGGATTGGACAGACGCACAATTTGCATCTGGCTTTCATCCTGATCAAAAACAAGCAGGTTATTTTCAACCCCCAGCAAAGTCTGCGATTGATAAAAAATCGGCAGGTTGTGAGCAATCGCGCCCATGCTGACGCCAAAGCGGGTCGGAATCAGTCCGCCGCTGATATCGACGATGATTTTTCCGTGCGGGAGTTCTCCTTTTATCCATTGCACGCAGTCATTAAATTTCAAAAAAGTTTCGGTCGGGTCTTTGGCATTGCCCGGAATTTCGTAGTGTTCGACAAAATTGAACTGCTGCTTCAATTCTTTGATAGTGGCGGCGGCGTCCGTCACCATGCGTTGCGTGACGATGACCGCTAAATGGGTCGGCTCAACATTTTTTATGGAGCGCCGTAGCAGTTCGATTTTGGAAAAGGGCAGAATCAGACCGCCGTATTCGCCTTTATTCATGTGATCCTTCCGATTAAATGTGACAGGGCTTGATGAATATCGCTATATTGAAAAGAGTAGCCGGTATCGAGCAGTTTTTGCGGCATGATACGCTGGCTGGCCAAAACGGTTTCGTTGGCCATTTGTGTGCCGAAAACAAGCCGGGCCGCAAAAGCAGGAACCGGAAAAAGGGTAGGCCGATGTAAGACCTGGCCCAATGCGCGGGTCAATTCTATATTGGTGACCGGGCAGGGCGCAGTAATATTAAGCGGGCCGTTTATTTTTTCGTTATGCAAGGCGTGTTGGATAGCGCCGAGGACATCGTCTAAGCTTATCCAACTGGTATATTGGCGGCCGTTCCCCACGACACCGCCCAATCCCAGCCGAAACGGCAGCAGCATCAGCTTAAGTGCGCCGCCCATCGGGCTTAGCACAATTCCAATTCGTAAATTGACGACGCGGATGCCGGCTTTCAGCGCCGGCAGTGTGGCCGCTTCCCATTCACGGCAGACTTCGGCCAAAAAGCCGTTGCCCACTTCATCACGCTCGGTTAAAACTTTTTCGGCTTGATAGCCGTAGTAGCCGATAGCTGAGGCGGATAGCAACACTTTTGGCGGATTTTTTAATCCGGCCAGTGTTTCACACAACAAACCGGTGCCGCGCACACGCGATTTGCGAATCAACTCTTTGCGCGCTTCGCTCCAGCGTCCGCCGGCCACGCTTTCACCGGCCAGATGAATAACAGCATCGGCATTTTCAAGCTCGGCCGGATTGAGTTCGTAGCGCTCAATGTCCCAGAAAAGGGTGTCGGATTTGGCCGCGCTTTTGGTGCGAACCAATCGTTTAAGGGTATGGCCGGCAGTTGAAAGCGTTTCGGTCAACTGTTTGCCGATCAAACCGCTTGCGCCGGAAATGATGATTTTCATGCTAAAAACAATGCCTCCATAATCTCGTTATTCTCACACTGCCAGCTTTGCAGCGTCATGTTATCCCCTTTTTTCAGCCGCCGAAAAAAAGCGGCGTGCCGGCGTTGACTTAAGCGCTTTTCGGATACCCCCGCCGCCGTGCAGCCTTGCAGCAAAGCAAAGCCTTTGTAAAGTCTTGGACTACCGATAACCCGTGTCGCTCCGCTCGGCAACGACGCCACAGGCCGTCGATCAAGAACCAGATAGCTTAACGGTAATCTGTGCAGGTCAATTTGCATCATGGCGGCAAAACGGGCCCAGATGCCGTCAGTAAACGCTTCCGGCGGAATATCGGCGAAATGATGACACCAATGCCGGTCATTTTCCGGCGCCATTAAGCCGCAAGCCGCCTGATGCGGACAGGGCGCGACACAGGTAAAGTCCGATCGCAATTGCTCGCGAATTCGGATCAGGGCCTGGCTGGCCGGATAGGTACCCGGCTCAATCCAAATAACCGTATTGGCGCGTTGGATAATGCCTAATAAATTTTCTTGCTGGCGTCGGTTTAGCTCGGTTAAAACATGGCTGAGCAACAGAAGGTTGATTTGGGGTACGCTCGGCAGGCCGTTTTGGACGAATACCGACGGAAATTCCTGATGAATTTTTTGAAGGGCAAATTGCATCGCTAACGGCGAGCGATCCCATAACCACAGCTTTGAACTCGCAGCGGGTTGGTAAGCGGCTAACAGCGCCCGCGAAGCGACACCGCTGCCACAGCCCCAATCTAAAACACAGCCGGTGGGCGGCCGCCAGTTCATGCGTTGCAGCATGTTTAGGACGTGCGTCCATTTCCAGCCGATGCGCCGGCCAAAAGTGCTATCATAATTGGCCAGATCAGCGGAATTGTGCCAATAGTCCTGCCGTCCTGCCGTGCCGTCCAAAAAAGCCGTGCGGAGCCGCTCTAAAACCGCCCAATCAATGGTAAATTGTGACATAAACTTAATTACGAATTACGAATTACGAATTATGAATTACGAATTACGAATTACGAATTACGAATTACGAATTACGAATTACGAATTACGAATCTGTTTCCGACATTTGAAGCTCGGCAAGTTTCGAAACGGGAGACCGTCGTTATCATTATCGTCTTGCCTTGTTAATTTATGGCAGATCATCTAATCTGCAAGTAATATTTGCAGTTGCAATTAAATTTGGCCGCGACTTTAAAATGATGGTGATTCCAACGCCACAGCTCCGGCGGGTTGCGCGGCAAGTTACAGCCTGGCGACGATATTTTTACTTGCTAACAACTGCCGAAATTGCTACATTCCATGAGTATCCGCTGCATATCCGCCATCCGTCGGTTATTATTCAACGTCCTCTTCTGTTTGTGGAGCGTATCATGCTCGCCAAAATTTATAGCCCATTCAAAATACGGAGTAGCAAAAATCATTTCGCAAGTCACGGCTCAAGCGCAAAATTAACATTTTGCGCTTCGGTTAAGATGATCGCTGCGGTTTTTGTGTTCTGCGGGCTTATTTCTGCCGCCCGGCTCGAAGCAGCGCCAACCGCCAAAGACCGGCACGTCCGGCTTGTCCCGCGCGATGAAACGGTTTCTACCCATAACGATTTTGTAGATGTTATTGCTGAGAAAAGTACCGGGCGATTTGTTGTCGGCTATTATTTCCCGTTAGCTGACCGCTATGTGCCGTTATCGAGCCGTTACCCCTTGAGCAGAGGAGACGAAGTCGGATTTGAATCCAGGACGAGCTTTAAAATTGACGGCGCGGTGTGGGTCACCTCTGACGATGCGAATACATTCCCAAATCGGATGGGCGCACCGGTTATGCCGCGTCCGACGGCAGTTGCCGAACCGCTTCAGGCAGTCTGGACGCAGGGCGATTTACAAATTCAGCAATTTTTAGAGCCGGTCGATTTTGCAACCAAGGGCGCGGTGCGAATTCGCTATGTCTTTGAAAACAAAAGCGCTACCACATCCCATGAAGTCGGTGTCATGCTATTTTTGGACACCCAAATAGGTCTGAGTGGCAACGACCGCGCTCCGATTGCCGACGGCGGTAATTATAGCCGCAAAGTCCGTGATTTTGTGGGTACCGCTGTGCCGTCCATCTGGCAGGCCTATGAGTACGAAATTACGCAGCCGGATTTTCCCGGCGTCATCGGCGAGGGCATCATGGAGGGCAACGGCGCGATTCGACCCGACCGTTTTGCCATCTGTGATTGGTTTGATGATGCTATAAAATTGGCCACCTGGGATTATGAAATCCCCGACACCGATTATTCCGACAGCGTTATTCTGATGTGGTGGAATCCAGTGACCGTGCCGCCGTTGGGCCGGGTAGAGTTTGCAACGCTCTACGGCTCCGGAATTTTTGTTTTTCGTCGGGGTGATCTGGCGCTTGGTAATTCAGCTCCGACAGCCGTTTCTATTTACAATTGCAAATATTCGCCGGAGTCATTTCTGATTTTTGGGATGGCTTTGAATACCGGCATTGGAACAGCACGTGAAGTATACGCGCATTTGGCTCTCCCAACCGGGCTAAGCATTTCCGCCGGCCAAAGTCCAACGCAGGTTAGTCCTTTTAATTTGGGGCCAGGGAGTTCCGGTACATTTGCTTGGGAAGTAAAGGTTGATCCGGCGGCCTTTCCCGACAGCCAGACCGTTCACTATCAAATTGAGCTGACATATTTAAATTCGCCACGGGTTTTGCAGGATTACCCGCTGTTTGTACCATCCCTGACACCGGGTGTGGTTTTGCCGGAGCCGACCCATGATTTCGGCAACATTGCTTATGGTGATTCCTCGCTTCCCTGGAATCTGCGCATTCGCAACAAGGGCAATGCTGATCTGACCATTCAAACCGTTCTCAGCAGCCGACCGGAGTTTAAAATAAATGGCACAGCAAGCGGTTTTACGATTGGCCCTTGCGGGGAAGTATCCATTCCGGTCATTTTTAAACCAAGCGGGCCGAGCACCGTGCGCGGCGTGATCACCGTAACCGACGCCATAAACCGCTACGAAGTTGCCTTGATTGGCGCAGGATTGGGCGCGATGATATCGGTTCAGGATACGCTTGATTTCGAGGCAGTTGATATAGCACAACCACTCAGCGGCAAAAAACCGCTCGTCATTCGGAATAACGGCAACACATTTTTGCAAATTGACAGCCTGACGATCTCGCCGCAAACGCTATTCGATTTTTTAATCAAGCCGCTGCAACTACCAAAGATTCCGCCGCCCCAAGACGGGCTGAACACCCAACCGCTTGACCTGGTGTTTACCCCGAACAAATTAAAACATGAAACCGGTACACTCGTGATTTACAGCAATGATCGGAATCGTTCGCCGCGAGTTGTCACGCTAACCGGTTTGGGCATTGGCCCGGTTATTACCACAACGATCACTGATGCAAATCTTAATTTTGGTCAGGTACGGGTAGGCCAAACGCCACCGCCCAAAAAAACGGTGACGCTGCTCAATGCCTCAACCGAATCTAAAACGATCGACAGTTTGACGACGCATAACTCGGCTGCGTTTCGGATCGAGAAAAATTGGAGCACGCCGATTCCGATGGCCGCCGGCGCAACGCGGACAATAGATGTGATTTTTGATCCGCCCCGCAGCGGTTTTTTTGAAACCGAACCACGGATTACGATTTACAATAGCGATCCCTATTATTCGCAGACCCAAATTTACGCGCAAGGTCAGGGCATTGCCCCGCAGATTGCCTATTCGACCGATTCGCTTAAATTCGGCGAGGTTTTTGCCAAGATTCAAAGCCTCACCCGCGAGCTGATCGTTAGGAATATCAACTTGGACCCGCTCAGTCCGCCCATACGGATTAGCAGCTTTAAGATTGAAACCACCTGCACTGATACTACATATCAGGTTACTTCACCGACCCAATGGCCGTTTGAGTTAGATCGAGACCAGAGTCAGGTGGTGGCTGTGGAGTTTCGCCCCGGCTGCTTAGGTCCAATTAACGGCCTCTTGACGATCTCCAGCCTGGATGTTTTTATTCCGACGCAGACAGTGCGGTTGCTTGGCGTGGGCCTTGGCGGGGTATTGAGTTTGCCGGCGGCGCGGGATTATAATTTCGGCATGGTGCCGGTCTTTGAAACGGCCGACACGACCATTTTTCTCAAAAATGGCGGCAACTACCTATTGCGAATCGACAGTTTGACGACTCAGTCGGCGATTTTTTCGGCGCAGATAGATTCCATTCTGCCGTTTAACATTGCGGTCAACGGCTCTGCTCCTGTCCGGATTGCTTTTACGCCGACTGCTGCCGGCGTTGCTAACGGCCTGTTACGAATCTATTCCAGCGATCCGTTTAATCCCGTGCAATTCATCACCCTGCATGGCACGGGCGGGCGAGCCAATGTGACCTTTTCGCCATCGGACCTGAATTTCGGCAAAATTCGCGTCAACAGCGAGGTATCAAAGTCCGTCACGATTACCAATGACGGCAACGTGTCGATCCAGATCGCAAAAGTCTTGATTGACTCGCTGCATTTTACCATCAAAGATTTGCCGTCGACCGTTGAGCTGAATGACTCGCGGACATTTCGGCTGACCTATCATCCCAAAACCGAAGCGTCGCACATTAGCGCGATGCAAATCATCAGCCCGCAGCTAAACTTCCGCCCGGCCTTGCCGCTGCGCGGACAGGGCGTCTTGCCGCACTTGCAGACGGTCAATAGCCTGGCTTTTGGAGCCGTGCCGGCCGGGGAAGTGCGCGAAGCCGACCTGATTCTCGAAAACAAAGGCACCGCGCCGCTGCTCTTTACCGACATGACGGTTGCCAGCGAGCGCAGCGTCTTTAGTTTTAAAGAAGCGCCCAACCGGTTCCCATTAATTGAAGGCGAAAAGCGCAGTTACACCATCCGCTTCCAACCGGACGGCGGCGGTCAATTTAACGGCGAGGTGCGGATTGTTAGCGACGATCCCGACGCGCCGAGCAAGACGGTGCAGCTAACCGGCCTGGGCGACGCCGGGGCGGAAATTCAAACGGCTGCCGGGCATGACTTTGGCCTTGTTCATATCCAGTCCCGCCCGCAGTGGTCATTTCGCATCTACAATCGCGGCACGACCCCGCTGATCGTCACCGGCGCCTTGAGCGGCTGGCCGTTTGACACGCAGTTGGAAAGCGGCAACACCTCCGCGACCATCGCCCCCAACGACAGCGTTGGAGTGCGAGTGACGTTCTATCCGCAGCAGGCCGGGCCGATTCACGGCGAAGCGCATATCCTTTCCAATGATTTTAACAGTTCGGACGTGGTCGTGCAATTGTCGGCTATCGTGATTGCCGGCAACGTAGACATCTCCACAAAGCAGATCGAGTTTGGCAATGTGCGGGTCGGGACAACCGCCGAATGGCCATTGATTATCCAAAATTACGGCACAGCCAACCTGATTTTGGAAAACGTGACCTTTAGCGACGCGCATTATAGCCTGAGTTTGCAAACGCCGGTGCCGGATGTTGTTGCGCCGCTGCTGGCCCGACCGCTGCGGGTGCAGTTCCGCCCCGATCAGGCCGGGAGGGGCTATCCCGCCGAAATGCGCGTCTACACCAGCGACGCCGCTGCTAACCCCCTGATTATTTCGCTGAATGGCGCGGGCATTGCCCCAAACATCCAGCTTTCCGGCACGCAGTTTAATTTTGCGCCGACCATGCTTTTTCAGACAACCGAGCAAAGCCTGATCGTCACCAACGAGGGCAGCGATCGGTTGACGCTGTCGGGCGTGACGATCAATCCACCGGGTCATTTTGCCGTCATCGGGCCGTTCCCACAGGACTTTCCGCCCGGTCGTCTGGTCAACTATCGTCTGCTGTTTTCCCCTACCGAGCGCCAAAGCTATGCGGCGGGTGTACAATTCCTCTCCGCCGATGGGCAAATTCCGCAAATCAACCTGACCGGGCGTGGCGTGGCGGCGGTGTTGACCCTGCCGGAGCGTTATCACGATTTTGGCCGGGTGGGGGATAGGGCCGATTGGAGCTTTGTAATCCGCAACAGCGGCGATGGGCCGCTGCAAGTGATCGACATCACCAACAGTCAACCGCAGTTTCGATTGGTGGGCGCGATTTTGCCGCAACGCATCGAGCCCGGCGACAGCCGCGATTTTACCGTGCGGTTTACCAGCAGTCACACCGGGCGCGATGCCGAGGATTTTCTGGTGATTGTCAGCGACGATCCGTTTAATCCGCGCAGTAGTATTTTTGTGGAAGGGCATGAATCCGGCCTGAGTGTGCTGCTTGAGGATTTTAGCGCGGAGGCGGTTGACGCAGGTATTCGTGTGCAGTGGCGTGTCAGCGCCGATGAGCCGCTCGTCGGCTGCTATCTCTATCGCGGGTTGCAAGCCGAACGCGCCAGGGCCGGGCTGATTTCCAACGGGCTGCTGACCGGCGGGGATTTTTTTACGTTTGAAGATGACTTGCGCGACGTGGAAATGGCCGATTCGCTATATTATTGGCTGCAAGCGCTGACCATAAGCGGTGAAGCCTACGAATTTGGCCCGGTGATGGCAATTCCGCCGCCACAAACGGATCAGGTTCGACTGTGGCCAAATTGGCCCAACCCTTTTTCAACGCACACCACTTTGCGCTATCAACTACCGGTCGGGCAGGCCGTCTCTCTCGGCATTTATGCGCTGACCGGCCAGCTTGTGCGCGCCCTTTTTGCCGGACGACAGTCCGCCGGCAATCATCAAACCGACTGGGACGGACGCGATGCTGTCGGTCGTCCGGTTGCGCCCGGCGTCTACATCTGCCGCTTACAAACGGAGCGCGAGCTGGTGACGCGGCGAGTGGCGTTGCTGCGATAGAAAAGGTAACGGGAGAGCCGAGCAAAGCGTTTCTTGCATACAATTATATCATGACCAAAAAAGAATTGCACACGGCGGAAAAGCCCTAAGGGTCTTGCAAGAGCTTACTCAAGAATGCGATGTACCATTTAAGACCCTTAGGGTTTGTGTGCAAATCATTTTCAGATTTGGTATTAGACTCGCACCGCTTTTCTCGGTCACTGAAAAGGAATAGCGATACCAGCATGGGCAAAATTTCAGCACGACATCCAACCGGAAAAATCCCTGTAAACATGGCCGATTTACGCGGTGTTAATCAATTGGTCGTGGACGCGGTAACTGGTGTGACGAACATCGTGAAAGATGTCCACCAAAACATTGCCGCGACAACGCCCGTGGTGGGTCAGGCCGTTGGCATTTCCGGCCTGGTTTATCGCAGTGTACGCGGCGTTACCCGCGCAGTCGGGCTGGGGATTGATACGGCTTTGGCGCAGTTTCCATCATTGGCGAACAACGGCGCTTCATCGTCACAGCGGGAAATACTGCTGGCCGTATTGAATGGCGTGGTCGGCGACCATCTTAGCGCGTCGAACAACCCGCTGGCTATTTCCATGCAATTACGCCAAAAGGGGCAACCGCTGGTTTTGGACAAATTGGCGCTGGCCGGCGCTTTTCCCAACGCCAATGGCAAAGTGCTTGTGCTGGCGCACGGTTTGTGCATGAATGATCTGGACTGGCAGCGCGACGGGCACGATCACGGCCAGGCCCTGGCGCAGGAATTGGGTTACACTCCGCTCTATCTGCACTACAACACCGGCCGCCACATTTCCATCAATGGCCGGGAGTTTGCCGCCAAGCTGGAAAGTCTGCTGCAAGCCTGGCCTGTGCCGATCACCGAACTGGTCATTGTCTGCCACAGCATGGGCGGGCTGGTCGCCCGCAGCGCCTGTTACGCCGCGCAGATAGCCGGGCACAACTGGCTGCGCCATCTGAAAAAGCTGGTCTTTTTGGGCACACCTCATCATGGTGCGCCGTTGGAGCGTGCCGGCAGTTGGGTGGACTTTTTGATGAGCATCAGCCCTTACAGTGCGCCGATTGCCCGTCTGGGCAAGGCTCGCAGCGCCGGGGTCAAAGATTTGCGCTACGGCAACCTGGTCGACGCCGATTGGGATGGCCCACAACATCCCCATGCCCACGATCCGCGCACTTTTGTGCCGCTACCTGCGAAGGCGCAATGTTTTGCCCTGGCGGCAACCAAGCGTGCCTATTCCGGCAATACGGCCCAGCGACTGCCCGGCGATTGCCTTGTGCCGGTCAAGAGTGCGCTCGGTCAGCATGACAATCCTGCACGGACCTTGCCGATTTCGCCGTCTCATCAACGCATCTGCTACGGCCTGGACCACTTTGACTTACTCAGCAGTCACGAGGTTTACGACCAGCTTCGCCGCTGGCTAAGCGCGGCATGACTATGGCGCTTGGATTGCCTGGTTATGACTAAAACGATAAAAAAGATAAAAAAGTCGATATTATTAAAACGAGTAAGTGCAAAGCTGGCGGGCAATATCCTGCTGATTTCTCTGGGATTTGTGGCCGTGTTTCATATTCTCGTAATAATCGGCGTGGTGCCGGCTAACGTCATTTGGGGCGGCCAGATTGGCAATGCGCCGGCAAATTTAATAGCGCTCGAATTATTTGCTTTGCTGATGACAGCTCTTTTTGCAGGGATTATTGCCGCAAAAGCGGGTTATATTAACGCAGGTAGATTCCGAAAGGCTGTTGCAAGAGGCGTCTGGATCGTTTTTGCATTTTTTGTGCTGAATACGATTGGGAATTTTGCTTCAGGCGCTTCGGCTGAAAATTGGATATTTGCGCCGCTTACGATACTGTTGGCTTTGTGTGCGCTCAGGCTGGCAATTGAGAGGTAGGCAGAGATTATTATTTATTTTCGTGGCTTATTCTTTCAAGCCGCTGCTGGCAAAGCTCTGGATAATTTGTTTTTGAGCAAAAAAGTAGACAATCAACAACGGCAGCGTACAAAAGGTTGCGGCAGCCATCATTAAGTGATAGTCAATGCCTTGCTCCTGGGCAAAAAAGGCCAGTCCGACCTGAATCGGGCGCATATCCGTGCTGTTGGTCACGACCAGCGGCCACATAAAGCTGTTCCAGGTGCCGATAATTGAGAAAATTGCTACTGTTACCAGCGCCGGTTTGGATAGCGGGATGACAATGCGCCATAAAATACCAAACTCGCTGCAACCGTCAATAACGGCGGCGTCAAACAGACTTGGCGGAATCGTTTTGAAGTGCTGGCGCAGCATAAAAATGCTAAAAACATTGACCGTCCAGGGGACAATCAGCGCATAAAAAGTATCGATCCAATTCGGCTTTTGGGATAATCCCAGCAAAAAGTCGGGATTGGGCAGATTGGCCAAAATCAGATAGGACGGCACCAAGTAAACCGGTTCGGGGATCATCATGGTGGAGAGAAATGCCAGAAAAATCAGGTCGCGCCCTTTAAATTCCAGGCGGGAAAAAGCATAAGCCGCCAAAGCCGAGGTCACCATCACGCCGATGAGCACCGCGCCTACCATCAAGGTGGTGTTAAAAAAATAGCGCGGAAACGGCACCAAGTCCCAGGCTTTGATATAATTTTCCCACAACAGGTGTTCCGGCAGCCAGGTAGGCGGGAATTTCAAAATCTCCCGTGTTGTTTTAAAAGATGTGCTGATCATCCAATAAAATGGCACAACCATGCTGATGGCGCCGGTAATCAAAAACAGATGCAGCAGAAAACGCTTGATCTGATGTGGCATTTCAATCCTCATTGGAGTTATTTAAACGGCATCCCTACGCTTATACGCTTAATCAAACAAATGAAAAGTGTGTCGCTTGGCCTGATTATTCATAATTTTTTGCCACAAAGACTCTAAGACACAAAGGGATAACAAGTTATAGAGTTCAATCCCAAAAAATAAATTTTTTAAAAAGTCTAAGCCCTGATTTTATAAGCCTTTGTGACTTGGTGACTTTGTGGCCTGATTTGCTCAGGTTGGAAAGGCGTAACGATGCCTTTTTGCTAAAAACGTCTTTCAATGCACAATTGAATCGCTCGTTGCAACAAGTTGGCTTGATCGCCAAAAATCTGCAAGGCGGAATGGGCGTGGGCGCCCAATTGTCGCACTACTTGATCTAATTCGATAAGACTGTAGTGATTGGCAAATGTTGTTATATGCTGATCTTTACGGACATCTTTGCCCAGCTCGGCCCGGTGACCGGCTGCGTCTAACCAATCATCAACAATTTGAAACATCAGGCCAATTTTTTCGGCGTATAAGGTTACGGCAGCCAATTGCGGTTCGTCAACTTTAGCCACCAAAGCCGCACTGCGAATGGCAGCTACAAACAAAGCCCCGGTTTTTTTGTGATGAATTTCTTCAACCAGATTAAGTCCGATGCGCTCATGCTGATTTTCTAATTCTAAAAATTGTCCGCCGATCATGCCGCTCAGGCCAATTGCCGCCGTATATTCGCGTAGCACACAGCGGGCGGTGGCGGCGTCGCAGCCGGTTTCGGGCATTTCGCGGGTAATTAAGTCGAAGGATAGGTTGAGCAGCGCAAATCCGGCCAGTACCGCAGTCGCTTCGCCAAAAACACGATGGATGCTGGGTTTGCCGCGCCGTAACTCCGCATCGTCCATGCTGGGTAAATCGTCGATAATTAACGAACTGGTATGGATCATTTCAACTGCGCATGCTGCGGGCAAAACCATTTCGCGCGGGTAATTCAGCATATCGCAGACAGCCAGCATCATGGCCGAGCGAATGCGTTTTCCACCGGCAAAAAGCGTGTAGGCCATCGCTTCACGCAAACGAGGGACGCGCTCGCCTTCACGATCCAAATAGCTATGGAGTCGGGAATCGATGATTTGCCGATAGTTATCAAAAAGCGCAAAAAGGCGGTCTTCTTGTAGTAGCCGGTCGGTCATATTGCCAAGCTGTTTTTGGGTAAATTACAGGACATTCAAAGCAGGCGGAAGATAAGTTTTATCGGCGGGATGTGCAAGCAAAAATATCGCAACACCGAAAGGGGCATCTAAAGCGCCCAATATGCAGGATATCCCTCAGCACAGCGTTACCATAGCGCCGATATTTGAAACGCTTGACTTTCGCACGGCTGATCTATTTATTGAGTTGCGTTTGCCAAAGCCTAAATTTATGGGTTCATGGGATTAAGATGGTGAAACCTTGCGAAGGCTTAATTTGAAATCCGTATGTTTTGTGCACTGAAACCTTCGCAAGGTTGGGCTTCCACAAACTTGTTCCATGAGCTAATTTATGCGCAACCACTTTAACTTTTTCACCATGAGCTGATTATGCCTGTTGTATTCTTTTTCGCGTTGTTGATTTTATGCCCAGAAACCGGATTGGCCTGGTCGCAGCCGCTCGAAAATGAACTGATTATTCGGCTTAAACCACAAATCAATCCCGTTGCATTCTGCCAATCGCTAACGGCTTCCGCCACGCACCAAAATACGGCCAGTACGCCGCAACTGTTAGATGCTGACGCCCGCGCGACTTCACCCCTATATAACACCCTTTTAATCCGCTATGCCGATCCCGAACAAACTGCTGCGGCCGAGCGGCGCCTGAAAAACAGGCCGGAAGTGGACTTTGTCCAGCCAAACTACGTGCGGCGATTCTGCGACAATCCGAACGATTCCCTGTTTAGTCAGCAATGGGCTTTGGCCAAAATAAACGCGGCATCGGCTTGGAATATCGAGCGAGGTCAGCGTGAAATCATTCTGGCGATTATAGATTCCGGCGTGGACTACAATCATCCCGATCTGACCGGCAACATTTGGCGCAACAGCGACGACAATACAATCAATCACCTCGACGATGACGGCAACGGTTATGTAGACGATCACTGCGGTTGGGATTTCACCGATGCGCCCGCCTTGCCCGGTCTGGGCGATTTTACCGAACGGGATAATGATCCTTTGGATGAAGGCGGGCACGGCACCCATGTAGCCGGGATTGCCGCGGCCACCGTCAACAATCGCCTGGGCATTTCCGGCGTTGCACCGGGCTGCCGAATTATGGCGCTGCGGGCGGGATTTCGGATGCCGGGCGGCGGATTTTTGCAGGATGACGACATTGCCGCGGCCATTCTCTATGCCGCCGATAACGGCGCGAATGTCATCAATATGAGCTTTGGCGATCCGCGGCCTTCTCCCCTGCTCAAAGCGGCGCTGGACTATGCCGTCAGCAAGGGTTGCCTTCCGATTGCCGCGGCCGGCAATGAAGGCGGGCCGCACATTTTATATCCGGCGGCGTATGATAACGTCATTGCCGTCGGTTCGACGGACGTGAATGATCGATTGGCCGGCAGCTCCAGCTATGGCGCTGCGCTTACCTTGACTGCGCCGGGCGTGGCTGTACTTAGCGCGTGGCCGGGCGGCGGCTATCAAATCTTAAGCGGCACGTCCATGGCCGCCCCGCACGTCACCGGCGCGGTCGGGCTGCTGTTGTCGCAACGGCCCGGTTTGGACGCCGAAAATGTGCGGGCCATCTTGCAACAATCCGCGCATGATTTGGGCGAATCCGGATTTGATTCCCAATTTGGCGCAGGCCGGCTCGATTTAGCCGCAGCTTTAGCCACAACTACCGACATCTTTGCCCGTTTAGATGCGCCGACTAACGGCCAAAGCTCAACCGGTCAAATCAGCGTTTACGGACGGGCCGCCGCCGCGCATTTTGTCCGCTATCGCCTGGCTTACGGCCCCGGCGCGGCCCCAACGCAATGGACGGATTTTTATACCGCCACTACGCCGATCACGGAGGGTCTGCTCGGTCAATTCAATGCAACAAGTTTTGCCGAAGGCGAATGGTCTATCCTGTTACAAGTAACCGACCGCGCCGGAAAAACCGCGTCCGATGCCGTCACCATCACGATTCACCGGCTGTCGCCGACCGTTGCATCTTTAAGCGTCACCCCGCGGCTGAACGGTGTGCAATGGCGCTACATCGCCGAATGGCGCACGAATCAGCCCACGACCGGGCGCATTGAAATTTGGCCGGACGGCGCGTCATCAAGCCAAATTTTGACATCCACTCAAATCGACAGCCTGCATTCGGTGGACTTGACGCCGGCCCTTCGACTGACTCAGGGCACAGCCTATGTCTTCCGGCTGTATCTGCGGGATTTGGGCGGGCGGGAAATCGTTTATGACGATCACGGACAGCCTTTTCGTCTGGCCGATTTTGTGCCGAGCATTGATTTACGGACGATTGCCCAATCCGGCTTTGAACCCGTGGCCGAACTTCCGCCCGGCCGCTTTTTGGATCGTTATACCGATTTTGACAACGACAACCGGCCGGAAATTGTGTTGATGCCCGACGGCTCCACGCCGTATCAGCCCATCCGATTTTACGAGCGCAGCGACGCCGGACAATGGATAGTAGCCGGATCAACCGAACAGTCGCTTTTGCCCTGGGATAGCGGTGATGTGGATGGGGACGGTTTGCCGGAATTGCTGGCCGGCGGCGCGGGCACGGCGATGCTGTTGGAAAGCGTCCCCGGCGGTTTTCCGCAGCGCCTGATCTGGCAGGCGCAAAATGTGTGGGGCAATCGCATCGCCGATTCGGACGGTGACGGTCGGCGTGAAATACTCTCGCGTTACGATCCGCCCGGTCAAAACGAAGGCGTCATCATCTTTGAGACGACCGGCGATAATCAGTTTGCCGCCGGGCTGGTTTTGGCCAATCCCACAAAAGGCTTGAACAGCATCGGCCCGACATTGGCCATTGCCGACTTTGACGGCGACGGCCGCCCGGAAATTCTGGCCGGTGATAACGACGGCGATTTATTCATGTTTGAGGCAACCGGCAACGGGCAGTATCAAACCATCTGGCAAATGCGCTTGCCGGCAAACAGCACACCGATTGTGGCGGAGTTGTCCCCTTTTGAAGGAGATGATTTTGGCGTGATGTTTTCGACCGGCGCTGATCCCGAAACCGCGTTTTGGTCGGCGCAGATTTTTAAGGCTACGGGCGATAACGCTTACGAAGTCGCCTGGCAGACCCAAATTTCCGGCGTGACTTCCGGCGAGGCGGCGTTGAAAGCCGCTGATGTGGACGGCGACGGGCGGCGCGATTTACTGATGCAGGCTGCGCCGGATGTTTATCTCTTTAAAAATGAGGGTGGATTCCGGTTTACGCCGGTTTTTCACGGCTCGATCAGTGCGGCGAATCGGGCGATTTTTGCCGACGGTAACGGTAACGGGCGATTGGAATTAGCGCTCAATCAGGCGGATCATACCGTCATTTTCGAGCAGCCCCTCGCCACGCTCAACCCAAATGCGCCGACCGGATTGACCGCCCGCGCCGAAGATGAAACAACCATCCGTCTGGATTGGGATACGTTGCCGCCGTTGCGTTATCGACTCTATCGGGCATTGGCAAATCAGCCGTTGGCAATCGATCAGGCCGATGTCACGCCGCCGTTTATTGACAAGACCGTCACTGCCGGACAAACCTATCGCTATGCCATCACCGCCGTTGACGAGGCTGACCGGGAAAGCGCGCTGTCATCCGTTGTCAGCGTTATGGCCGGCCCGCCGCCGCGCCTGTTATCCGCCCGTTTTGTGACGGCCCGGCAAATTCTATTGCATTTTGATCAGCCGCTCAATACCATAGAAATGGATCCCGGCAGCTTTATCGCCAATGACTCGCTTGCGGCGGAAACCGTGCTTGCCGACCGCGACGGAAGCCGATTGCTGGTGGCTTTTGCGGCCCGCTTTCCGGCCAATGCGCCGCAGCATTTGGCTATTGCCAATATTTATAATCAACAAGGCGGCCAACTTACCCCGAATCCAACGCAACTTGTTATCGCGTATGATGATATAACGCCGCCGATTCTGCTGGAGGCCGCCGCCGAATCCGCCGCGAAAGTCCGTTTGACATTCTCCGAGTCTATCGATCCGCACAGCGCTAACGATCCGCTACAATATCGTTTCCAGCCGGCAGCAATTGTCGATTCGGTTTGGATGGACTCGACGCGGGTTTACTTGCAATTGCGGGAGGCGTTGCGGGCCGGCGACGATTATTTTGTGCAGGTGGACGGCATTCGCGATCTTTTCGGCAACGAAATCTCGCCCGGAAACGGCAGCCTGGCTCGTTTTTCCACTGCGCCAAAATCCGTTTATTGCTATCCCAATCCCGCCCGTGATGTAATCACCTTCGTCAATGTCCCCAAAGACGGCCGGGTGCAGATTTTTACCGTAGCCGGCGACCGCGTTCTTTCAAAAATAAACGACGCGCCGGCTTCGGAAATGGAAATTGCGTTGACGACGAATGACGGCGAACCGTTCGCCGGTGGGATTTATTTTTATGTGGTGGAGACGGCCGGGCAGGTCAGCAGAGGCAAATTTGCCGTTATTCGTTGAGATCTCGCCGGCGTTGGTGACAAAGAAAATTTGCAACTGAGGAGCTGCATGAACCATCGACACAAAATCAGCTTGTTGCTCACGTTAAGCTTGCTTGGAGTCTTCATTCTCATTGTCAGGCCGCCCATTCCCCAGCCGGTAACATATCACAACTTTGCCGATCAACGCACCTTGCTGGGCATTCCCAATTTTGGCGATGTCATGTCAAATTTGCCGCTTGGATTGGTGGGGTTGTACGGTTTATATGCGTTGCTTGTCCGAAAAAAACTGACGCTTGATCCGGAATTACAAACAGCTTATGTCGTCTTTTTTAGCGGTATATTTACGGTTTGCTTTTGCTCGGCCTATTACCATCTCAACCCGAACAATGCCACGCTGGTGTGGGATCGTCTACCGATTACCGTGGCCTTCATGGCCTTTTTTGCGACGGTGATTGGCGAACATTTTGGTGTCCGCGCCGGGCGGCGTTTTTTGTGGCCGTTGGTCTTGTACGGCTTGCTCAGCGTGGGTTATTGGCATTGGTCGGAAACGGCGGGCCGGGGCGATATGCGCCCGTATCTGTTGGTGCAAATCCTGCCGATCCTGCTGATTCCGCTTATCATCGGCCTCTTGCCGGCCCGGTTTACCCGGCGGGGCGATATCTTCCTGGTGTTGGGCCTGTATGTTGTGGCCAAAGGTCTGGAATTTGCCGATGCGTCCGTCTTCGCTTCGACCGGCTTCATTAGCGGCCATTCGCTTAAACACATCTTTGCTGCGTGGGGCGCGCAGATAGTGACGCACATGCTGGCTCACCGCCAAAAGCTGCTGTGAGCTTGCAAAAAAATGTAAGACACAAAAGTCACAAGAGACTCAATACTGATTCAGGGTTGGAAGTTGCATTTTAAACCTTTAGAGTTTCTATTACCAAAAGCGTAAAAATCGGCAAGTTTTAACCATCTCCGTAAAGAAAACCCTACTATAATTCAATCACCTCACTACACTGGCGCTGATGTGCGACTTGAACTTTCAGATGGCCGGCAATCTGCCAGTAACCCAGACGTCTGGTAACGGTATCAAAGGCCATTTCCTGTGAATTATTTGTCTCGCTGAGATGGGCTAAAAAAACGCCCTTTAGTTGATCGTGATGGGCTCCCCGGATAGCAACGGCGCTGTCAATGTTAGACAAATGGCCATGCTTGCCCATAATCCGCTGTTTTAAAAACAAAGGATAAGGCCCTTGTTTAAGCATTAGCTCATCATAGTTCGCTTCAATAATCAGCCAGTCCATATTTTTGAGCCGCTCGCAGACTAACTTGGTAACATAACCCATATCGGTGGCGACGGCGACTTTACGGATTCGATTTTCGATAATAAAACCGTGTGGATCGGCGGCATCATGGGAGATAGGGAAAGACGTTATCTTCAGGTCTTCGATCTGCAAGGCGCTACCACCTTCAAAGTATTTAACAAGGTGTTGTATTTTTTCGGCATCGTTAACCCGTTGCAGGGTTTTGCGGGTGATATAAACGGGCAGATTGTGGGAATCGGCAAATTTGACTAAGCCGGAGACGTGATCATCATGCTCGTGGGTGATACAAATAGCGTTTAGTTGCGTAGGCTTGACGCTAATTTCGGCTAAGCGCTCGGTCAGTTGTCGTGCCGAGATGCCGGCATCTACCAAAATACGGGTCTGGCCCGACTCAAAATAGACGACGTTGCCCTTACTGCCGCTGGCTAATGTACAAAATCGCACAAAAAAATCCTCCGCTTCTGAACTGCATCCGGCTGCGCCAAATTTCGATTAATATTAATCATTTGTCAATTTAAAACGAAATTCAATTTAAACAAACTAATCGGCCTTGTCAAATTGTTTGTGCCGATTTATGTTTAAGGATTGTGTATTAAATAACTTCCGCATTTGGACGATTGAACTGTTCTCAAG
>CAYOLL010000019.1:0-57961 GCA_964404765.1 uncultured Gemmatimonadota bacterium | reverse complement strand
AAAAAAAAAAATAGAACAAAAAAACCGCGGGCGCGGTTTTTACCCCCCCCCCCCCCCCCCCGTTAAAGTATGTGGCGGAAAATTTACAAATCTGCAATAGCATTTTTACGGTCCACATGCGCGCTCCAATCTCGGGAACAGGATCGCAGTCGGTTAAAAAGAGTGTTTTTATTTTATCGCTTAGCGGTTGCTTTGTCAACAAAAATCTTCCACCCTATTTTCAGCGACGTTTAGCGCGTTTATAAATCCCTTCCCGTGTACCCATAATCGTGACGGTAATAAGTTGATCTTCTACGTAGAAGATAATGCGATATTCGGGTTTTCGGCCAAAATGGTAGGCCCGTTCACTTTTCAAAGCGCCGGTTAAAGGTTCGCTGACGGCAAAATGTCCATGTTGAATTGCCGGTAAATGGATAAGGGCAATTTCCCTTTGGACTGTGACGGGCAATTTTTTGAGATCACGTTTGGCCGCAGGGGAAAGTTCCAATTCATAGGGCGGCATATTCCTGCTGCAATTCCGCTAAGGTAGTAAAATGCTTGCCGCGCCGTTTGTCCTCTACCGCCTGGCGGGTACGGGCGTTCACGTAGGCCAAGAATCCGGTGTTTTCCTGCGTCCGCAAATACTCAATAAAGCGCAGAACTTCCCGTTTGTGCTGCTCGGACAAAATGCCGATATTTCGAACAAGCTGTGTGTTCAGTTTGGATAAAGCGGCCATAATGAGTTACTCCAGCCAAGAGTTCTATTGAAAATAGTTGCAGGTTTAGCATAACAACGGCTGTCGGTTTTGTCAACAATATTTTTAGAAACAATGGAAAAACATGCGCCGACCCCATCTCTACGGGCATCTGCGCTGAATGGCAGTTGCTCTGCCAAAACCATTGCCAACTACCCCAAAACTATATAACTTAACTGTTATCAACTCTTACATTTTTAGGCGTTTATTTTTTGAAAGACGGTAGCTCATGGGAAAAAAAGCTTTTAATCGTTACAAACTGGCCGAGGTCTATGAATTGTTGGGCATCGGACGACTGCTGGTATTTGCAGCGTGTGAGGCGAATTTGGGTTAGATAAAAAGATTGCCAGGCGTCACGAACAGGGAAGATTGCCGAAATTTCCTTAATTTAGCTATATTGAATGTTTGCTGCTCAGATCGTACACTCGGAAAATATGCTTGACAAATTACTTTAAGTGCTGCATACTAATATATTGTCAACAAACCAATTAAATCTTTAAGAAGGGAGTTTTTCACATGAAAAGAAGCGTCTCGATTTTCTTTAAGGTCTTGCTGATTGTAGGGTTATGCGTCTCGCAAAGTCTGGCGCAGGGCAGCGATCAGCAAGCCTATCAACGGGCTATAGACCTGTACAATGCCGGTGAATGGGATAAGGCCAAAGCCGCATTTCAAGACTTCATCGGCGCGTATGCCGGCTCGGATTTTGTGCCGGAAGTCTATGTTTATATGGCGAAGCTGGAAAGCGATCCGGCGGTATCCACACGCTACTTTCAACTGATCGTTGACCAATATCCAATGAGTTCCGTGGCCGACGATGCGCTGATGGGCCTGGCGCAATATGAGTACGCGCGCGGCAGCTATCAAAAATCTGCAGAGTTGTACGGACGCTTGACGGGTGAGTATCCGCAGAGCGAACTGGCGGCGGAGGCCAGCTACTGGAGCGCCAATTCGCGCTATTTGAACGGCGATATTGCAGCGGCGGAAGCTGCGTTTAATCAGACGATTTCGACGTATCCAAGCGCCGAAAAAGCTTCGTGGGCGCTGTTAGACCTGGCCTATATCTATCAGCAAAAAAAGGATTATCCGACGGCGGTGGAAAAATACCGCAAACTGATTCAAGACTACCCCGGCAGCGATGTCATCGGCGCAGCCTACTACCGCTATGGTGAATGCCTGACGGAAATCGGCCAGAAGCCGGAAGCGTTGCGGGCCTACAAAACCGTGCTCGACCAATATCCGCAAAGCTTTGAAGCGGCCATGGTGCGCGGCAAAAACCTGGATTTTAGCGCCGTTGGTGGCGCGACGGCAACTGCGGCGCCGGTTCAAAAAGCTTTTAAAGCGGGCGGCACGCAAGCCGCCGCCACTGAAGCTGTCGAAAGCCACGCGGCGGCCCCGGCAGCCGAAAGCGCTAATTCCGGTGTGAAATTCCATATCCAAGTGGGAGCGTACGCCAACCCGGATAACGCGCAGTTGCTCAAATCATCGGTGGAAGACGCCAATACGCCGGTGACTATTTTGCAAGTGGATTCTGCCGGGAAAGTGCTCTATCGCGTCTGGGTTGGTCAATACAATTCACGCGAGGAAGCCGAAGCTGAAGCCGTCAAGCTAAGCCAAAATAAAGGCATTCGCAACTACATGATCGTTACGGATTAAAGTCTGTCGCGAACAAACGCAAATTTCCACAAATAAAACAGCGCAGAAATGACATTTCTTCAAGAAATGTCATTTCTGCGCCAACAAAAAAAGGGAGCGCCGAAACCGGTTGCTCCCTTTTTTATTTACATGGAGTAGCAAACTTTAGTTTGCCTGTGTATCACGTCCCAAAAGCCACGCAGTTACTTGCAAACTGAAGTTTGCTATTCCGGCTTTGTATGGATCGGAGAAGCTCATGGATGCGCGCCCAGTCCGATCGGGTTGGCGGGATCGGTAATCCATTCGCTCCAGGAACCGGCGTACAAGCGGGGTTGATCCAAGCCGGCGTGGGTCATAGCCAGCACGGTCTGCGCTGCTGTAACACCGGAGCCGCAATAGCACACGACTTTAGCGGCGTCAACTTTTTGCACTGCCCGATAGATTTGCTGAAGCGCTTCAAGCGGTTGAAATGTTGCCTCTGCCGTCAGATTTCCGGCAAAAGGGATATTGATTGCGCCGGGAATATGGCCGGCCACCGGATCAATCGGTTCGACTTCGCCCCGGTAGCGCTCTGCGGTTCGGACATCAATTATTGTGTAGGCCGGATTGTGGTGTATCTGCTGCATTTCCACCAGCGAGACCGTTAACTCCGGCTGTATTTGCGGCCGGAAAGCGCGCCGAACGGATACCGGCGTTTCCATCGTAATAGGCAAACCGGCTTTTTGCCAGGCAGGCCAGCCACCGTCTAACACTGCAACATCACGATGACCTAACCAACGCAAGAGCCACCAGAATCGAGCGGCTGCTAATGCGCCACCCTGGGCATCGTAGGCCACGACTTGAATATCATCGGCAATGCCCCAGGCACTTAGTTTTTCCGCCAATTTTGCGCTATCGGGCATAGGATGACGACCGGTTTGGCCCCGCACTATCAGACCGGATAGATCCTCGTCCAAATCGGCATAGACCGCGTTCGGAATATGACCGCGCGCATAATCGTCCCGTCCTGTTCCGGCATTGGCCAAGGCAAAACGGCAATCGACAATTTTCCAATTTGGGTCATCCCGGCGCTGCGCCAGAGTCTCAAGATCAATCAGGGTGTTGAATTTCATTCGGGTCGGCTTTCGTTTGGGGCGGCAGATAGATCGCGCTGCGTCGCACATGGTACATCGGAAAAACACCGTAGCCTTTGGCTAAATGAATCTGACCCACATAGTCACAAACAAAATCATCGGTGTCGATAGCCATCGCCAAGGCCACAAACGATTGACTGGCGTAGACCTGACCGGGCGGGGTAATCGGCTCTATACGGGCGGCTTTGCTGACGTGCGTCCCTGAATAGTTGATGGTGCCCATAACCGGATCGATGCTTTCATATACCGGCCCGGCATGGAGCGCAACCCGCAAGTTAAGACTGCTGGGTAAACCCTTTTCCGCCCATCGCGTAGACCCGACCAACTCACACAGTTCCAGCGAAAAAAGCCCGGCGGCGCGGACATCGGAAAAAACGAAATACAGGCCGTCGCCCCAGGTATTCTTCATGACCGGTTTGTGCGGAGTTAATTTAATCAATTCAGCAATCGCGCCCATAAAATGATGCAAAAAGAGCGGGATTTCCGACTCTTTGAGTTTGCTGAAATTTACGGCATCGGCAAACATCATGGCTTTAATCTGTGTGGATAGCTCGGAGCGTTCGCGCGGAATATCCGATTCCGTATCCGGCGTTGGCATCGTTGCCGCGCGCCGCAAAAGCGGCTGCTGCGCCAGGGCTACCCGAACCGGATTTATGACTTGAAATGCGTAATTTTGCTGCTGCCAGTGCCGGACCAGGTCGTACACATCGCCCGTTGCATTGCTCACCTGCTCATCCCAAACGGTTAAAGGCACTAAAGTTGTCTCCAGCTTTTCGGCTTTGAGACTGGCCATCCCGTGTAACAACAAGTTGGCGTAAGTATAAGAGGCGCTGCCGCCTTCCATCCGCTGCTCCGAGACGGTGATGACCTCTGAAGCGGCATCCAGGATGCGATCGAACCGTTCGCCCCAATTACTGCCGGGGATAAGTTCGACCCGATCTTTTTTAAACTGATTGCGTTCATACGGCAGAACAACCACAATTTCGGCATTTAAATCCAGCATGCATTCGTGAAACAAAATATCGGAACCGCAGGCTGCCGCAGCAAAGCCAAACCGCGTTTCCAGCGCCAGCAACTTCTTCTTGATCTCTTCGCGGATGCAACTCTCCATTTCAACCGGGAAACGGCTAATGGGACGGCCGGGCCGGTCAATGGTATGCCCGGCAAAAACCGTAACCGGCGGGATGCGGAAACAATCGTCAAAACGAGCCCGCTCATTAAAAAGGTAGTCGGCGAGCAATCGGGCCTGACGCCGTGTCGAACTTAAATCGGAATAGCGACCCCGGCCCTGCACGGCAGCCCGTGAATACCACTTTTCGGCTTCCGACAGATTACCCAGCACCAGATTGATTTCGCCCAGAGTAGCATACGACCAGTATAAGTCGCCGCCGGTGTCTTTAAGCATATCAATTTCGTGGATACAAATGGCAAAAACTTCGCCGGCAATCTGCGTGGCAATTTCCTTTTCACCCAATATCATCGCCATAGACGCGGCGTTAATCCCGGTGTAAGAATCCTTATTTAGCTCGTAGGATTGTTTATAAAAACGGTAGGCCGATTGAAGTTGCTGCTGTTTATCTTCGGCATTGGTGGCATGTGTCCACAAGTCTTTATGCGTCCGGGCCAAACCGCCCATCGTATCTTTATCCGTATGTCCTTCAAAATATAATTGGCGGAAAATCAAATTTGCTTTTTGAACAGAACCGCTTTTGATGAGAGCCTGCGCTTGCAGTAGTCGCATTTTAAAATCTTTTGGCCAGCTTTCCAGCCCTTCCGACAAGACATCGTACGCCTGCAAAATAGCGCCGACTTTTGAAAAATGATTACCGAGCAACAGGTAAACTTCTGAATTTTTGGCCCAGAGTGTTTTAAGCCGGGATTCCCAAATACGGGTTAAGGTTGAAAGCTTAAGCGGGGGCGGCTGGCGCAGCTGGACTAATATTGCGGTAATTTCTTCGTCTTCGTTGGGAATGGCCTGTTCGATATGCTCCGGATCCAGAATCTTATAGCCCAGAGCCATAATCGTTTTGAGTGTTTCCAATGCGGTATTGCGGTCATATTGCTTCTCAATATCGGGCAGTTGATCGTAGGGAATCAAACAGGGATGCGTTTTTAGCTTGTCATTGCGAACCGGGCCTAATGTCCAGCCTTCGGAAATACGATGGTGCGACCAGACCTCGTGAATATTCTCGGAGATAAGTTCGGTCAGCTTTAAGAGGTCTTTTGAAAGTTGAACGCTTGAGGTATCAATGGGTTTTGGGGTATACATAAACTTTCCTTAAAAAATGCTCGCCCGGAAACGCAGTCAACAACATAGCCTCACAAGAAACTTCACGCTCAGACCTGATGGGTCTTGGCGCATAACTGCTTGAAATTTCGTATGTTACAATTAGACCCGTCGGGTCACTGTCGCTGAATAATTCATAATTTAACCACGAAATACCCGAAAGGCACGAAAAGTAACGATTTATAAATGTGAAAGGCACCGGCAACAATAAATTAGCAGTAAAACGGCATAGATGCCAGAAATAAATTGCATTTATGCCGTTTTTGCCGGAAAATTGATCCGGGATAGGTTGCGTTGTAAATAGAACTGATTACAAATCCAAATGTTCAAAAATTTGCCAAAGATTTAAGAAAAAAGCGGAGCGTGGATAGCCGGATTTGCCCGGCTCAAAAAACATGATCGGCGGCGTCCGGGTCATCCGCATTCTGTTTTTAGACTCATGGAACAAGTTTGTGAAAACCCAACCTTGCGAAGGCTTCGGCGCACAAAACATGCGGATTTCAAATTAAAGCCTTCGCAAGGTTTCACCATCTTACCCCCATGAACCTGTTTTTATGTTGTGATTTTCAGACTGAAGCTAAAAAATCCGTTGAAGAAAAAACGAATTAGCATTATTATTCTGAGACGATCCAACAGTATTTTAACGCGTTTCCGAGCTATTCATACCATTTTGCAATCGAAAAGAAAGCCGTTCTGAGCAAAGTCGGAACATCTTCCGGCTTCGCTCACGAGAGCGCCATTCGTTTGATTGCAACTTGGCATCACACTTTTTAAGGAGGGCCACCTGCCATGTATACCAAAATTCAAGAGTACCTGGGCAACAAAGCCGAAAGTCTGCTAAGCCACAAGGCCAAAGTTGCCAAAGAAAGCCTGCACATCCCCGGTCCCGACTGGATTGACCGTATTTTTATGCCGTCGGATCGCAATATCCGCACACTGCGCAATCTGCAAACCATCTACAATACCGGGCGCTTAGCCGGCAGCGGCTACATGTCCATCTTGCCGGTCGATCAGGGTATCGAGCATTCCGGCGGGGCCAGCTTTGCCAAGAACCCGAGCTATTTTGATGGCGAAAATATCGTCAGGTTAGCCGTCGAAGGCGGCTGCAACGCAGTCGCCTCAACCTATGGCGTATTGGGCAGCGTTGCCCGCAAATATGCCCACAAAATCCCTTTCATCGTCAAAATCAACCACAACGAACTGATGACCTATCCCAACAAGGCCGACCAAATCATGTTTGGCACGATTGATCAGGCTTATGACATGGGCGCAGCCGCTGTCGGCGCTACGATTTATTTCGGTTCGGACGAAAGCGGGCGGCAGATTGTGGAAGTGGCGCAAGCCTTTGCCTACGCGCATGAGTTGGGCATGGCCACCATCCTGTGGTGCTATTTGCGCAACAGCGCGTTTAAGAAGGACGGCAAAGATTTTCATGTGTCCGCCGACCTGACCGGCCAGGCCAACCATTTGGGCGTGACCATCCAGGCCGACATCATCAAACAAAAACTGCCCGAAAACAACGGCGGCTACGAAGCCATGAAAACCGGCGGCTCCGATTATGGCAAGTTTGACAAGCGAATCTATTCCGAACTGTCCAGCGAGCACCCCATTGACTTGTGCCGCTATCAGGTGTTGAACTGCTACATGGGCCGCATGGGCCTGATTAACAGCGGCGGCGCTTCCGGCGCCAACGACTTTGCCGACGCCACCCTGACCGCAGTGGTGAACAAACGCGCCGGCGGCATGGGGCTGATCTCCGGCCGTAAGGCCTTCCAACGCCCGATGGCGGAAGGTGTCAAGCTGCTGAACGCCATTCAGGATGTTTATCTGTGCCCGGAAGTTACGATTGCTTAATGTGATAGCGTGACTCGACCGTAAATATTTGTCCAACACCGTTTGAAGGATAAACCCTAAGGGTTTTTGCCCGGCAAGTTGCAGAAAATTCAAGCGGTTCGCCTCATGCTGATGGAAAACCCTTAGGGTTTCACATGGTTAGATAAATACCTACACTCGCCGGAGTCATGGACTAAAAAAAACCGGTAGCGATGCACTCGCTGCCGGCTTTTTTTGTTTTAAATTGTGGATGATTTCCACAATCAGCAATCCGCAATCGGAGCTGCCTTTCGCATGGTTTGGCGATACATCTGCCACATTCGCAGCGAGCCGGTCAGTAAAAATGCGGCGGCCAGCAAAAAAGCCGTGCGAATTGAAGTCGCACTCATTACGGCATAGGCCAGAAAAGGCGCGATCAGCCCGCGAATGCCGGTCAGCGCTACATGCACACCCATATAACGCGCCGAATCCTGCGCTCCGGCAAAGTAAATTCCACCTAAGCTCCAAATAATATTGACCCCGCACATGGCAATGCCAAAAATAACAAAAGCGCCATAAACCATAGACATCGAGGTGCTGACAGAGAGAATCAACGGATAAAAAGCCAGCAGGCCAAAAAAAATGGAGCCAACTAAAAACGGATTGCTCTTATCAATAAAACGGCCGTATAGCGGGGAAAGCGTCATCAAAATCAGCGGGAAGAGCACGGATCGCGCGCCGGCGATCTGACTGTAATTGGCCCCGATGTAGTCTACCAGAAAAATAGGAATCAGCGTGGCCGTCATAATAAAGCCAAAGCCATACAGCATAAAATTGATCTGAAAATGACGATAGGCCCGGTCGGTCTTTAAAATATGGAGGGTATCTGCCAGCGGGGCAAGCACAACTGCCTGAAAAGTAAGCGGCACGGGCTGGTTGCGGGCGCGCTGCGGATGTGAACGGATGCGAATCCGCATATATTGCCAAAAACCGGCAAATCCGACCAGCCCGGCCAACGGAAAAATCAAACGGTAAAGCTGCTCGTTGTAATCCAAAGCAAGGCCGGCCAGATATGTGACAACCGCCATCACCAGACCGGCGACAGAAGTGGCGTAGCCAAAAAAACGGGCGCGATAGGCGCTGTCGTAGTTCGCCTGATAAATTGAGCTCAACGCCGGTATGGTAATGGACGAGCCCACCGTAGCGATAAAAGCCAGCAGAATGACCGGACCCGGCGTATAAATGATGACAAAAGCCAGCAGAATTAAGCGGCTGGAAACCGCCGCGGTCAGCAGGTAGGGGCGCTTGGACCGGCCCTGCATCAGGTTGGACCAGAAAATCGAGAAGAGCAGCCCGAAAGTCAGCAAGCTGTTGATGACGGTAATCTGCCAATTGGTGGCGTGCAGCGCTTTTTTGAGCACAACATCCAACAGCGAAAAAACGCCGGCAAATGCGCCGTCGCCGCATACGGCCCAGAAATGATGATAAAAGGTGTAGCGGCTATAAAAAGGCGCTTTTCGCAGCCATTGTTTCAGCATAAATACCCGGCGTTAGCAATATTGACAAGGATCGTCTTGAACAGGATAATTAAAGGTCAGTGATATACCGGGCTAATCGTAAAGTTCCCGATTGCTGCGCCATGCGCTTGCGCGGCAGTGACGAACCCTATTTCTCCGTCAGCACCCGGACACCGTTCCAATCCGCGGCGACGCCTTCCTGCAACAAGTCATCACAACGGCCAATATAAACCTGGGCGACGCGATCCTCGGAATTTACGCGCAGCACCCGCTGAAAAGCCTCCTTCGATTCTACAAAAAGTTTCTGACGGTAAAAGGTCATACCACGCTCAAAATCGGCGCGGGTGTCGCGCTTGCGACTGCGAACAGCGAAAATATTGCCGCTGTAAACTTCATAGACCGTGACCGGCTTGGATTTGCCTTTGGCCTGCACCCGATCCACCAGGCGGATATCATAGATTTCCGGGCTTTTTAAACCATTGTATGTATGCTCGCTGATCAGGAAGTCCGCCCCATAAATGCGGGTCATACCCTCGATCCGGGCGGCCAAATTCACCGCATCCGATATAACCGTCCCGTCCATGCGGGAGCTGCCGCCGACCGTGCCCAACATCGCCAGCCCGGTGTTCAGTCCAAGCCCGAGTCTGACCGGGGGGCGATCCGGTCGCTGCCGGGTTAAGTTATATTCGGTTACGGTATGATGGATGGCGATGCCGGCTTGCACAGCGTCATCCGGACTGCCCGGGAACAAGGCCATAATACCGTCGCCGATATATTTGTCGACAAAGCCGTGGTGCTTGCCGATGACCGGCTCTACCTGGCGCAGGAAGGAGTTGAGGAATTTAAAGTTTTCTTCCGGCGTCATTTGTTCGGAAATGGAGGTGAAATTGCGAATATCGGCAAACATGATGCTTAAGTTGCGCTGGACCTGATCGCCCAGCTTGACATCTACAATGCTGTCTTTTTCCAGAATCCGCAAAAACTCATGCGGCACAAACCGGCCGTACGCTTCGTTAATCTTGGCCAGGCGGATGTGCGTTTTAATCCGCGCCAGCAGCTCATTCTTTGAAAATGGCTTGGTCAGATAGTCGTTGGCGCCGGAATCGAACGCCGTCATCAAGTCCGCCACCTGGTTTTTGGCGGTCAGCATAACGACCGGCAATTGGCTGGCCAAATGGGTTTCCCGCAGCTTTTGGCAGACTTCGTAGCCGGAAATTTTCGGCATCATGATGTCCAGAATAACCAGATCAAAATCGCGCCCGCTTTCTAATATTTCCAAGGCTTCCATGCCACTGCGGGCCTGGGTGACGGTGTAATTTTCCAGCGATAAGTAGTTGTTCAGCACTTGCAGATTTACCGGTTCATCGTCTACGATCAGGATGCTGAAGCCATTGATTTTGTTACGCAGCGCCCGGCCGGCCAGCGAGTCTTCGGCGACACTGACCAGACGCATTAGTTTATCAACTTCAGCCTCATGTTCTACGGCGGCCGGCTCCGTTTCGAGAACAGGGATAAGCGTCCCGCCATGACGAAAAATATTGTTTTGCGCGCTTAACGGCAGAGTAAAAGTAAAGACTGAGCCTTTGCCGACTTCCGACTCCACCCAGATTTTGCCGCCGTGTAGTTCCACCAGCTTTTTCGTGACCGACAGGCCGATGCCCGTGCCGCCGTATTGCCGGGATGTGCCGGCGTCCTCCTGCTCAAACATCTCAAAAATTCGGGTAAAGCTTTCGGGCGAGATACCGATGCCCGTGTCGCTGACTTTGATGGCGAGCATCCCGCGATTGCCGTTTGTCTGAGCCGGAATTTCTGCGGAAACATCAATGCGGCCGCTTTCGGTAAATTTGATGGCGTTGCCGATGAGGTTATGCATGATTTGCTGGATGCGGTTTTCGTCGGCGTCGACCAGCGGAATGTTTGGCGAAATACTGTTGGTCAGCTTCAGCACGCGATCAATCAGCAAGGGCCGGGAAAGTTGGATAACGATGCTGGTCAGGCCGTACATATCGATTGGCGCCAGATTCAGGGTCAGCTCGCGGCTTTTCAGACGGGAAATGTCCAGAATATCGCCGACTAAGCTGGATAAGCGCCGCCCGCTGGAGGCAATCATGCTCAAATTAGCTTTGGCCATTTCCGTCAAATGGCCGGTCGCGCCGTCGGCCATGGATTCGGCCAAACCGATAATGCCGGATAAAGGCGTCCGCAGTTCGTGGGTCATATTGGCCAAAAACTCGTCTTTGAGCCGATCCAGTCGCTCTAACTTTTCAATTTGCTCATGATCTTTCGCCATCTGGGACTCAATCTTTGCCATGCGCCAATCATAAATCGCCCAGATAGAGGCCATAATTAAGATGATGTATGTCAAATAAGACCACCAGGTGCGATACCAGGGCGGCAGAATGGTGAAGGCATAGACCGTTTCGTTGCCGGTTTCGCCTTCCGGATTTCTGGCGCGAAGATGCAGCTCGTAGACGCCCTCGGCCAGGTTTGTCAGGTGGCGGCGCGTTTGACCGGACCACTCGGACCAGTCGTTGTCAAAACCCTTCAAATAATATTGATAAGCCAAAGATCGGGCCGGGTCTAAATTGGGCGAAGCATATTCAAAAATAAGATCATTTTGGGTAAAGGTCAAAATTTTCCGAGCCTCCGGCAGCTTTTCTGCGCCATCAAACATGATCTCGTTTTTGGCCCGCACCTGTCGCAGTAAAACATTCGGCGCCGCGATTTTGTCCTGGCCCTCTTGACTTATTAAACGAACCAAACCCTCTTCGCTGCCCAACCAGACAATGTCGCGGCCTTCCGGATAGATGCTGTTAAAACCTACTTCGGAAAAGTAGGATACCGGCCAGTCGCGGTTGGCGGACGGATCAAACCGGCGGAGCTGACCTGCGCCAAGACTTTTCCAGATATGGCCGGTGGCGTTGCGGGCAAAGGCTAATCCTTCGGGCGAAGTAATCGGCGCGGCCCCAATCAGATCGGTTTTAGTAAAGCGCCCGCTACTCCAGGTAAAAAGTGCGTCGCCCCCGCTGCCGACAAACAGCGTCCGATCTTCCAGCGCAAATACCGTCGCGCCATCCGTCGGCGTCGCGCCCGGTAATTCGTGGCGCTGGACAATGGCACGCTCGGCGCTTGTCTGGCTTATTTTTAAGACGCCATTGGCCTGTGTGCCCAGCCATATCTCGCCGTTATCACCGGCTATGGAGCGGATTTCCGGGGCAATCGTGTCATAAGTCAGTGTGTTGACCAGACGCAGCCGGCCTTCATCCACCCAGGAATTGTTGACATAGCGTATCACGCCAAGACCATCTCCCAAACCAACGTAAACCTGGCCGGCGCGGCGGTCGGCATACAGGCAGTAGGCCGGCTCGTCCTTTATCTTTTCGGCGGTTTCCTGACTTTTAGCCGACGCTTCAATGCGATAAACGCCGTTTTGGGTAGCGGCCAGCAAGCCGTCGGTCGTTACCAGCAAATCAAAGCACTGGCTTTGGATACCGCTGACGGGATGAAACTGGGCACGCCAATCGTTGCCCGGCATAGCGTCCAGAACGTAGACGCCTTCAAAAGTTGCGGCATATAAGCGGCCGTCGTAACGGACAATATCCCGCACACCGCCATCCAAACCCAGTTTTTCTTCAAAAAAAGTAAACGGCGCGCCAAGTCCCAGCCGGCTCAGGCCGCTGTTCAGCGCCAGCCACAGCCCGCTGCTCCGATCCAGCATCAGCCGATTGATTCGATTATCCAGCAAACCGGCTTTGGTATCAATAATCCTCTCCAACCGGCCGGACCCGGTCAGCAATAGCAGGCCGCCGGTGCGCGTTGCCAACGCCAGCCGCCCGTCGGACAGGCTTAAGCCGTGCTCCAGGCCATGCTCGCTTAGATAGGCGTCGGCTTGGGTCGGTAAAGGCTTAATACCGTTGGAATTCCAGCGGAAAATACCCTGTGCCGCCGTGCCGACCAGCCAATCCATATTGCCGCGAACCGGCGATGTCTGCACAATAAAGCGAATTGGCGCGACCGCAAACTTTTCCCCGGACGGCATGAGCGCAAACTGATCATTTTCCATTTGCAGCAGCCCCCGATCCAACTCCTGTACATACAGCGTTTGTTCCACGACAAAGGCGTTAAGCAGGCGGCGCTGCGTAGCATACAAAATGCGCATTTTATCATCGCGCCAACCAAATACATATTTTTCGGTTACAAAACAAATTGTGTTGTCGACAATGACAATTTGCCAGACATGTTCAAAGTTGCGATATTCCGCTGGAATAAAATCGAGCAGCGAAACAAACCGCCATTGCCCGTTCGCGTCCGGGTTCGCTGTTAAATAGCCCAGATTGTGCGATCCACCGGTATAAATTCGCTTATTATCCCCCAGCGCCAGCGCCGAAGGAACCATCTGCTCCGGCAGCGCAATCAACCGCCAGGTCACGCCGTCAAACTCCAAAATGCCATCGTGATTGGCAACATACAGAATCCCGCGCGAATCGGTGATCGTCGCCGCGTTAAAGCCGTTAGCGTGATAAATATGCCGGCCATAGTTGATGATGGCGGGCAGGCCTGTTTCGAGCGGCCGACTTTCGGCGGGAACGCTGTTGACTGCGCGTAATGTCAGGCCGGCGGCCAGCTTATCCGTCCAGACCATTGCCTGCCGATCCACCCGGCACAAGCCGTTGCTATGAATCAGCCACAGATTGCCGTGGCGATCCGGATAGGCCAGACGGATCGCATTATCGGGCAGGCCGGTCGTCTGATTCAGACTCTGGCTGATCTTACGATAGGGGTCCAGCGCAATAACGCCGCCGCGCCTTGTCGTCAACAGATAAACGTCGTCCAGATAGCCGGACGTCGCATTATCAAAACGGGACATAGACTCCAGCTCATTGGCGGCGATAAAGGCATCGGCATCCGTCTCGTAAGGCGTAAAGACACCGCGCATGTAGACAAACAAACCCTGGCCGCGCGTGGCAACCAAGGCGATTTTCACATCCGGGAAAATCCGAATCGACGTGACGCCGCCGGAGCTCTCGCGATAAAAACGACTGTTATCATCATACGGCTGCATGGCCAATATTTCATCCTGGGCAAACCGCTCGCCGCCGGACGCCATCGTCAGCCGGTCACCGCTTAATTGCAGCAGTCCCTTGCCCCATTGCTGCACGTAAACCTGGCCAAAGACAACAAATAGCCGCCGAAATTTTGACTCGGCCGTCCAGACTTTCAACTGCCCGCCGGCCCAGCGCAGCAGATGCGAATCACTCTGGAAATAGACTGCCCCGCCGCTGACAACGATATACCTGACTGCGCCAATGTCCTGGCCGCCTTCCGGCAAATGCCGGGTCAAATCGGTAAAAACAAGCTGCCCTTTGACTGCGGACGTGAAATAACCGATTTCATTATCGCCCCCGATGTAGATGCGCCCGGCTTCCTCGGCCAGAGCGTAGACCGGGCTTAGCTTTGGCGTGGCCTGCCATTGCCAGTCGTCGCTGCGATAGCTGAGCAAGCCCGTCTGATTGCCCACGTAGAGGGTCCCGTCAGCGGCTTCAACCATGCCCCAATTATGCGGATGGGCACGATAGTCCGCCGGGCTGATGTTGACCAGCAGCGGCGCTTCGGCCCGCGCTGCCCGAATCAGGCCGCTTAGGATGACCCCAACGGCCAGCAGAATGCGCCAGACGCGCAGGATGCGCTGCGCCGCCCGACTCGGAACCGCTATCTTGCTTTGAACTAAACCGCGCGTGAGGCGATCTCTTTTGAAAAATAATTTTGCGCGCTTCGTCTTTTTGCGGATTTGAGTGGTTCTCATACTTTATTTGACCCCGTCAGCAATTATAGCCAAACTTTGGAAAGAAGAAGGATTGCCAACAGGAATTTAAGCAAAAAGTATGCTAAGTTTGTGCAGGGCGTGTAGTTGCTTGCAGTATAATAAATTAGAAGATTTTCAGACAATGGAGGATTAACGCGGGAAACGACGGACTTGTCTTTTTATGGAAAAACAGGCATGAGCCTGGAAACTGAGCTTGGTAGCTTGAATCACGTATGATCCATCAACCTGAGATGAGAATCTTTACCGCAACATTCGCCAAGTTTAGCGCAAAGTTACGCTGAGGAAAGTCAATTTAATTACTTTGGGTAAGTTCACCCTAAGGATTTTGTTCTTCAACCCTTAGGGTGTATTCCGGTAACTGCTCAAAAACCGTTGGCAACCTTGCGAAGGCTTTACTGCAAAACTTGTGAAAGTGTGCACTGAAGCCTTCGCAAGGTTCGGTCTACCACCACTTTTTGAGCAATTACGTATTCCGGTAACTTCTCAAAAAGTGTTGCGAAAGTTAAACTTGCCGCCGAAATCAGTACTTTCAGGGTTTTCGCGATCTTACAGGCGGGAACCTTCGCAAGAGTAGTGCAATGATTACTGCGAAGTCTGCAATCCTAAATCCGCAATCTGAAATGCAAAAAGCCGGAGACGAATAATCGCTTCCGGCTTTTTTGTTAGGAACGTGAGTTTATGCGAACTTGCGATCAAAAGTGCCTCAATATCCCCGGCACTTTTAAAGCAATAGCACAAAGTTGCGCAGAGCCTTACGCGGAGTCACGCAAAGAAAAGAAAACTCAGCGTAACTTGGCGATAAACTTGGCGAACTTTGCGGTAAAGATTTTCGTGCGCAACGCAAATATTTGGCTATAATTTTATAGTGCACCTTGCCATAAAGCAATCCCAGAGGCAAAGTCCTCCACTTCCAGCACCTGAATAATTTGACGGGTGGTCGTATCGATTGTGATGACCGTGCCGGCGTTGGCGTTGTCGCCAAAATCCTGACGCGGTTTGTATGCGCCGGTCTGGTTGCGGTTGGTGACATAAAGCCGCCGACCGTCTTTAGACAGGATCAGACCGTGCGGCTCAGCCAGACGATTGTCGGCAATAACCGCTTCGACCGTTGACGTGGCGGTGTTGATAATCGAAATGGAGCTTGAAGCAGAATTGGTGACGTAGGCCAGGCTGCCGTCAGCGTTAAACAGCACATGCCACGGCTGCTGACCGATACCCGTCCGGATAAATTGCACGCTGCGGCTGACAATATCGACAACCGCCACTTCTGCGGACAACTGACAGGTAACATAAACGGTTCGATTATCGGGGGCGATGTCCAGATGCAGCACGGCTTTGTTATCACCCAACGCAATAAAATCATCTACCTCATCCGTGCCTGGATTAATACGAATTAACTGATTGGCATCCATGCTGGCCGTCAAGACAAAAGCGCCGTTCGGGGCAATGCCAAGCGCGTGCGGCATACTATACAGCACCGGAACTTCCGCAGCCAGCGTCATGTCGGCAGTTTTAATAGCAGCAATAGACTGCGGCACATGATGTCCGCTCATAAAGCGCGAAACATATAGTCGGCCGCTCGGCAAATGCAACCCCACCAGCGCCGGCGTATCGACGGTAACTTCATCAACTAAATGATTGTTCGCATCAAATTTCAGGACGCGATCCGCGCCAATCAGGCTGACATACCAGTAGGCGCCGTCGGGCTCCACGGCTATGCTATGCGGCCGCGCGGTTTGACTGTAACCCCACTGCGTCAGATCAACTGTGCGCATGATAACCTTTTTTCCCGGATCAATCACGGATATTTTGGCCTCTTCCTGATCGCATACGTAAAGCCGTTGGCTGGCGTCGGCGAATGGAATTTTCCCGGTCGGATCGGGGGCACCGGCCTGAATCCAACGCTTGAGAAAGTTGACCATATCGGTGCGCGGCATTTCCTTGTTCAGATTGCCTGGGTGCGGCTTAAGCAGATCGTTAACCCGTAGTTTTGTCAGCATTTCGATCATGCGGCTATCCTCGGCGTCATAGGCAATCAGCGTCTCGCCGGCGTCTGAACCGGCGATGATATTTTCCCACGAGTCCAGCTTTAATCCTGCGGCCGCGTTACTCCCACTGTGGCAGTTAACGCAGTAATAATCCAGTAGCGGTTGAACATGGCGCGAATAATCGTAGGCAGTCAATTCGTCATAATCCACACTTTTAACGCCAGGCACGTCATCATCTTTGCCGCAGCGTATCCCCACCAATATCGTAAGCGTTAGCCAGATATACATTTTCCATTTTTTCATAAAGCCTCCCTATCTTAATTAAGGTGATTATTGCTAACTGTGCGGGCCGCTTCGGTTTGGTTTACCTGAACATTGTCCATTTTTAGGTCGCACAGGGCAGACATCTTAAATTGGCAATTATCACGACAGGCGCAAGTTCTTTTTTGCTTGATCGTGATAGCAATTGAATTAAATAGTTAATCTTAGCTTAAGATTTTCAGATAGATACGCGATATTAATGATATTTTACTTGAAATAACTGTGTGTAACACTTTATAATATAGAATGTTACAAAATCGACTAGTTCTTGGTCAGTAAACGAATCTTCTTATTTCGTAAGGAAAAAGGCTATTTGACGTGACAATTTTCTTTAAGTGACTTGTTTTTTTGCTTGACTTTCAATACAGTTAAATATAGAATGGTTATGAAGTGGGTAATTGTGGGTAAAAGTGGGGAATAGCCGCTAATCCATAATAAGTGATGTATGGGGATGCAAAAAGGTGTGGTGAGATGGCTGAGTTCATGGGCCGATATCAATATGCAATTGATCATAAGGGGAGAACCAATGTTCCGGCCAAGTTCCGCCATGCTCTGCCGCCAGAGGCCGCAGACATACTGATCTTGACGCGGGGCTTGGAAGGCTGCCTGTTTGCATATCCGCAGGACACTTGGAAGGCGCTTATGGAGCGGCTAAGAAATCTTCAGCAGGGGCAAGCAAATACACGCTATTTTATGCGTACCCTTCTTTCGGATGCGACGGAGTCAGCACTTGATACTCAGGGCAGAGTCATCATCCCGCCTCATCTTTTGGAACTTGCCGGATTGGAAAAAGACGCGCTGATTCTTGGCGTTATGGATAAAATTGAAATTTGGAATCCACAGCGGTACGAAGCGTACACTAAAGATTTTGGGATTAGCTTTGAACAAGTAGCCGAATCGCTACTGCTTTGAGATACCACCTGGAAAACGCTATTATCGTGCGCAATGACAGCTTTGGTTATGGTTCGTCCTTGCTTTGGCGGGCGGCAATTTATGACGGACAAAAACACACTTTTTCATGAGCCGGTAATGGCAGCGGAAGTTATTCATCATCTTCGCTGCGAAGATGGTAAAGTATACGTTGATGCCACAGCCGGCGGTGGCGGGCACACGCTGGCAATTTTAGAAAGTTGTGGGCCTGCCGGTCAGGTAATATGTATTGATCAAGACCCGGACGCAATTAAAGCGGCCAAAAAGCGGCTTAAAAGCGTTGCAGACGATCGTTATAAATTGATACAACATAATTTTGCAAAATTGGGACAGATTTTAGCTGAAACCGGCCAGGGTAAGATTGATGGAATAGTCTTTGATTTGGGGGTTTCTTCTTATCAAATAGATGAAACAGAACGGGGGTTTGCGTTTGACGAGGATGCGCCGCTGGATATGCGGATGGGTCCAGAGGCCAAGACCACGGCCCGTGAATTGGTAAATCAATTGGAAACTAGCGCGCTGGCTCACATTTTTCGCAAGTATGGCGAAGAGCATCATTCTTATAAAATCGCTCGGGCAATCGAGCAAGCGCGGGATATAAGGCCTGTTGATACGACGGGGGACCTGGTGAGTATTATCAAGCGAGTCACCAGCGGACGGGATGTGGTTAAGACAATCGCTCGTATTTTTCAGGCGCTCAGGATTGAGATCAATAATGAGTTGGAAGTTTTAAAGACAGCGTTGAATGCGGCTGTCGAGTTTTTAAACCCCGGAGGGCGTATAGTTGTTCTATCCTATCACTCTTTGGAAGACCGGATTGTTAAGTCGTTTTTTCAGGACATGGAAAGAGGCTGCACTTGTCCGCCGGATTTTCCTTATTGTGTTTGTAACGGGGTGCAGAAGCTATCTATTGTGACGAGCAAAGTCGTCCGGCCAACTCAGGAAGAAATTGATCGGAATTCACGATCCAGGAGCGCCAAGCTTAGGGCGGCGGAACGATGCGCGGAGATCATGAGCAAGTAACGAATTGCTGTCTGTCATTTAAGATCGATTCCCAAATGTTTAGATCCGAATGGCGATAGCAGTTGTAACAAAAAGGAGCGATGGAATGACAAGGGTGTACTATTCGGCGATGCGGAAAAAAGCCGCGCCAATGGAGCGGCAGCGCACGCGGGAAAGCGGTGTAGCGGTTTACGGCTATCTTGTTTTGTTACTAAGCGTGGCTATCCTGTTAATAGCCTACATTTGGGAATACCACCGGATATTGGATCTTTCGGAACATGTCCGCAATGCAAAAGTTGAAGTACGAAAATTGACAGAAGCCAACCATGCCCTTAGCGTTGAGATTGCTGCGCTTTCCAGTCGAACGCGCATTGAGCGTGTGGCGCAACAGACACTGAAGTTGAATCACCCAAATCCCCAATATGTCTTCTGGCATGAAAATCCGGGAGACCGATTTAAGATATTTAACACAGATGACTCCATCCTGGCCCGGGCGGACAAATGGATGCACCAAATGTTGACAATTGGCACGGTTGAGGCCAAGCAAACTCATTAGAAAAATTCATAGCAACCAGACTAAACCCTAAAGATCAAAAAGCGCATGCGTTACGAATGCCTGCCTCGTTTTGATTCTTGGGGTTTGTGCTGTTTGTTCTGAAGTGAAGATGCGGAGTCTTCATGTTACTCAAAGCCCGCTTACAATTGTTAGTGATGATTGGTGTCTTAGCCTGGTTTACCCTTGGCGCTCGGCTTGGGGTGATTCAGCTTGTACAGGCAGAGTATTATCAACAATTAGCTGTCAAAATATCACAAGAAAAAATTGAGATAAAAGCAAAACGCGGCAATATTTATGATCGTAACGGCATTCTATTAGCAACGGATATAGACGCCGTTTCTTTTTTTGCAATTCCCGGAAAAATCAAGCAGCCCGAAGAAGTTGCCCATCTTTTTTCAGCCTATTTCAAGGACGACTACAATAAACTTTTGGCTAATTTGCATAAGTCTTCGCATTTTGTTTGGTTAGCCCGGCGTGTCGAAAAAAAAATAGCAGACGAGATTATCGGGAAAAAACTTGAGGGTGTTTATACACTTCCGGATACACGGCGCTTTTATCCCCACGCGGGCGTGGCTGCGCAATTATTAGGTTTTGTCGGTAATGACGCGCATGGTCTGGAAGGAATAGAAAAGCAATTTAATGACGAGCTGTCCGGCACACCCGGCTGGACGATGCTACGCAAAGATGCCCGCGGCAAAGACCACTCCTTTCCTACTTCCCCGCCAAAAAAGCCGGTTAACGGTCTTGATCTATATCTGACCGTCGATGTCAATTTTCAAGAAATTGTTGAAGATGAGCTGAATCAAACATTGGTTGCCCAGGAAGCGCAAAGCGGTATGTTTGTGTTGATGAATCCACAAACCGGCGAAATTTTAGCCAGCGCCGTTGCGCCGCGGTTTGATTTGAACACCGCCGCAAGTTTTCCTCTGTCTGTCCGCCGCAATCGTGTAGTAACCGATAGCTACGAGCCTGGCTCAACATTTAAATTTGTGACGGCATCCGTCGCGCTGGAAGGCAAATATATGACGCCAAACCAGGCGATTTACTGTGAGAAAGGCAGCTTTGATCTTGGGATACACGAGTTTCACGATGCCAGTGGCGAATATGGTTGGCTGACTTTTTCACAAGTGATTGAAAAATCCAGCAATGTCGGTGTATACAAAATTGCCCGCGATATTGGCGCAAAGGATATTTATGAGTTTGCGCTGAAATATGGCTTTGGCTGCGAGACCGGCAGTGGTTTGACCGGTGAAACACGCGGGATGCTACGCCAGCCCGGCCAGTGGTCGCAATTGTCGATTATGGCCATTCCGATAGGCCAGGAAGTCTCAGTCACTACCCTGCAACTCTGCACTGCTTTTTCAGCTATTGCTAACGGCGGTGAACTACTTGAACCGCAGATTATGTCAAAATTAGTCAACGAGAACAGCGCGACCATAAAAACCGGCCAGCGTAAGTTTATCCGCCGGGTTATCTCACCCGAAACTGCCAAAGTGCTTAATGAAATCCTGGTTGGAGTCGTCGAGCGCGGCACCGGCACAAAGGCCCAAATAAGCAGTGTACAGATTGCAGGAAAAACGGGCACCGCCCAAAAGAAAGTTGCCGGGATTGATGGCTATGCGCCCCATACGTACGTTTCATCTTTCCTGGGCTACTTACCGGCTGAAAATCCGCAGTTGCTCGGCATTGCAGTTATTGACGAGCCACAGCACCAATTCTATGGTGGTGATGTGGCCGCTCCGCTCTTCAGACGTGTTGCCGAACGCATTATCTCCAACTACAATATTATTCCCTACGATATCAAACCTGTCGAATTAACAACGCAAAACTTCCCATTAGCCGCATCTGCACCTGACGCCGGGGAATATTTACAGGTCAAGGATTGGCGAGGCTTTGATGTGGCCGTCGCTCATGCCCAAATCATTAAATTAGGCTTATTTGTCGAGACAATCGGCGATCAATCATCGCGCGTTTGGAGACAGAATCCCCTGCCGGGGACATCGGTGCGTCGCGGCAGCACCATCCAACTGGATGTAAATATTCCTACAGACCGGGCACTTATGCCCTATGTTGTCGGTGTGCCGCTGCGCGAAGCCAAACGGCGTCTTGACCCATTTTTGCTGGATGTAAAATACATCGGCAATGGCATCGTGATGCATCAATCACCACAACCGGGTGCGACAATCAATCCGGGTATAAAGTGCCGCCTTGTTGCGGAAAATTAAACTCAGATTGCTGAAGGTTGAGGATGTCGGTGTGAAGTTGCAGGAATTATTGCAAGGGATCGAAATTGATCACTTTCGGGGGCCGGAAGGGATTGAGATCGACATGCTGGCTTATGATTCACGTCAGATCAAGCCCGGCGGTTTATTTGTGGCGATGCGGGGTTTTAAAACCGATGGCCATCGCTATATCTCACAGGCTGTTCAAGCCGGCGCACGCGCAATTGTTGTTGAAGAGCCTGTCGAGCTGCCAAATACGGTAGCCTGCATTCAAGTCCAGGATTCGCGTCGAACAATGGCGCAGCTCGCGACGAATTGGTATCGTAAATCCATCAGGCGTCTACGCTTGATTGGCGTAACCGGAACAAAAGGAAAAACTACAACGACCTGGATGATCCGTTCCATCCTGACTCAGGCCGGTCGTCAAACAGGGCTGACCGGCACAATCGGGAATTTTTTCCTCGATCAAAAATTAAAAGCGTCGCACACTACGCCGGAATCGCTCGACTTGCAGCGTTTGCTGGCTGATATGCAATACAAAGGTGTGCAAGATGTGGTCATGGAAGTCTCTTCACACGCGCTTAAATTACACCGCGTAGATGGGCTGGAGTTTGCCTGCGCCGTGTTGACCAAAATCGCCCGTGATCATCTGGACTTTCACCCCGACGTGGATGACTATGTCCAGTCCAAACGGTTGCTCTTTGACAAATTAGATCGATATCAGCGCACAGTCATCTTTGGTCAAACGCCTTATCCGGTGTTCCAGATCGACGGGGCGCTTTATTTTGGTAATGACCCGACTTTCGCGGCGCATTGCGAAGATGTGCGTCTGTTGCCCGAAGGCACGCAAGTTACGCTGGTGATTCGCCGTAAAAAACTTGCGATGGATTCCGATGACGCAGCTGACATGTGGCAGCAAAAATCTTTTCGCGATTTTCAAAGCAATGATGAAATCCGTATTTCGGTAAGATTGCCGCTGCCCGGCAACTTTAACGTGCTGAATGCCTTAGCCGCCGCCGGCGCCGCCGTCTTGCTGGGCATTGCGCCGGAAGCGATCAAAGCCGGGCTGGAGCAGATGCCGCAGGTGCCGGGCCGCTTCGAGCGCGTGGCGGTTGCTGCGCCGTTCAGCGTTATTGTCGATTACGCCCATACGCCCGACGCGCTGGAAAATGTGCTGCAAACCGCCCGCGAATTCACCGCCGGCAAGCTGTGGGTCGTCTTTGGCGCCGGCGGGGATCGCGACCGCGGCAAACGCCCGTTGATGGGCCGCGCCGCGTCCGATTTGGCCGACGAGGTCATCATCACCACCGATAACCCGCGCACGGAAGCCCCGGCAAACATTATCAACGAAATCGTCAGCGGCATTCCGGCCAACCGACTCTATCGGGTGATCGAAGACCGACGCGAAGCCATCCACACCGCGTTGCGCCTGGCCAAATCCGGCGACACAGTGCTGATTGCCGGCAAGGGCCATGAGGATTATCAAGAGGTTAACGGTGTACGGCAGCCTTTCTATGATCCGTTGGTAGTAAAAGAATATTTTGCCACAGAGACACGGTTAGCACAAAGATGAAATTGAATAAAATAAAAAGGCAAACAAAAACAACGTCATCGGCGCAAGAAAGCGACCCATACCTTGAGGCAATTTATGCGCAATGGTCTAATATCATCAAGCTTTATAGGATGCTTAAAGACCGACAGCCTATTTTGGTGTACGACATCATAAATAAAAGAATAAATGCGCATCCGTATCTGGAATTCAAAGCCACGATGATCAGCGTGCGCGACCAGGAATTATTACAAAAAGAATATAAAAATATGCTGGCCAATAAGAAGCTGCTCATTTACATCGAGGACCACGCAAAAAGAAAGCTCATACTGTATTCATTTCCGTTGATGGCAGCTTAAAAAATGCCGGAAATTACGCTAAAGCAAATCATACAATGGTGTCGTGGTCAACTCATCGGTGGTGACCCGCAGCAACAAGTAACCGGCGTCTCCATCGACTCGCGGGCGCTTCAACCCGGCGAGTTGTTTGTCGCGCTCAAGGGCGAACGCCATGACGCCCACGATTTTATCAATAAAGATTTATGCGCCAAAGCCGGCGCGCTTTTGGTTCGCGATGCTTATGCGTGGGCTTGCCGCAGCGATTCGGTTGCAACGCCAATGATTGCCGTCCTTGACACGCTCACGGCGCTGCAAGAAGTTTCACGCCATTACCGGCTGCAACATGATGTGCCCGGGGTGGCGGTAACCGGATCGAACGGCAAGACCACCACCAAAGATTTGATCGCCCGTGTGTTGGGCGCGACACGAAGCGTACACGCCACGCGCGGCAATCTGAACAACCATATCGGGCTGCCGTTGACCTTGCTGGGTCTGGAAAATCACCATCACATGCTCGTCGTCGAATTGGGCATGAATCATCCGGGCGAAATCGATCAACTGGCGGCGCTGGCCCGGCCGCAAGTGGGCGTGATTACCAATGTCGGCCCGGTACATCTGGAGTTTATGGGTACACTGGAAAATGTCTATGCGGCCAAGCTGGAATTGGCCGGTCATGTCCAAACGCTCTTTGTCAACGGTGACGATCCACAGCTTTTAGCGAGGGCGCAAAAGCTGCAAAAAAATGTGCGGACGTTCGGTTTTGGTGAACATTGTGATTTTGTCGCTCATTCGGTCCAAGTTGGGGCTGCCGCTAACCGATTTTCCGTACAGAACCAGGCTTTTGAAATCGTCTTGCCCGGTCGTCACAACATTTATAACGCATTGGGGGCGATAGCGGTGGCGCGATATTTTGGCGACGATTGGGGAGCGATTGCCGATGCGCTCAATTCGGCCAAAATCACCGGTCTGCGCAGCGAAGTCATTCGCTTAAAAAATTTGACGATCCTGAATGACAGCTATAACGCCAATCCGCAATCCATGCGCGCGGCCTTGCAGATGCTGCGCGAATATGAGCCGGCCAAACGGCGTGTGGCAGTGCTCGGCGATATGTTTGAGTTAGGCGAAACGGCGTTGCAGCATCATTACGAATTGGGGCAATTTGTCGCCGAATTAAAAATTGACGCGCTGATTGCTATTGGTGCGTACGCCCAAACCGTGTTGGATGGCGCCATCGCCAACAGCTTTGACAAAAATCGTATCTTGGCCATCGAGTTATCCGAGAACGCAGCGCCACTAATCCGCGAAAGACTTGAGCCGGACGACGTTGTACTGATAAAAGGCTCACGTGGGATGAAGATGGAGCGTCTTGTTCAAGCTTTAACGGACGATTTTCAAAATCTGTAGAATTTATGTGAGGCATACGTGCTGTATTGGCTGCTTTTCCCGCTACGGGATTATTATTCGATCTTCAACGTTGTCCAATACATCACGTTTCGGGCGACTTATGCGACGATTACGGCGCTGCTGATCAGCTTTCTGGTTGGGCCGCCGCTAATCCGGTATCTGAAGGCGTGGCGGATGGAGCAAATCATCCGCAAAGAAGGCCCGGAATCGCATCAAAAAAAGAGCGGTACCCCGACCATGGGCGGCATCATCATCTTTGCCGCCATTGTCGGGCCTACGCTGTTATGGGCCGATTTGTCGAATCGCTACATTCAACTGGCCTTGTTGGTTACGATATGGATGGCCGGTATCGGCTACATGGACGATTATTTAAAGATTGCACAGGGCAAATCGCGCGGCCTGATTGCCCGCTACAAAATGTTAGGGCAAATTACATTGGGGCTGATTGTGGGCGGCGTGCTTTACTTTTACCCGCTGCAGCCGGAATTTGCCAGCAAATCTATCGTCCCGTTTTTTAAAGGGCAGTTTTTGGATTTTGCCTGGCTCTACATTCCACTTGTGGTTTTCATCATCACCGCGGCGTCAAATTCGGTCAATTTGACGGATGGTTTGGACGGTCTGGCGATTGGTTTAGTAGCGATCTCGGCTTTTACGCTGGCCGGATTTTGTTATGTCCACGGCAACGCCAAGTTTAGTGAGTATCTGAATATCCCGCATTTACACGGGGCAGGCGAGTTAACTGTATTTTGTTCATCCATGATTGGCGCGGCGCTTGGTTTTTTGTGGTTTAACGCGCATCCGGCGGAAATCTTTATGGGCGATACCGGCTCGTTGATGCTCGGCGGCGCGTTGGGCGTGGTAGCGATTCTGGTTAAGCAGGAGCTTTTGCTGGCAATTTTTGGCGGCGTGTTTGTGATGGAAACGCTGTCGGTCATCCTGCAAGTCGGCTCGTATAAACTGCGCGGCGGCAAACGCATCTTTTTGATGGCCCCAATTCATCATCACTTTGAGCTGAAGGGCTGGAAAGAAACAAAGGTTGTCACCCGCTTTTGGATTATCGGCATTTTGCTGTCGCTTTTGGCGCTGAGTACGTTAAAACTGCGCTGATAATTGGACATTGAATAGAAACTTTTATCCTACGGGAATGCAGATTTGATAAGGGTTTGATGCAAAGGGGGGGTACAAATTGTACCCCCCCTTTGAGAGAGCATACTTCAGGGGAGAGACTGGCATGTCAACACGAAGCAGCATCGCCATTCTGGAAGGAAAAGAGGTTCGCCGCGTCTGGAACGAGGCGGATGAAAAGTGGTACTTTGCCGTGACGGATATTGTGGATATCGCGACAGCCAGTTACGATGTCAATCAATATATCAAAAGAATGCGCCAACGCGATCCTGAACTGGCCAAAGCGTGGTCGAAATTAGTCATCCCGCTTTTTATCGAAACCGACGGCGGCCGGCAGAAAATAAACTGCGCCAACACCGAGGGTATCTTGCGGATTGTGCAGGCAATCCCCTCGCCAAAAGTGGAGCCGATCAAACGTTGGCTGGCGCGAATCGGCTATGAGCGGATTGAAGAGGTGAAGTATCCGGAACTGGCTATGGAGCGGGTGCGCGAATTGTACAAAGCCAAAGGCTACCCGGATGCCTGGATTGAGAAACGCTTGCAATCCATCGCCGTTCGCGGCGAATTGACCGATGAATGGAGAGCCCGCGGCATCAAGGAAGGCAGCGAGTTTTCGATTTTAACCTCCGAAATCGCCAAAGGCACGTTTGATTTAACGCCGGCGGATCATAAGGAAGTCAAGGGTCTGGCTAAAGCGGAAAACCTGCGCGATCACATGAGTTCGTTGGAGTTAGTGTTTACGATGTTGGGCGAGGTTTCCACGACGCAAATCGCCCGCAAAGAAGACGCGCAAGGCTTTATCCCAAACCGCAAAGCCGCCAAAAAGGGCGGCAAAATTGCCGGCGACGCCCGCAAAGCGCTGGAACTGGAAACCGGTCAAAGCGTGGTCAGTTCGGACAATTTTCTACCGGAAGCGCCGAAGAAAAAGAAGCTGAACAAGAAAGCTTCACAGGTTTGAAAGCGGTTTGACATGACTCGCCAAAACAAGTTGCTTAAACGCTTTCTAACGAAACCGATTAAGAAAGATTTGACGTATCAGGAACTGAAGCGGCTTTTGGAGGGACTCGGTTATCGGGAAGATGACGGCGAGGGTTCACGCGTAAGCTTTTATCATCCGCAGACCGGTGATGTTATTGACTTGCACAAGCCGCATCCGGGCAATGAACTGAAAATATACCAGGTAAAAATGATCCAAAATAAAATTCACGAAATTTTGTTGACAGTTGATAGATTGTGAGCATTTGAAAATGGAAAACTTTATTACTTATAACGACTATATCGGCAGCGTCAATTATTCCGCTGACGATCGTGTATTTTATGGGAAAATAGAGTTCATTCAGGATCTGGTAACTTTTGAAGCGACGACGGTCAATGATCTGGAAAGCGCGTTTCGTAATGCGGTTAATCACTATTTGCAGCAATGTCAAAAGTTGAACAAAGCGCCGCAAAAAACATTTAAAGGCCGAATTCAGGTTACTCTGGATCCGGGGTTGTACAAAAGAGCGTCTTTGATTGCCGCGCATCAAAAAATTTCCTTAAATCAATTGGTCGCACAGGCTTTGAAGCATGAAGTTGAAAAATACATGTAAAAAAACCTTCCGGATCCTGTCGGACCCGGAAGGTCATAGCGTTTGGTCGTTGGTTGGCGCATCACTCACCGACGCTTTGAGGGTGAGATTATTCGATGAATGAATTTGCCGGAAAAAATGTAACCGTGTTGGGCCTGGGTCGCAGCGGACAGGCCGTGGCCAGGCTGCTGCAGGAATTGGGCGCGCGCGTATTTGCCAGCGACGCCGGCCAGTCAGTCGTACTGAAGGAGACCGCGGCCGAATTGGGCCGTCTGGGCGTCTCGTGCGAAATAGGCCGGCATAGCGAGGCGGTTTACGCGGGCAAGGATTTGATTGTGCTGAGCCCGGGGATTCCGGACAGCATTCCGATTCTGCAAGCCGCGAAGGCCAACGGCGTGCCGATTCTCAGCGAAGTGGAAATCGCCTATCGTCTGACAAAAGCGACCGTCATCGGCATCACGGGTACAAACGGTAAGTCGACGACCACCTCCCTTCTGGGCGCGCTGCTCCAAACCGCCGGACGCGAGGTTGCTGTGGCCGGCAACATCGGGGTAGCGGTTTCGGAAGTCGCGCGCGGGTTGAGCGACAAGGGGTTGTTGGTGTTGGAGTTGAGTAGTTTTCAATTGGAAAACATTGCGCGGTTTCGCCCGCACATTGCCCTCCTATTGAATATAACGCCGGATCACATGGATCGTTACAGCGCTCTGGAAAACTATATTGCGGCCAAAGCCAGAATTTTTGAAAATCAAACCGAAACCGACTTTGCCATCCTCAATGCCGAAGACCCGGTGGTGATGCGGCTCGGCCAGGACATTGCGGCGCAAATCCGGACATTCAGCCTGCATCAATCGCCGCAGCATGACGGGCCGTTTGTCGATGCGCAAAACTTTATGCTGCGTGAAAAAGGACAGGATCGGCAAATCTGTCCGATTGACGAGATGCGCATCAAGGGTCCGCATAATGTGCAAAACGCGCTGGCGGCTTTAAGCGCGGCCCATCTGCTTGGCGTTTCAAGTGAGGCCATGGCCGAGACCTTGCGCAATTTTGGTGGATTGGAGCATCGCATCGAGTTTGTGCGAGAGTTGGACGGTGTGCGTTATTACAACGATTCCAAAGCGACGACGGTAGAATCGACTATCGCTGCGGTCAACAGCTTTCCGAATATTGTTTTGATTGCCGGCGGCTATGACAAGGGCGCGGATTTTGCTCCCTTGCGCGAGCCGGTGGCGCAGCATGTCAAACACGCGCTGTTGATTGGCAAGACTCGTGAAAAACTACGGCAGATCTTTGATGACTGCACCTTTATGGATTCGCTGGAAGCTGCGGTGCGTCACGCGCGGCAATTGGCTCAACCGGGCGACGTGGTCTTGCTGTCACCGGCCTGCGCCAGCTATGATATGTTTAAGAATTTTGAGGATCGCGGACAGCAATTTAAAGACTTGGTTAGAAATTTATAAATAGACGCAAAATTTTAATTTAGCGTACAAAATCAAGTTTTGTGGCAATAATGGCAGCTTTGCTTGATTTTAAAACGATTAAGGTAACTATGAAACGACCCCTCACCATCGTTCCGGACATGACCTTGTTCATAGCCATTGTGCTGCTGGTCAGCATTGGCGCGGTCATGGTCTACACCTCCAGCGCGGTATTGGCAGCGGAGCGATTTGGCAGCGACACATTTTTTTTGCAGCGCCATCTGGGCCGAGTGCTGGTCGGCCTGGTTTTGATGTTTGCGATCATGCAGGTGGATTATCGGGTGTGGCGCAAATTTGCCAAGCCGATGCTGTTGATCGGTTTTGCCTTGCTGGTCATTACTTTTTTCCCCGGCGTGGGCGGACGGGCCGCCGAGATGACCGGCGCCAATCGCTGGATTCGGATAGGCTCATACACCATTCAACCCATTGACATTATGAAGTTAGTCATGATTTTTTGGCTGGCAGATTCGTTAGATCGTAAAAAAGAACGTATTGACAGTTTTGCCAAGGGCTTTCTACCGCATCTTATCGTTGTTGGCGCGGCGTTTACGCTGGTGGTGATTCAGCCGGCTTTTGGGTCGGCTTTTTCACTGTTGGTTATTTCGCTCAGCATGTTATTTGTCGGCGGCGTTAAGTTTCTGCACATTGCTGCGGTTAGCTTGAGTGCGTTTCCGGCTTTGATTTTGTTGATCATCCAAACGCCGTATCGACTAACTCGCGTTTTGTCGTATCTGAATCCGAACAGCGACCCGCTTGGCGCCAGCTATCATGTGCGGCAATCACTGATCGGCCTCGGTAATGGCGGCTTGACCGGGTTGGGTCTGGGCGAAAGCATCCAAAAATTGTTATACCTGCCCGAGCCGCACACGGATTTCATCTTCACCATCATCGGTGAGGAATTTGGCTTTGTGGGGGCGATGGGCATCCTGACGCTGTTTTTGTGGATTGCCTGGCGCAGCTACAAGGCTGCGGTTTATGCCCCGGATTTGTTTGGGACATACGTGGCCGCCGGAATTGGGGCGATGCTGTTTTTTGGGGCGATGATTAATGTGGCGGTGGTTACCGGGTCAATTCCAGCAACGGGTCTGCCGTTGCCGCTGATCAGCTTTGGCGGCTCGTCGATTATTTTCAATCTGATGGGGTTGGGTGTTTTACTAAATATTTCGCAATATGTCCGAAGCACTACCAAGAGCGTAAAATTTGCCCACGAAACACGTTAAAAAGCAAAAAACCTCAATTTTGGTCATTTTCCAAAATTGGAATACGAAAGACTTATACACTCAGGGAATCATCCAAAAAACACTTTGCCCTCGAAGCATACGAATATGAAGAAAGCAGCAAAATAAAATTAGACTTTTTCATGTCTTTTCGCGCATTTCGCGGGCAGCAATATTTTCAATTTTAAATGTTTGCATTTAATCGCTACAAAAAATTTCACTTTGTCGGGATTGGTGGGGCCGGGATGTGCGCCATCGCCGATGTCCTGTTGCAGCAAGGCTTTGCCGTATCCGGCTCGGACGCGAATGATAGCGAGATGTTGCGCTATCTGGCCGGGAAAGGCGCGGAAGTTTATGTCGGCCACGCGGCGGCGCAGTTTAAAGATGCCGATATTGTGATCGTCACATCGGCGGTGAATAAGGCCAACCCGGAAGTCGCGGCGGCGCTGGAAAAGGGCCTGCCGGTCATCAAGCGGGCGGAAATGCTTGGCCAGATGATGCGCTTTTCTTATGGCATTGGCGTGGCCGGCACGCACGGTAAAACGACCACAACAGCCATGACTTCCCATGTGTTGGAAGCAGGCGATCTCGATCCGATGACGTTGGTCGGCGGCACCATGCGCGGCGCAAACTCCAATGTTCGTTTTGGCGAAGGCCCTTACTTTGTCGCCGAGGCCGACGAATACGATCAATCCTTTTTGCAATTGTGGCCGTGCGCGGCCATTATCACCAACATTGATGCCGATCATCTGGAATGCTATGGCAGTTTGGAAAATCTGCACAGCGCTTTTGTGGAATTTGCCAATCGCGTCCCGTTTTTTGGCCGCCAGATTGTGTGCGCCGATGATAAGGGCGTGCGCGAAATTCTGCCGCGCCTGAAAGGGCCGCTGCTAACCTACGGTCTGGCCGAAAACACAGACTTAACAGCTCGCGCCATTTGTTTGGCCGATTTGACCAAAGACGGTGCAGATTCCGGTGAAGTGTGCAATCGCTTTCAAGTCCGGCATAAGGGCGATTTACTGGGCGAAATTCAACTGCGGGTACCGGGTCGTCACAATATTCAAAATGCATTGGCGGCGATTGCGGTCGGGTTGGAATTGCAAATTCCGTTTGGCAAGATTGCCGCGGGTTTGGCCGGCTTTGGCGGCGTCAAGCGGCGGCTGGAAGTGCGCGGCGCGTTGCCCAACGACATCTTGGTGATTGACGATTACGGCCATCATCCGACCGAAATGACGGCCAGCCTGAACGCGCTGAAAGCCGGCTACGGGCGGCGGATGGTGTTGGTTTTTCAGCCGCATCTTTTTTCGCGGACACAGGCTTTTGTGCAGGAATTTGGTCAGGCCTTGCTGTTGGCCGATGTGGCGATTGTCAGCAAAGTATATCCGGCCCGCGAGGCTCCGCTTCCCGGCGTGAGCGGGCAATTGCTGGTGGACGCCGCCCGTGCCCTTGGGCATTGCAACGCGCACTACGCCGACGGTCTGAAGGAAGCGGAAAGCCGCCTGCGCGAGCTCATGCAGCCCGGTGATGTTGTCGTAACAATGGGCGCGGGGGATGTGAATACTGTGATTGATTACATTTTAAAAACACGCTTTTAAGATCAAGAGTCGGTCTTTACATGATCCACATCATCCGTGAAAAAGCGACTTCAGCACAAATTGCCGAAATGTTGCAAATGCTTGAAGGTTACATCAAATTGGCTGTAGATGTTCGGCAAAACATTTTGGCCGGCGGAGGCGCAATGCACGCGGATTGCGAAGCCGAGCTCTTAAAAGCTGGATGTGTGCAAGCCGATATTTGGGGCGCAGATTGGGATCCGTTCAAGCAGGAAGTCGGCTATGATTCGCTTATCAACATTCGCCCGAAGCAAAACAATCGGGCCATGGAAATTCAAGACCCGGAACTGCGGGAAAATATTGAAAAGATTGTAAAAGCTTTGCTTGGAGATGTTCAAGTTGATTAATCAACAAGAAATTAAAACGCGCTTTCTAAGCGACGCCTTGCCCACGCGATTGGGCGGCATTGCGGCTAATCTGGCCCGGGTGGATTCCTTTTGCCGCCGTGACGCCAATCCGCAAGCTGTCTTTGGTTTGCTGGACGAAAGCAAGCATTTTATCGAGTGGACCGGTACCGACGCAAGCACGGATGTTGCGGCGGAATTGGCCGAATTGCAAATCAAACTGGCCTGTTGGCAACTCGATTGGGCAATCATCTGGCCGGACAAAACGTTACGACAGCAAATGGCGCAGGAATCGCGGCAATGGTCAAGCCGGATTTTGGAAATGTCTGGGCTGCTTGGAGCTTAGCGTGAATTTATACGAAGAACTGGATATTGAAAACTTGGAAGCCTGGATTCAGCAAAGTGGAAAAGACAGCGACAATTAAATTAAAAGCCGATATGTCGCCCCAGGCAATTGATCGCCGGTTGCGTGAAGTCTCGCAATTGCGGGCATTATGCCTGTCTTTACAAAAGGCGAAGCATCTGGGCAAATATACCGAAGTAAAACCCTTGGAAGAAACCGACGTCAATAAATCGACACTGGCATAAATCGCCTCCCGAAACGGACAGATTGAAAAAGAACCTATGAACTTCAATGACGAGTTGTTTAAGCTTATTGATCTGTTCAATGGAAACAACGTCCGGTATGTCATTTGCGGTGGCGTGGCTGTGGTGATGTACGGCTATCAGCGATTGACCAACGACATTGATTTTTTGATCCAAAAAGAAGATTTGGAAACGATTTTAGCGCTTGTCAAAAAATTGGGTTACACTGTGGAAGGCGGCTTGATTCCATTCAATTTAGGGACGCCAAATGCGCAATATGTTTACCGTATTTCCAAGTTTGAGGGCCCGGTTTTTTTGACGCTGGATTTCATGTTGGTTACCCCGATTTTGCAAAGCGTGTGGGATAATCATGCTATCTTTGAGTTGGAAGATCGGCGCATTCCCGTTGTTTCGCTGGAAGGGCTGGGCAAAATGAAAAAGCTGGCCGGTCGAACCAAAGATATTTTGGACCTGCAAGAACTGGGCTTTATCAAAAAAGATGATAACAGAAGTTGAATTACAAATACCGATAGTCGATACATCGTCCGAAGCGCTGGCGCGACGCTTGCAAACCCTGTCGCAGCTTTGGGAAATGGCCGTCATGCTCAAGACCGCCAAATATCTGGGATTAGCCAAAGATTTGAAAAACGATCGCGCTAATATAAGCGCATCGGCTCAAGGAGAGAAATAATGTCGATCGCCATGGAAGCCTTGCCTGTTCCTTTTAAAGATCGTGATGAGCGAAAAACATACGATCCGCCAACAGACCATGACATGTCGGAAACCGCGGAAGCGCCGGTCGAAGCCATCAAGCCGACGGATTGGCGGAAGCGCATCCGTCTGGCGGCGTTGTTGGTGATGTTGTTTTTATCGGCGATGACCTTGTTTCAGCGCTGGCTGTATACATCGCCGCGCTTTGCCATGCAAAAAATTGTGATTAGCGGCCATCATTACGTGCTGGAGCAAGATGTTCTTAAGATTGTGAATACGCCGCTGCAGACGAATTTGTTTACCATTCCGATTGGGCAACTGCAAAAAGTGTTAGCGGTTAATCCACGCTTAAAGTCGGTACAAGTGGCGCGCAGTCTGCCCGATCAATTAGCAATTCTTTTAGAAGAGCGGTTGCCGGCGCTGTTGATCAAAGCCGGTGACACTTTTTATGAAGTGGACCGCGAGGGTGTCATTTTGCCTCCGGTTGGTGTTATTTTACCGGATTTACCTATGCTCAGCGGTCTTTCTGTGGAAAATTTAGCCCCGGGTGATCGGATCGGTGATCCGTCATTTTTTGCCGCTTTAGGCATTGTGGAGAAGATGGAAGCAATTCAAGCCGGCTGGAGTAATGAAATTTCGGAAATCTATGTAGTGTCGCCGGAAGAAATTACGATTTACACGATGATGGCCGGCCAAACGCTTCAATTGAGTAGCAGCAATTATGCTGCGCAGTTGGAGCGCTTCCGCATGGTGACCGAAAAAATGGGTCGGGAGAGGGAGCAAATTCGCGCGTTCGATCTGCGATATACCGATCAGGTAGTGATTAAAAATTAATTATGAAATTACGAGTAACGAAGTTTGAAGCGCAACATTCATTTTAGCGTAGTGCGGCTTTTATGTCGGGCTATAGCCTCTTGTGGAGGAGGGTGATTGTATGGAAGATAATGTCATAGTCGGTCTCGATATCGGGACAACCAAGATTTGCTGCATTATTGCCGAGGTCGATGACGACGGCAACGTCAAGGTCGTGGGCGTGGGCAAGTCGCCGTCGGAAGGCCTGCGCAAAGGCGTGGTCATTAATCTGGAGCAGACGGTGCATTCGATTCACCGGGCGGTTAAAGAGGCCGAGCGCATGGCAGGTATCCCGGTACGGGCGGTTTTTGCCGGTATCGCCGGTGACCATATCCGCAGCATCAATAGCCGCGGTGTTATTGCCGTATCCCGCGCCGATAAGGAGATCACCAAAGCCGATGTGGATCGGGTGATTGAAGCGGCCAAGGCCATTGCCATCCCGATTGATCGCGAAATAATACACGTCCTGCCGCAAGAGTTTATCGTGGACGATCAGGTCGGCATTATGGAGCCGATTGGGATGTCCGGTGTTCGATTGGAGGCGGAGGTGCATATCGTTACCGCGGCGGTTACGTCGGCACAGAATATCTACAAATCCATTATCCGGGCCGGATTGGAAGTGCGCGACATCGTGCTGGAACCGCTGGCTTCCAGCTATGCCGTGCTGGCCCCGGACGAAAAGGAGCTGGGCGTGGCGTTGATTGACATTGGCGGCGGAACCTCCGATATTGCCATCTTTTTTGAGGGCAGTATTCGCCATACAGCAGTGATTGGACTGGGTGGCAATAATGTCACAAACGATATTGCTATCGGTTTGCGCTGCCCTGTCAATAAGGCCGACGAGATCAAGCGCACCTATGGCTGCGCCCTGGCCTCGCAGGTGCCGCCCAATGAGGTCGTGCGCGTGCCCGGCATTGGCGGCCGCGATGAGCGGGAAATCTCCCGTCATGCTTTAGCTTCCATCATCGAGCCGCGCATGGAAGAAATCTTCCAGTTGGCCTATCGCGAAATCAAAAAGACGGATTATGCGGACATGCTGGCGGCCGGCCTGGTGATTACCGGCGGCGCGGCGGCATTGGATTGTCTGCCCCAACTGGGCGAGCAGGTATTTGGCATGCCGGTCAAGGTCGGCTATCCTAATATAAAGATGTCCGGTTTGACGGAAATGATCCGGGAGCCGATGTTTGCCACCAGCGTCGGTCTGGTGCTGTACGGCCTGGAGCACCACGGCGACACAAAAAGCATTAAGGCTACTGCGGGTGATGCAATGGGCGAATCAGTGTTCGATCAAATTCTGGCGCGGATGAAGAACTGGTTTGCCGACTTTTTCTAAGCGCTGGAGCCGGATACAATTGGAAGCAAAATATTATGCAAGTCGTTAGGGGGTTATTTTTTAATTTACATTTCATTCACCATTCTTTATCACGTTCTCGGATAGGAGGGAAAGTTTATGAGCGTTCGGTTTGAACTGGCTGATGAAGTCACCGATATGGCGAAGCTGAAAGTGGTCGGTGTGGGGGGCGCGGGTGGTAACGCGGTCAATCACATGATTGCGTCTGAGTTAAGTGGCGTGGAGTTTATCACTGCCAATACCGACGCCCAGGCGTTAAAGGTATCACAGGCCACTCACAAGCTGCAAATCGGTAACAAGTTAACCAAAGGGTTGGGGGCAGGCGGCCACCCGGAAGTGGGTAAACGGGCGGCGGAAGAAGATCGCGAATTGATTGCAGAAGCAATCAAGGGTGCGGATATGGTGTTCATTACGGCGGGAATGGGCGGCGGTACGGGCACCGGCGCGGCGGCAGTCGTGGCCGAGGTCTCCCGAGAGATGGGTGCGCTGACTGTTGGCGTTGTAACCAAACCATTCCAGTTTGAAGGCGCCAAGCGCTGCCGCAATGCCGAATTGGGCCTGGCTGAGCTCAAGAAACACGTGGATACCCTGATTGTCATTCCCAACCAGCGGCTGCTGTCTGTCGTCGGTAAGCAAACCCCCGTGCGGGACGCTTTCCGCATCGCTGACGACGTACTGTTGCATGCTACACGCGGTATTTCCGACATTATCCTCGTGCCCGGCTTAATCAATGTCGATTTTGCCGACGTGCGTACGATTATGCAGGAAATGGGTGACGCGCTGATGGGCACCGGTACCGGCACCGGTGAAAATCGCGCTATCGAAGCTGCGCAGGATGCCATCTCCAGCCCGTTGCTGGAAAACACGTCCATTGCCGGCGCCAAGGGCGTATTGATCAACATCACTGGTGGCGAAGACATGACGTTGTTCGAAATTAATGACGCCGTGTCAATCATTCAAGAATCAGCCGGTGATGACGCCAACATCATTTTTGGCGCAGTGATTGACCCGACGCTGGAGGGCAAGGTTTATGTCACCGTTATTGCCACCGGATTCGGCGAGATGGTTGTTAAATCTCACGATGTCGAGCAGACCGGGCACCATCGCGTGATTGATTTGAACCCGCGTCTGCGCGATCAACAACTTCGTCGTCCGACCGTGCTGCGGCAAGCTCCACCCAAAACCACCAAAAATGAAGAGTTGATGGAAATTTTGGGCGAAAGCCGACTGGTTGCTAACGGTGGCGCAGACGATTTGGAAATTCCGACGTTTCTACGCAAGAAAATTGCCGGCAAGCGTTAGTCGGAATGCCACACACTTTTACCTTTAAGTTCACCCGAGTTAGGCTGCTCAAAAGATGGATTAATCCCGGCACTTGCACAATCGTCACGCGGGTTTACTGATTAAGCGTCTTTGATGAATTTGGCGTGGGTCATGGCGAACTTAAAGCGCAACGAAAAAGCTAACTCTCTTTTTTTCAAAGAGAGTTAGCTTTTTTTTGTCAGGTGGTCAGGTGGTCTGAAGTTCAGGACTTGGTAGGTTAATGCACAATCCTCGTTCCAAAATTCTATTTGGGAACGCTTTTGCAGACAAAACTGTGCTTCGTATTTCGTTAGTCTGATTTTAAGATAGCGGAAACAGAGTTTCCGTGACAAGTGCGTTCCCAATCAAAGATTGGGAACGAGCTAAGCTGCCGTTCCAGTTGCCGGAGATCAGTTTGCAATATGCTTCCGGGGTGTTGATATTCAGCGTAGCCGATGCAAAAACCGGCAGGTTTATTTTTTTTATCGGCTTGGACCATTCGGCCAAAAAGGCCAAAACGCTTAGTTTTTTCTGCTGCAAACGCGCCTCAATCACCGCCGCTATTGAGCAAGGATAGATACCGATTAATGGTTGCAAATGTTGTTGGTCGTTATAAACGGAAATAGCGTCAGGTTCCGCTTCCATCAACAATGCCCGAATAAAGTCGGGCGAGAGCTGCGGTGCGTCGCATGGAGTGACAAATAGATAGGGTGTAGCGGCTGTTAAGCAGGCAGCGTGTAATCCCGCCAATGGTCCGGCGCCCGGATAAAAGTCGGGCACAACCGGCAACCCCAGGAAGGCATAGCGTTCCGGGTCATTAGCGCTTAGCAGGGTTTGATCAAAAACGGCAAGCAATGCATCCGCAATGTGGACGATAAACGGGCGATCATCCCACAGCAGCAAGGCTTTATCATTTCCCATCCGCCGACTGCCGCCTCCGGCCAGAATAAGTCCCGTTACCTCTTCAGATCGGATCATAATAAAAATAAACCTCGTAAAGAAAATCCTAAAGCTCAAGATTTATCGCCAATTCAGCCATTCGACCGAAACGGATTGTCCGGCGGACAGGCTTGTGGCGTTGGCGGAAAAACAGAGTAAACCGTTCGCATCCGTCAGGCCGCTTAGCGTATGCGCACCCTGATGCCGGGTTGGCGTTGCGACAAGGCCCGTAGCCGTTTGATGGAGTTTTACCCGCACAAATTCGATCCGCCCGGCTTGTTTTTTCAGATCACAGCTTAATGTGGCGGTTGCGGTCAGGATGGGAGAAAGGGTCAGGCCACAGAGTTGCTGCAGAGCCGGCATGACTAATTTATAATAGGAAAGGGCTGCGGCTACCGGATTGCCCGGTAAGCCGAAAATATATTGGCCTGTTTTTGCAACGCCAAAAAGATTAGGTTTACCCGGCTTAATGGCAATTTGCCGATACAGAATTTGCGCTTCCAGCGACGCCAGCGCCGACGGCAACAAATCGTAATCACTACCGGAAATACCGCCGGAAGTGATGACAACATCATGCCCAGCCAGTGCGGTTTGAAGTGTCCGGCGCAAAATGTCCGGCTCATCCGCAGCGCGAAAAATGTGGATTGCCGTAATGCCGGCGGCGGTCAATGCCGTGTGAATTAAATACGAAATCCCGTCATAAATTTGGCCCGGCAGCAGTTTATCGCCGACAGGCCGGACCTCGCTGCCGCTGACAACGATGGCCACCCGTGGCCGGGTATGAACAAGGACGCTTTCGTGACCCTGGCCTGCGAGCAGTCCAATTACCGGGGGCGTGATCAGTGTGCCGGCCTGAAGGACAGTCGCGCCCGCCGCAAATTCTTCACCGCATCGTCGTATATGCTGTCCCAAAACCACCGGCTGGTCAACCTGGACGCAATCGCCGACAACCTGAACCGCTTCGCGCATCACAATACTGTCAATCGAATCCGGCGCCGCGGCCCCGGTAAAAATCTTAACCGCCTCTCCGGTTTTGATGACAATGGCTGGCGGGGACCCGGCGGGAAGTTCGCCTATGATGCGCAGTTGTGCCGGCGTCGTTTCTCCGGCATGGGCAACATCTGCGCAACGAATGCCGAAACCGTCCATGGCCGCTGAGTTAAAACCGGGAATAGGACGCGCAGCGATAATATTTTCCGCTAACACAGCGTAGCCGGCTTCAAGAATCGGCAACCTAACGGCTGATAGAGGTTTAATCGTATCAAGAAGAATTTGGCGAGCTTTTTCAAATGAGATCATAGACCTTGAATCATAGCGCGGTAAACCGCAAATTTTATTTTAACCGCAAAGTTCGCAGAGCTTTACGCAGAGTTAAACAAAGAAAAGAAAACGCTGTGAAACTCTGCGACAAACTTTATGAGTTTAGTGGCTGAACAGTTACTTGGAATCAAACTTCCGGACAGCGGCGATCAGACAATCAATATCCTCACGCGTATTATAAAAATGTGGTGAAACCCGAATTTTGCCGCTGCGGACGGAGACAAAAATCTGCTGTGATTTAAGAAACTCACACAATGCTGTCGCTTGCTCATGCTCAAAAGTGATGACCCCGGAATAATGCGCGGCCTCCGGTACTGTATAGACACCGTAGCCGTTTTCTAACAGGCGCTCGTAAGCATAAGCAGTTGTTTCCAAAATATGCGCTTCGATTTGGCCGGGTCCGATTTCCAGAAACAGCTCCAGCTCTGCTATTGCGCCAACCATGCCGGCAACATTAAAGCCGGAGGGTTCAAATCGTTCGGCCGTCGGCAAGAATTTCAGGTCAAATTTAGAAAAATCCCAGGCATTTTCTACGGCCAGCCAGCCGGCGTTAGTCGGATAAACCCGCTCAAAAATACGTGGCGAGATATAAAAAAAGCCCGTGCCCATCGGCCACATCAGCCATTTGTGTCCGCCGTTGGACCAAAAATCTACACCCAAGGCCTGCACATCGACCTGCAAAGCGCCCAGACCTTGAATTCCATCCACGCAAAAAATCAAATCATGCTCCCGGCAAAGTTCGCCTACGGCCTGTAAATCACTGCGGAAACCATTGAGATATTGTACAAAGCTGATGGAAAGCAAGCGCGTTTCGGGTCGGATGGCCCGCCGCAAATCTTCCAGACGAATACGGCCATGGTCATTCTGCACAAAGTCGACTTTAACGCCGCGCCGTTCCTGATTCAAAAAGGGGTAGACGTTAGCAGGAAATTCCATATCATTAAGCAGAATGCGGTCGCCCGGCTGCCAATCCAGACCATTGGCCAGAAGGGTCAGTCCGGCAGAAGTGCTTTCGACCCGGGCGATTTGACTGACCGGCGCATTGATTAAGCGTCCGACGAGTTCTTTAAACCGGGTACGTTTTTCACTTATTTCCGGGAAATAAATCAAGTTGTCGCGGGAGTTCGAGCGGATTTCCTGGTATTCCTGCAGCGCCTGCAGCACACGTTTATTTAACGGCGAAACAGCGGCATGATTCAAAAATACCGAATGGGCCGTGTGGGGAAATAATTGCCGATATGCATTCCAATCTGCCATACTAAAAGTCCTTTTTTTGACCATCGTAGTAAAGAAAACCCTAAGGATTTATTCGGCCAAAAAAAATCCTTAATGTGAATATATGGAGCGCCTTATTGCGCAGCACTTCTAAATGTAGACATTAGTTGATAGGCTGTCAATGAGCCTTTTTAAACCCGGGGTATTTTATTTGAAAGGACATTGTTTTTTTTTAGCCAAAGTGTTAGTTTCGCTGACGCTTATTTTTGTAGCCGGCCATCGTCTGACATTCGAGTCCATTTTAGCAGTCTATCGGCAGGCGGATTGGTTTGACTTAAGGATTGCAGGTGGCATTGGCGGCCTGGCTCTGGCCATCCAGATTTTGAAATGGCGCTTGTTATTACAGCGGGCCGACGCGCAAGCTGCTTATCCGGATGCACTGCGGTCGTTTTTTGCCGGCATGGCGCTGGGTCTGATGAGTCCTGGTCGTGTTGGTGAATTAGGACGGGCCTTGTTTATCTCATCACCTCGAAAAGCGCTGATCATCGAAATGACAATCATCGACAAATTAAGCGCGGTGATGGCGATCTGTTTTTGGGGCGGGCTGGCTTTTTGGCTGCGAGAGCAAAACCGGCTCGCGGGTTTAACGCTCATCGGCGCGTGCAGCCTGTCCGTCGTCTGTTGGCAATGGCCGATGTTGCGGCGGCGATTCCAATCGGGCTTGTCGGCAGTTCAAAAAATGGGATTGTTGAAAATCAGCGGGCACGATTTTTTATTGCCATTTGTGGAAAATTGGCCGGAAACATGCCGGCGGACATTGTGTCTGGCGGTGATCATGTACGGGTTACTTACCCTGCAGTTTTATTTTTTGCTGTGCAGTTTTCATTCGATTACGTTAGCCCCGGTCTTTAGCGCTTTTCCGGTCATCTTGCTGATAAACCTGATCCCCATCACCTTTGCCGGATTAGGCCTGCGCGAAAATATGGCCGTTATCCTTTTACATGATTTTACAACAGAGGCCGCGGCGCTGAATGCCGCCTTCTTGATTTTTGTGCTGAACATCCTTTTACCGGCCATTGTCGGCGGTATTTGGATATTTATGCCGGCCCGAAAGGTCGAAAAAAACCGATCATGAGTCTCGAATTAGACACTTCACGAAAAATTATTCATATCGACATGGATGCTTTTTATGCCTCAGTTGAAGTTTTGGACAATCCCAAACTGAAGGGGCTGCCTTTAGTTGTCGGTGGCGATCCGAATAGCCGGGCTGTTGTTTGCTCCGCCAGCTACGAGGCGCGCAAATTCGGAGTCCGTTCGGCCATGCCCTGCTCGATGGCCAAGCGGTTATGTCCGCAGGCGCTTTTTATTCATCCGCATTTTAGCCGATATACTGACATATCACGTCAATTACACAATATCTTTAGCCAATATACAGACATTATTGAAGCGCTTTCTTTGGATGAAGCCTGGTTAGACGTAACTTTGAATCATTTAAATGAGACATCGGCCACCCGTGTGGCCCAAAAAATAAAAGCCCAAATCCGCGAAGAATTGGGCCTGACGTGTTCAGCCGGTATATCTTTCAACAAATTTTTGGCCAAAATCGCCTCGGACGAAAAAAAACCGGACGGCCTGTTTGTCATCGCCCCGGCTCAAGCGCATGATTTTTTGATGAAGATGGAAGTGCGAAAAATCCCCGGCGTCGGCAAAGTTACGGAGCAAAAACTCAAGGCATTGGGGATAGAATATGGGGCACAACTGTACATGCGTTCCGAATTGGAGTTACAGACGAATTTTGGCAAAACCGGCGGCTATTTGTACCGGCGCATCCGCGGCATTGATAACAATCCGGTTATCGTCGAGCATGAGACCAAGTCGGTCAGTGTGGAGACTACATTTGACAAGGACTTGACATACGGTGACGATTTAATAGCAGAATTACGACAATTAGTTGACGATCTCATGCGTCGTCTGGATAAAAAAGGCCTGGCCGGCAAAACGATAACGCTGAAGATTAAGTTTTTTGACTTTAAGCAGGTGACACGTTCGGTCACCCGTCAAACCAATTTTCTGAGCGCGACCGCCATTTTTAGAACAGCCTTCGACAAGCTAACGCAAGTGTGTCTGGAAGAGTTTTCGCAGCGTAAAATTCGCTTGATTGGTGTCGGCATTTCCGGCTTTGAAGCTGAAACAGCTTATGGCCCGCGCAGCTTACAGTTGGACCTTTTTCCGGAGGATTAATTTCGGTTGGATAAAAAAATTTCCGGTACGATAGGATTTAGCTCGCTGCTGACGCATGTCCTTAGCTGAATTATTCACCACGAAATACGCGAAATGATATAGGAAACCTTGCGAAGGTTAAACTTGTTGCGGAGTCAATATTTTCAAGGCTCGCTGAACTCCCAAAGTGAACCTTCGCAAGGTTATTTTGCAAATGGATTTTATTTGCAAGAGTTATGCACCCGAAATGAGAAAAAATAAGGGTAAGGTATGTTTGAAAAGGAAATAGAAATTGCGGCTGCCAGAGAGCTTTGGCAATATGCCGAAAGATCAACCAGCAACTTTCTGGATCGGATAGACAATTCCGTAAAATTTCATGTCGGCACGGGTTCTGCTTTGGCCGGCTGGTTTGTGACGCATGGCCGCGTGGATATTTTGTCCGCTTTTTTTATTCTCTCGCTGGGGATATTGGGCGCCGGGCACGTGGTTTATTATCACAACCGCGCCAATTTGATGCATGCAAAAGCGCGTCAATTGGCGCAAATTTATACCGAGATGGCCGATTTACCGGAATCGGTTCGGCTCTATCCGCCGGAAAGCGAGTTCAAAAAGCTGCTCCGCCGGGGACACCCGATAACGGCCATGTTTTTTGATGCGCTGATGATTTTGGGAATCAGCATAGCCTATTTCACTATTTTCGTTTTGATTGGCGGCAGCACGTATTAGGTTCAATTCGTAGTCCGCTGTTAATAAGCCACGGCAAATTCCATATACGGGCGGATCTCCGGCGGTTTGTAGGCCAGCACGATCCGGTCGCGCGGGATGCCTGCTTCCACAAGCTTTAAGGCAATGCCGTCTTCCGTGCCGTCGTATTGAATCCACACTTTATCTTTGCGGATGTCGATATGCAATACGCTGCCTTGCAAGCGATAAGGGCCGTTCCAGCCGTTGTAGAGCAATTCGTAATGTTCGTTGGATTCATCAAAAATAACTTCGATCTCCACATCACCACAGGCCGGTTTGTAGCGGGCGTGGTCATTGATGGCATTTTTGATGATTTGGCGATAATGAGCTATCGTGTCCATTGGACAATCCTTTCTTTAACAGGATCAAACGCAATCAATCTACCAAGCACTTCTGGCCATAAAGTCAATATCAAGTGCCGCTTCAATCGCCGTGAGTTCTATAGGGCGAGCACAATGCGAAAGCCAATGTTGAGATCTCGTTCGCTAAGCCTCGCCGGGCGGCGATTCGCTGAGCGACAATCCCGCCCGCCGAGATACCAGCCGCCACCGCGCAAAATACGAGACGAACCCGTTGAAGGGCCTTGTGGATTCGTGCTAGGACTCTTCGCATAGTACTTTTGATCGTACCAATCCTGGCAAAATTCCCAGACATTACCGTGCATGTCATACAGCCCCCAAGCATTAGGTCGGTAACTGCCCACCGGGGTTGTTTTTTCAGAGTCCTTGCCCTTAGGATAATTCTTGTAGGGGAACTCACCATCGTAATTGGCCTGCTCGGTGGTCAGGTTATCACCTGTGTTAAAGACTGTTGTCGTGCCAGCACGACAGGCATATTCCCATTCGGCCTCTGTGGGTAGTCGATATCTTTTCCCTTCTTTATCATTCAACCGGGTAATAAAAACTTGTGCATCCGCCCAAGAAACTTCTTCAATCGGATGCCTCCGCGAATTTCCACCTACTTTTTCGTTCTTGAAATGTGCCGAATTGTCGCCCATAATCTTAACCCACTCTTCTTGGGTAACTTCATATTTCCCCATATAAAATGCTTGGGATATAACCACTTTATGTTGGGGTATCTCATCTTTATCAAATACGCGCATACAGTCATTAAATTCATTCCTTTCTGTAAAAGGATCGTCCTGAGGGCAATTCGGTGTTTCAGTTCCCATCATAAAACTGCCAGCAGGCATCAAAACAAACTCCATCCCGATTGAATTCGTAAACACTTTGCCTTGCCCGTACAGAGGCATACTCACCCAAAAAAAGCAAGTCCCGCAAACGAAAACCGTCAAAACTCTTGAGAATCTCATTGTAAACCTCCCATTGTAATAAATAAATAATCAATGATTTGTGACAGCCACAGCTCCGAGCAACGAAAACTCTAATTTGATAAGACTCAAACCGCAACAAGCTCTTCCTCAAAGACGCCGATTTCAACGTCAATATAGGCAAACAGCATTTCGGCAAAATCAGGGTTTTCCAGATGAATTGCCGGAATCTGCGCCGGCGGTGGTTGTTGGCCTAACACTTGATATGTTTCCAAATTGGCAACAATGGCCTCTCTCGCTGCAGCTTTAGCCTTCTTCAAAGTATCGCCAAATGTGGAAACCGCCAGATCCGGTACCTGCACCGCATAGCCGTCTTCTAATGGTTCAATGACAATTAAGTAGTGCATTATTTGACCTCCAATCGAATTTTCTTGACCGTATCCGTTGCCCGTCCAACCGGCACATCCTTTTGTGGGTGTACAATGGTCACCACAAAACGGCTGTCGGCATGTTTAAAGTTATGATGGTCACCTTTGATCCGCACCAATTCCCATCCGTAATCATACGCCATTTGGATCAGCTCGCGGCTTGTATAGCGTTTAGGCATTCGTTAACCCCCGGTTTTCGTTTGATCCAGTCCCCCGATTTCCACGCGACCTCTCGACTTCTCAAAAAGCAGGCCATTTTTGGCTGGATGCGCTGCTAATGCCAAACCGTTTTTAACACCCGCAGCCAGTTTTCGCTGGTGATTTTACGTAGCGCTGCGTCATCAAAACCGGCTTTGCGAAAAGCCGCCAGCAGTTTTGGCAATCCGGCGGCGTCCTTCAACTCGTTCGGCATGGTCGCGCCGTCAAAATCCGAGCCGAGCGCCACGCAGTCGATACCGATGCGCTCGGCAATATAGGCGGCGTGGCGGACAATTTCCGTCAGCGGCGTATCCGGGTTGCGCTGTCCGTCCGATCGCAAATCGCTGACATTAAAATTGACGCCAACCAGCCCTTTACATTCACCGATGGCCGCCAACTGCTTGTCGGTCAAATTCCGCGCCGACGGGCACAAGGCATGTGCGCCGGAATGGCTGGCCACAAACGTCTGCTGGCTTAAACCGGCGACGTCCCAAAAACCGGCTTCATTGAGATGCGACACATCCAGCAAAATGCCCAGTTGATTGCAAGTCCGAACCAGCGCTTTACCGGCGTCGGTCAAGCCGGGACCCTGATCCGGCGAAAAAGGGAAGCCAAACGGCACGCCCCAGCCAAAATCATTGGGGCGACTCCACACAATACCCACCGAACGCAGCCCGGCCTGATAAAAGACGTGCAAAGCATTGAGCTGCGCATCAATGGCTTCCGCGCCTTCGATGTGTAAAATGGCCGCAATGACGCCGGTTTTTAAGCATGTTTCCAGCTCGTCCGTTGTACGTACAACTTTGAGTTGTCCATCGGATTCGCTTTCCAGCCGGAACAGGGATGCGGTCAAGCCAAACGTGTAACGCAGGGCGTAGGCCTGGTCGAGCCGCGGGGCATAGCGGGCCGACCAACCTTGTGGCGCTGGCGTAATTTCACGATCCATCGGCCCCCAAGTGCCGGGTTCCGGTGGGACGTACATGGCAAAAAAACCGCCGCCAAAACCACCTTTATGGGCGCGAATCAAGTCCAGGTGTCCTGTCTCGTTATGCCCAAAAAAGGAATAGGATCCGGCTTTATCGGGAAGGTAGACATTTTGCAATGTGTCATTGTGCCCGTCAATGATGGGAAATTGAAGCGCATGGCTCATCTCGTCCTCGCAATCGCTTGTTGTAAGATTTTATGATCGGTCGGAATTGGCCACCCGATTGGCTGTAATATACCCAATCTAAAAAGCCCCCGCAAAGAACATTTTTGTAAATCCGGTTTTTATCCTTGACATTGCTTGCCATTTTTATAGTATTGGCCAGATTACTTTGAAATTGCCAGATCCAGACCGATCCCTTTAGCGAAGTCTGATTGCGTTGTTGGACTCCAACTTATTTTATGGATATAACTACCGAAAAATCCCGCCTGATCTTTGGCGTCAAACTCAAGCATTCCCGGCAGGAAAAAAATCTGACCCTGCGGGAATTGGCGCGACGTTGCGGCTTGTCCGTTTCCTATCTGAATGAAATTGAGAAGGGCAAAAAATATCCTAAGCCGGAAAAAATCAGCAGCCTGGCGCAGGCGTTGGATATTCCATACGAGAAGCTGGTGTCGCCTGAGTTGGCGGACGATCTGGCCCAGATCAGCTATTTTCTGGATTCGCCGTTTGTGCAGGAGTTCCCGTTCGATTCGCTGGGTTTTGGGGTTGGCGATATTTTCGAGTTGATTACGGAATCGCCCAGCAAGATTGCGGCATTTGTCGGCGCGCTGATCGAAATGGCCCGGATGTACGACATCAATGTAGAGAATTTCAGTTTTGCCGCCTTGCGCTCCTATCAGGAAATCAACAAAAATTATTTTGACGACATTGAAAATAGCGCCCAAATTTTTATGAATGAGCAAGGCTGGGACACGCATCATCCGATCCAGGTTGCGCTGCTTAAATCGGTTCTCATCAATAAATACCATTATCAAATAATTGAGACGGACTTTGCCGACTATCCGGATTTGATGCGGCAGCGATCGGTTTGGATTGCGGGTGAGCGACCCAAAATCCTGATCAATAAAAGATTACTGCCTTTGCAAAAAGCATTTATTCTGGGCCGTGAAATCGGCTATTGTTATCTGGAATTAAAAGAGCGGGCGCAAACGTCCTCATGGATCACTGTGGAATCCTTTGAGCAAGTGCTTAGCGATTTTAAGGCGGCCTATTTTTCCGGGGCGCTGCTGATGAATCGGGATTTGCTGGTGGCGGATTTGCAGGAATTTTTTCAGCGCACAACCTGGAGCGACTCGGCTTTTTTAGCGTTGATCAACAAATATCCCGCTACGCCGGAAATGTTTTATTATCGGTTGAGCGAATTGCTGTCCAAGTTTTTTGATGTAAAGCAGATGCACTTTGTTCGTTTTACCCATTATTTAACGACAGACGACTTTAAGCTGACCAAGCAACTGAACATGGCGCGCAGTCTGGTGCCGCATGATCTGGCGCTGTATGAGCATCATTGCCGGCGCTGGATTCCGATTACGCTGTTGCAGACATTAGCCGACAAGCAGCGTGGCGGCGGCAGCGAGGCAACGATTGTCGGGGTGCAGCGCGCTCATTTTATCGAAAAGAATCTGGATTTTTTTTGCCTGAGCGCCGCCCGGCCATTAGCATTGACGGCGAATGCCAACTCCAGTGTTACGCTGGCTTTTCATCTTACGGATCACTTTAAAAAGACCGTTCGTTTTTGGGATGATCCGGCGATTGAGATGCAGCGCATTAATGGCACCTGTGAGCGTTGTGGCCTTATCGGCGATCAATGCAGCTTGCGTGTGGCGGCCCCGATTTTATATGAGCGGCAGTCCAAAGTGCAGCTGCGGGAAGCGGCGTTGGCCAAGTTAATCAAAGCGTATAATGCATAGTGTGCTAAAGCGCAGTATACATTATACCGATACCAAAAACGAATTACATACTGCGGAAAAACCCTAAGGGTCTTGCAAGAGCTTACTTGATAATGAGATGCACCATTTAAGACCCTTAGGGTTTATGTGCAGATTATGTGCAAATCATTTTCGGTTTTGGTATTACTCCAAAGAACGAATTTAATTTGTCCCGTTGAATGTTGTGGTCATCGTTATCGGCGGAGCGCTTCTTCTGTTGGCGATAATCGGCAGCTTTATGGGCGAAGGATTTCCTAACTAAAAAGGACTGAATAATGACCGAGTTACGCGCCGACTTACATCTCCACACACTGCATTCCGATGGTGACGCCAGTGTGGATCAATTGATTGAAAAGGTTCTGGAAACCGATATCCGCACGATTGCTATCAGTGACCATGACACCGCTGCAGCGCTGATTGAAGCGGTACCAAAAGGGGCGGCGGTTGGATTGCGGGTGATTCCCGGCATTGAGCTTAGCGCAGCTTATAAAAATGTGGATGTTCACTTATTGGCCTATTTTTTTGATCCGAATCATCCGGAGTTATTAGAGTACTGCCAAAAATTTCAGGATGAACGGGTGCAACGGGCGATTAAAATTGTGGAGATTTTGCGCGGTTTGGGCGCCAAAGTCACTATGGAGCGCCTTTACGAAATTGCCGGCACCGGCAGCATGGGTCGGCCACATATTGCCCAGTTATTGATCGAAAGCGGTTTTGTTTCCGGTTTTCAGGAAGCTTTTGACAAATATTTGGGCGACAGGCGTCCGGCAAATATTCCCAAATTTAAAATTCATCCGGTCGAGGCTATCGAATTGATTCATCGGGTTGGCGGCGTGGCTGTTCTGGCGCATCCGGCCACGATGAATGACGATAGTATCATCGCTTTTTTAGCCACTAAAGGTTTGGACGGGCTGGAAGTCTTTCATCCGCGTCATCAACTGCTGGGCTGCACGGAGTTTTATGGCAATTTGGCCCGCAAATATGATCTGCTGATGACCGGAGGATCGGATTGGCACGGCGTGCGCAAACCCGATACCTGGATCGGCAAAGCGTTTATTTCCTTAGAAAATGTGGATCGGTTGGAATCAGCCGCCCGTTCCTATTCCGCGTGATTGCGGACGGCAAATTAAAATTTGCTACTCCTTCTGGAATGATTGTGGACGGCAAATTAAAATTTGCTACTCCATCTGGAATGATTACGGACGGCAAATTAAAATTTGCTACTCCATCTGGAATAGCAAACTTCAGTTTGCAAGTCTTTTTACGACAACTTGTTGAACAATTAACCGGCAAATTAAAATTTGCTACTCCATACGGATAAAGGGGGCTATATGGAAGAGATTAACTTATTGGAGCATTCTTTTAAACATGAGATGTTCCATCAGATTATGAACGATTACTCTGATTTTGACTATCATTATTTTGATGATCCGGATCGGGTTACCGGCTTTGGCGGATTTCATGAGGACGGCAATGGCGCTGAGGGCGCGCGCGATTTTAAGTCCGAGGCCGAGCTAATCGCTTCAATTCCCGGAGTCCATACTGTTTTGGACGTGGGCTGTGCCAAAGGCTATTTAGTGAAGGCGTTACGCCAAATGGGTTTTGAAGCTCATGGCATCGACATCAGTGATTATGCTGTGCAAAATAGCGATCCGCAAGCTAAACCGTTCTTGCGTGTTTTGCGCGTGCAAGAGTTAGGGCCAACCGAAAAATATGACATCATTCATGCGCGGGGCGTATTTGTATATTTAACCTTATCCGAAATCAAAAAAACATTGCAGCAACTTTTTGAAGTGGCGCGCCTTGGCGTGGTGATTGCCGACCCGACCCGCGAACAAATTCAGGAATGGTACGATCAGCGTGATTTAAAAGCGCTTGACGCCTGTCGTAAACAAGAGTTGACGGATTTGCAATGGCAAGCATTGATCGAAGATGCCGGTTTTTGCAAAAACGGCGTCATGTACAAAAAACCTGAGTTTGCCGCTCTTTCTTTTTCCGCATCACATGGTACTAAAGTTTAAAAATGCAACATTTTGCCATTTATCTGAAAATTTAATCTCTCATTACTGCAACTGTTAACTGTTGAAAGGAGCTACCGTTGTCTACGACTATTCCTACCCGCAGCGAAGTCGATCCCAAATATACCTGGGACGCTTACAGTATTTTTTCTGATGATCAGGCCTGGGAAAAAGAGTTCTCAAGTATTGAAACTGAACTCGACCAAATTAGCCGCTATAAGGATCGCCTGGGCGAGAGCAGCACTGTTTTGGCTGAAGCCATGGAAATGCGGGAACACCTGTCGAACCGTCTTGCCGTTTTAAGCCAGTATTCCTCACTCTTTTACTATGTAGAGATGACCCGGGCTGAGGCGGTCAATCGCAATGAGAAGGCAACGCATCTGGGCACCCGGCTGGCCGCGGCGTTTTCTTTTATGGCTCCGGAACTACTGGCTGTTGGGACAGACAAAGTCAATGCTTTTATAGCACAAGAGCCTCGTCTGGCTATTTTTAAGCGCTTTTTTGAGCGGCTGTTCGAGCGCAAAGCCCATGTTCGTTCCGCTGAAGTAGAAGAGATTCTCAACCAATTAGGCAGCATCTTTTACACGTCGGTTGAAACGCACAATATTTTGACTTTTGCCGACATGAGTTTTAAGTCGATTCCAGCCAGCGATCAGGTTGCGGCGCCGCTGGAAGTCTCGCAAGGTTCAATCTTGAATCTGCTGAAAAGTCCGAACCGCGAAGTGCGCCGTCAAAGCTGGCAGCATCATGCCGACGCTTATCTGGAGCATCGCCATACGCTGGCCAACTGTCTGACCGCCGGCATTAAACAAAATGTGTTTATGACCAAATCACGCCACTTTGAGACGACGCTGCAGGCCGCGCTTCATCCATACAGTATTCCGGAATCGGTTTTTCATAACCTGCTGGACACGTATCGCAAGTACATTCCTCTGTGGCATCGTTATTGGCAGGTCAAGCGCGAAGGGTTGGGTTACAGCGACTTTCATGTTTATGATATAAAGGCGCCGTTGACCAACAAACCGCTGCTGCTGACCTACGAAGGCGCGGTGGATGAAATCTGCGCCGGAATGAAGCCGTTGGGCGATGAATATGTGGCGATTATGCGGCGGGGCTGTCTGGAACAACGCTGGGTGGATGTTTATCCGAACAAAGGCAAGAGCGGCGGCGCTTTTTCGGCTGGTGCCAAGGGCACACACCCGTTTATTTTGACCAACCACACCGGCGATGTTTACGGCATGAGCACACTCGCGCATGAATTGGGTCATTCCATGCACTCTTACTATACCCGGGCGACGCAGCCGTATGTTTACACGCATTACTCCATGTTTGTGGCGGAAGTAGCTTCGAACTTTAATCAGGCGCTGGTTCGTGACTATCTGCTTAAAAAGAACAGCGACCCCGATTTCCAAATCAATGTGATTGAAGAGGCAATGGGCAATTTCCACCGCTATTTCTTTATTATGCCCATTCTGTCGGCCTTTGAGCATGAGGTTTATCAGACGGTGGAAAAAGGCGAGGGTTTGACCGCGGACAGCCTTATCAGCCTGACTACCCGCCTGTTTAAGGACGGCTACGGCAATGAAGCACAAATTGACCACGAGCGTATCGGTATCACCTGGGCGCAATTTCCGCATCATATCTATGCCAATTACTACATGTTTCAATATGCCACCGGCATCGCTGCCGCTCACGCGCTGGCAGAAAAAGTGCTGACCGGCGATCCGCGCCATGTCGCCAATTATCTGGAGTTCCTCAAAACCGGTGACGCTATTGATCCGCTGGAAGCGCTGCAATTGGCCGGCGTGGACATGCGCACCTCAGAAGCAGTGGAAAAGACCTTTGCCATCTTATCTGGATATATCGATCAACTGGAGATGGCGCTGAAGGCCCGGAAGTGAGGTTGGAAATGACATTTCTTCAAGAAATGTCATTTCTGGGCACACGGAGTACGCAAGCATGACACAACTCACAACGCCAAAAGACATCGCTGCTCTGACCACTGCCGCCGAGCACGGCAACGCTGATGCCGTGCGCGCTTTGTTACAGCACGAGACCAACCTTGATGCGACTAACGAGGCCGGTTGGACACCGTTAATGGTCGCGGCCAATTATGGTCATTTGGAGATCGTGCAACTGCTGGTCGGACGCGGGGCGCGGGTTAATTTTCAGCACGAACAGGGTTTGACGGCGCTGATGATTGCCGCCAATTACGGTCAGACGGATATTGTTCGTTTTTTGCTGGCCCAGGGCGCAAAAGTCAATGCGAAGGCCAATAGCGGCCGGTCAGCCCTGATGTTTGCGGTCGAAGGCGGTCATCCGGAGGCGGCGCGGGTTTTGTTGGCCGCCGGCGCAACAATTAACGCCAAAGCGCGTGATGGGCGGACGGCGCTTAAAATCGCCGAACAAGCGAATCAAACCGAAATGGCCGAGTTGCTGTTAGCTCATGGCGCGATCATTGATGAAATTCCGGTTAAGGTATCGGAAGCCCTGGCAGCGGTGATGCAGGGCAACAGCCGTTTGTTGCGCAAGTTATTAGGCCAAGGGGTTGCCGTCAATGCCGCTGATTTTTACGGGCGGACGCTGCTCATGTTTGCCGCGGCGCATGGTCAAACGGAAGTTGCCCGGCTCTTATTATCACACGGCGCTGATTCCGCATTGCAGGCCAAAAACGGCTTGACCGCTCTCGAAATCGCTAAGCTGCGTGGTCACCGCGACACCGCTTACTCAATTGCTGACACCATCGCCTCATTGTCCGGCGAGCCCGCGGCAGATGCGGCGGAAATGGATACGGCGCTGGCCGGTTTAGTCGCCGAATTTGACTGGGATCGCTCGATCACCCTGGCGGAAGTGATCGCCGCGCCGGAATCGCCAATTGCGGAAATAGAGATGTTGGCCGAGATTTGGCCCGAGGAAACAACGAGCAGCGTCAACGTCAATCTGGCGGCGGCAGCGGCAAAAAATCAGACAGATATTGCCAAAATGCTGCTGGATGCCGGCGCCGAGGCCAATACGCGCGATGCTCGCGGTTGGACGGTGTTGATGATTGCCGCACATTACGGTTTTACGGAAATGGCCCGACTGCTGCTGGAATATGGCGCCGATCCGGTCTTAACCGACGCCAACGGCTGGACGGCGCTCAAGCTGGCGCACGAGGGCGGTCATAGTGAGTTGGCGCGGCTGTTGGAGCCGACGGGCGCGTTGACTGACGAATATTTGCTAATGCTGTTGCTGGCGTCTCGATTTCATGGTGAAACGGAAGTCATTTTTGAAGGCGCCCCGGCGCAAATCTGGCAGATTATGCCGGCGGTTGATGAGACGACTGCGGAGCCGCAGTGGCAAATGACTTTTGCTACGGAAGCAGCGGAAGACGATATCCTGGCGGAAATTCAGGAGCTACCGGCCGACACCGTCGTGACGCCAATGACGGAGTACACTATCTGGGAAATTACACACAAATAAACTTTGAGCCTGGAGAATGCTATGAACCAGACCGCGCTTAAATTTTCGGCCCAAATCCGCACCGAAAATATCCATAAATTGCAGCATGAGCCGTTCGATATCCTGGTTATAGGCGGTGGCATTACCGGGGCGGGAATTGCCCGTGACGCCGCCCTGCGCGGCTACAAAACCGCCCTGATCGAAAAATCCGATTTTGCGTCCGGTACCAGCAGCAAGTCATCCAAGCTGGTGCATGGCGGCTTTCGTTACCTCAAAAGCCTGGAATTCGGCCTGGTGCATGAGGCGTTGCTGGAGCGCAAAACATTAATGGAGATTGCGCCGCATTTGGTTCACCCCGTGCAGTGTTTGCTGCCGATTTACACCACCGACGCCGATCCGTCGTGGATGATCCATTTGGGTTTGTTGATGTACGACTTGCTATCAACCAGAAAGAGTATTGGCCGTCATCGTATGATTTCTAAGGGCGATGTGGAATTGGTTGAGCCGATGCTACGCAAGGAGAATCTGCGGCAAATCGCGCAATACTATGATTGTCGCACCGATGACTTTCGGCTGACTTTAGCCACGATTCAATCGGCGGCTCAAAATGGCGCGGTTATTGCCAATTATGTGCGCGCGGTCGGTCTGATACGCGATGGCGATAAATCCATCGGCATTGAGGCGGAAAATGTGATCACCGGGGAGCGTTTCCCCATCGGCAGCCGGGTCATTGCCAATGCCAGTGGGCCTTGGTGCGATCAACTACGAACGGCGCTGGAGGGCGAAATCAAGCCATATATCCGCCCGACCAAAGGGGTTCACCTGATTATCAGCCGGGAGCATTTGCCGCTGAATCATCCGGTGGTGACGCCGTCTGTACGAGATCGCCGTCCCATATTTTTCATTCCCTGGCGCAATTTTATTGTCATGGGCACGACCGACACCGATTACGATGGTGACCCGGATCGGCTGGTGGTAGAACGCAGCGATGTTGAGTATTTACTGGACTCGACCAATCATATTTTTCCGAATGCTCATTTGACTACGGCGCATATTATTTCCACATACGCGGGATTACGGCCTCTGGCCAACGAAGAAGGCAAATCGGCCTCAGCGGTCACCCGCGAGTATCAGATCATCGAAAGTCCGGCCAACTTCTACTCAATTTTCGGCGGTAAGCTGACGACTTATCGCACCATGGCGCTGGAGATGGTAAATCGGCTGGGTCTGGATTTAACCATACGATTCGGCTTATCAGATCATCGGATAAGTACAACGGATCAGTTTGCGCTGTATGGTGGCGAGATTAAAGATTTCAGCCAGTTTTTTGAAGATTGGCAGACTATTTTAGCCAGACAATATCGGCTGGGCGAAGATGTGGCCGAGAATTTGATCGAGACTTATGGCTCGCGGTTAATGGATGTGCTGGAGTACGTTCAGGATACACCGGAAGGCGACCGCCGGATTCTGCCCAATTTGCCGTACGTATGGGCGGAACTGGCCTATGCCCTGGAACATGAAATGGCCATGACGTTAAACGATTTTATGATTCGGCGCACGCATCTGTTTTCGCTGGATTCAGCCAAAGCGCTGCCGGTGGCCAAGGCCATCGCCGAACGTATGGCCGACTATCTGGAATGGTCAGACGAGGAATGTCAGGCGCAGATAGCGCGTTATGCCGCCAACATCAAAGCGGTTGATTATTACAAAAACGGGTAATTGGGCAAATGTTTATTTATTTGCGTAACCTTATCTGCGAAAATCCGTTGAATCCGCGAAATTCGCGTTCCATTCTTTTTTGAAAGGGATACAAGCGTCGAATGAAAAGCGATCCATTTCACGCCGATGAACTGTCCGTAAAAGCCGGCGTTGACAAGATTGACAAACTGCGTTTCCGTGATTTTTTGAGCACGGCTTATCAACAGGATTATCCGGATTCGCCGGAAGCCTTGCAGCGCCTCTTGCAGAATATGAACCTCGCCGTTGAGGACGGGCATCTGAACCTGGCCGGGGCGCTCCTGTTTGCCCAATACCCGGAGCGAATAAAGCCGCAATTTATTGTGAAAGCTATTCGTTATCCCGGCGTGGCTCTCCATCCCGACGCCTATCTGGACACGGAAGATTTTTCCGGGCCATTGCGCAAGATTTTTGAGGATACGCTCGCGTTCATTATGCGCAATCTGCACAAAGTGCAGGGCGGGCAGGGTATCAATTCGCCCGGCATCCCGGAAGTCCCGCAGGTTGTTTTTGAGGAATTGCTGGTCAATGCGCTTGTCCATCGGGACTATTTGATCGATGCCACCATCCGTCTGTTTATTTTTGACGACCGCATAGAAATCATCAGCCCCGGCCACCTGCCCAATAACTTGACCGTGGAACGCATTTGCGCGGGCATCTCCAATATTCGCAATCCGATTCTGATTTCTTATGCGGCCAAAGGGATTTTGCCGTACAAAGGTTTGGGTTCCGGCATCAAACGCGCCCTGACCGCCTGTCCGGACATCCGCTTTATGGATGATCGGGATGGCTGCTTGTTTACCGCGACGATTTATCGTAAAAATGTCGCCCGACTTGCCTAAGCCGGCATTTCCTGCGATGCCTGCCATTGGCCGGTGGCCAAGGCCATTGCCGAACGTATGGCCGACTATCCGGAATGGTCGGACGAGGAATGTCAGGCGCAGATAGCGCGGTATGCCGCCAACACCAAAGCGGTTGATTATTACAAAAATGCGTAGTTGGGTTGCTTTTATTTGCTTAAATTTATCGGCAAAAAATTCGTTGAATCCGCGTTCCTTTTTTGAAGGGACACAACTGTCAAATGAAAAGCGATCGGTTTCACGTCGATAAGTCGCCCATGACAGCCGAGCTTCAAACGTAAAGCCTAAAAATGAAAGATTAAGCCCGTTACCAGTATACACGAGCCTTTCAATCAAACTTCCTGTCAGGATTAGCCGTCGCGGGTCGGACCCGGCCGTTGCAAAAAAGGTAAGTCGCGCACATGAATCATAATATACGGTGGTTAATGCGTGGTCTGGCCCTGGGGCACTTTGCCTGGGGAATTGTGTTGCTGTCCGTGGCAGGCTGGGTCTTTAGTTCGTTCATGAGCGCGATTCCGTTCATGACGACCAAGACCAACTTCATCACGCTGCTTAGTGTGTTGCTGTTCGACACGGTCTTTGTTTTTCCGGTTATGTTGCTGGGCTTGTGGATGATCGCGCTGGGGCGTTGGACGTGGTTGGTGTCTCCCCGCTTGCGATCAGCCCTGCTTTGGACTCATGGCATGATGTTGGGCCTGGGCAGTCTGGCCATCATCGTCGGCATTCAGGCGGTGGGCGCTGCCGAGCGCAGCGCGGCCCAGGGCGGCGGATTGCTCAGCCCGCTGGCCTGGATTCCGCTGCTCTTTGGCGTGCCCGCCGTCGTATTGGCCGCCTTTTCACTTGCGGCGGTCTGGCTGATTCTGCCCGCTGATCATTCCCCGGAACACAAGTCGCTTTTAACCACTCCTGCGGATGGTCACCGGCCAAAAAAACTGCTGTTCGCCTGGGTCTTGCTGGCCTGTGGATTTAGCCTGTTTCTGCGAGCCATCTGGCTGAATAACGCCTCGCAACCCGCCACCAGTCCAGCAAAAGTGACCCACGCACAGATGTCGGCCGATGTGGAAACGCTGCATGATTTGGCCGCAAAATCACCCGAAGATGCCGCGGCGTTTCTCCGTGACGTCATCATAAACGGACGGCTGACCCTTCTGTGGCTATCCGATAGCGACGCCACCCTCGCCCTGGTGGCCGCCCATTTGCCCGCCGCCTCCGCCTGCCTGGACACCATTGAACCAGAATACACCCAAACCATCGCCCAAATTGAGC
>CAYOLL010000018.1:0-58643 GCA_964404765.1 uncultured Gemmatimonadota bacterium | reverse complement strand
CGCGGCAATGACGAGGAGCAGGAAGCCCGGCCAAAAGATGAGTCGGAGAATGCGCTTCATAGCAATTCCACTGACCTGAATTGTATTTGCGTGTAATCTTGCAAAGGTTAAAGCCGGTGTGATGCGAAGATTTTCAAGATTTTAGCAATCTCGAAGTGTAACCTTCGCAAGATTAAAACCGGCACGCTAAAATATATGCCAAAGCTCTGTTTTTGACCCCGAATTTTATTTGTACTGCCAAAATAAATTGCAGAATACTGTCATTTGGTCAGGATAAGCAAATTGGCATCAGCCGTCAGCCATTATCCTTTCGCTTAATCAATATTTTGCCTTACCAAAAAATTGCTTTGTGAATATTCCTTGCAAATAGTTCAATAGGGCGTTTATTTTACAACCTCTGGGGATAGCAACCTTCGGTTTGCAGTGATCAGTCACTAATAAACTTGCCAACCGAGGTTGGTTATTCCATTTTGAACTTAAATTGCTGTCATGAACCGGCCAGATACGCTGTTTGCGGTGATTAATCAATCACTTGCAAGCCGGCAGAATAGCAAACTGAAGTTTGCTACAGGCCATCATGTACCGGCAAGACACGCATAAACCATAAGGAGCGCCGCATTCGACAAGCAAATTGGTTATTTAAAAAAATTGATGAGGCTCAAATAGACCCGTTCGCCAGGCAACTCCATGTCGCGCCACGGATTGTAGAAATCCTGCTGCGACGCGGCCTGCAAACCGCAGAGGAACTGGGCGCGTATCTGGATCCGCAATTCGGTCGTCTGATCGATCCGTTTCGATTGGACGGCATGGCTATTGCCGTGGAGCGTATCGGGCAGGCGATCACCCGCGGCGAAAAGATATGGGTGTTTGGCGATAGTGATGTGGACGGTTATACCAGCACGGCAGTTCTGGTTAAGACTTTGAAACGGTTAAACGCCCGGGTTGCCTATTATATTCCTGACCGTTTTAAGTACGGCTATGGTCTGCACCGCTTTTATCTGGACGAGGCAAAAAAAACCGGCGCAAATCTGATTGTAACCGTCGATACCGGCTCGCGTGATTGGGACGGCGCACAGTACGCCCGCGAGTTGGGTCTGGACTTAATCATCACCGATCATCATCTGGTGGGCGATACCCTGCCCGAAGCCATCGCGGTCATCAATCCCCAAAAAACAAACTGCGCTTATCCCGAAAAAACACTGGCCGGGGTGGGCGTCGCCTTTAAATTGGCCTGTGCTCTTCTGCAGCGTCTGGGTGCGGATGAGAGCCCAGCATTTTTGTTGCCGCTGGTTGCGCTTGGCTCAATCGCCGACCGGGTGCCGCTCTTAGGCGAAAATCGTATCCTGACCCAACTGGGCCTGGAAAAGATCCGCACGGAAACCGATGCGGCCTGGCTGGTCTTGTGCTATAAACGCTCGATCAACCAAAAGAAAGTGACGGCAGCCGATTTAAATGAAAAAGCCATTGGGCTGTTTAATGCAGGCAAAGTCATGTCCGGGGTTCATTTTTGCGTTGATTTTTTTATGACCGGCAATTCGGAAGAGGCGGAATGGATGCTCGATCAGCTTAACTTTGATTTTGAACGCTGGGAAACGACCCGCGATCAGGCCTGGAGCAAGGTCATCACCCATATTGCCGAACTGCGCGATCAAAATTTGGTCATTTTCCGCCATGATGATATTCCCACCGCGTTTATCGGCTTGTGCGCCTCCAATCTATGCAAGCTGCTGGAGCGGCCCGCGGTGGTGATTGGCGAAGGCGGCAATGCGGAAGGCCGGGCGCCGCAGGACTGCTTTAACCTGTTGGATTTGCTTAACTTTTGTAAAGCACATCTGACCAACTACGGCGGGCATAAACCGGCCGCGGGCTGCACGATTAAACCCGGCCAAATCGAGGCATTTATCGCCGAAGCGCGCCGGTTTGAAGCGCAGTTTACAGATTCAACCACTTTTACGCCGACAATCTGGATTGACAGCGAACTAACCCGCACGGATTTAGTGCCGCGATTGCGTCGCGATCTCCGAAAGCTGGAGCCGTATGGCCAGCGAAACGCCCTGCCGATCTTTTTATTACGCAACCTCAAGCAACTGTTTTTGAACCTGAAAATTGAGCGCGACGCCATCGTAGGCGATGACTGCATTTTTAATTTTGATGAGCGGGCGCCAAAAGATCTTATTTTTGATGCGCTCCACACAGATCAGCCGGTGGACGTGGTCGGGCGTTATCTGCCTCACCCGGCGCGTGATGTTTTCCGCTTTATGATTATGGATGCGAAGGTTGCGACTGCTGCAGCGGCAGACTCACCTGATCGCTAATTGTCTGGCAATAGTTTGGCGGCCTAATTCACCTGATCGCTAATCGTCCACAAAGGTGTGTGCCAAACTCATGAAATCGCCCTAACTGACGGCAACACAGTGTGTTACTGAGGCAAACGGCAAAAACAGCCGCCGCCTAATTTTGCATTAAAGTTATGAACCTGACACTAACATTTGGGCAAGGGCAAAACCTGAATGCTTGTGCTCGATCCATAAAAAAGTAGCGTACAACAAAAAACCCGTTGGATTTTGTTTGTCCAACGGGCCTTTTTTGCGTATGATTCCTATGTCCGGAATGCAACATTTCCGGACATAGAAATCATACAATCAACGAATCAAGACTATGATAAGAATGCTTTTTGAAACCTTAAAAAATTACGTGACAGAAGGCCGTTATTCAACGCCCAACGCCTTAAAAACCGCGTTAATCGGATCTGCATAAATTATCAGACTAAATTTGGATAGAAGATCGGAAGGCACGTTGCCGATATGAGCCATGTCGGCGGTTGGAATAAGAACTTTTTTGGCTCCACTATCAGCAGCAACTTGCAAAGCATCACCAAGGTTTTGGGTACTAATTACAGTTCCACCAATGCTCATTGAACCCAATACGACTAACTGAGGCAGTACACTTCGGCCCAAAATACCAGACACAAAGGAAATAAACAGGCTTAACTCTAATCCAATTGGATTCCCTATTCCATTCAAGTCTGTCGCTTTGGAATGGAAGTCCAGGTCGGAGTATTTAGCGCCCTGTGAAACACGGGAGAGATTTGCCTTTAAAAAATTTACCGCTTCCTTGATCTCTTCTTTAATGGCTTTCCCACCGCCAAAACCGGTATCGCTAAATTTCCCGTTACCGGGCATAGTTTGTAACTCTAACCGATAGAGCCCCTTGTGCCCACTTTCAGCGTTGGTGCCGACAGTATAAACCGCACCAGCAGGTAGCTCACCTTCTGGAATTAATGCTTTACCACCACTTTCAGGAACACCGATAAAAACTTCCTCATTCGTTTCCAGGTCAATATAGCTAAAATGGACATCATAAAATTCCATACCGCCAATTTTTTTAAGCTGTTCTTTGACCCGCCGCCGTCCAACCAGCGCATATTCAAGGCACGGCTTGACATCGTTCTTGGTGTACTTGCCATTTGGATAAAGAATTTTGAGTAGACCACTAACCGTCCGCTTGACGGCGATCGTATCCCTTTGGTTCAGGTCTTTGCCCAAACGATAGTGGTGATAGATGGCATCGGAAAAACTGTGTTTTCGCATTTCCCGCAGCCATTCCGCCAGATAATCCGTTATAAAGCCGTATTGATCTGTCAGGAATTCCGGGCGCATTTTAGGAATTTCCCAACCTGGAATATAATGATGAAAGCGGTCAAAAAAGGCGGAATCAATCATTTCATCCGGGAATGGTGAAAGCAGATGCGATGTCTTGATAATATTTTCAATGGAGCCGTTAATATTGCCGACAAACACCATAGAGGCATTGGCATTAACATGCTCTTTTCCACGGGCAAAGGAGCCATTGGCCATAAAGCCTTTCATGATTTGGACGCCATCTTTGTCTTTAAATTTGATCCCGGCGACTTCGTCAAAGGCAACGACATCCCATAAGCCAACTAACCCTATCGTACGCCGAGCCATATTATAAAACAAATTTGCGACGGTCGTCTGTCCTCCCGAAATTAAAATCGAATTTGGCGAGACCTCATCATAAACATACGACTTGCCCGTACCCCGCGGACCCAGTTCGCAAACATTGTAGTTGTTTTCCACATAGGGAATCAAGCGAGCAATGAAATGCCATTTGACCGACGGTTCCAAATTCGTCGGTTCAAGACCAGTGCTGCGGATCATCACATCAATCCACTCTTCGGTCGTAAAGTGTGCCCGCGCCTGATAAAGCTCCTGCATGTCCAGCCCCGGCATTTGAATGGGTTTAAGCTCCTGCAGGATAAAAGGGGAATCTTTTGACACTTCATCATAAAAATATTCAAGGGTCAAAATGCACCAGATGCCGCCAGCTAACAGCTTTTCATATTGTTTAACGTATTGGGGGGATACAATCACGTTTTTGATGCCCAAATTGGATAACGTGGCCTCAAAACGATCCAGTTTTTCGTTCAGGGCAACGGTAACCTTGTCAATGACTTTATAGCGACCTTTTTCCCGAATCCGGGCCTTAACTTTTTCAGCCTCATCTGGACGGACATAGTTTTGGGCCAGGATATCCTTGACCTTGACCAAACCTTCTTTGATTGTTTCCGGGTCGTCGGTGGCGCAATACATCCCCAAAAGATACTCCAGCACGTACACCGGCACATTCATGCCTTCCTTGATGGCTTTGGTTAAGTCTTTGCGGACGACTTTGCCCGGAAAATACGCATTCAGTTTTTGATTCAAATCCATGATGTGACCGCCATTATCGGTTAAAAGTCATCAAATTCGCTCGCAAAAGAAATGAGCATGGTCAACTCAACTTGCTTATAAACTTTAAATTGGTTGCTATCCTTAATGGACTCCTGCAACTGAAGATATACGATTTGACCATTGTAGACCTGGGTTTCACCTTTGAAGATAAAAATTGCTGTTCGTTCCCGATGCCTACTTTCATCACTGTCACTGTCAAAAATAAGGCGGACTTCGTTCGAAAGCGGTTTGGCATCCTTTGCATAAATACCGATCTTCAACTCACGGGGCAGTATTTTATCCGCCACTTTGTCCGCTTGATAAAACCGAACCGTCAATTGATTACTGGTTATCTTGCCCGGATTTCCTAAAACGTCAACATCAACCTGTTGAGTATCATCTCGTCGTTTCATATTAAACTGAATCACCGGAATGACGATCTCCTGCAAGCTGGCCCCGCCATGCACATAGCGATTGCCACCGCCCTGAACTCGTAGCCGGTTGATCGAGCGGGGGATTAACACCTCACAGTCATCGTCCAATTGAAGTTGTTTAGCCGTAAACTTTTTGGCAATCGGTTGTTCATCCAGATGCTTGCCCACAATAAAACGCCGATTACTATGATAGTAATCACCATGCTTTTCAGCTTGAACAAAATCGCTTTCTTCCAACGGTTTGTTTTGATAGAGGTAACCATGATCTGCCGTGATCAGGATATTGGTACCGTTAAAGTTCAAAACACTCTTGATGATCTCGCGAATCATCTTGAACTCATCCACAGTGGCGGCAAAAACCTCTGATTCTGTCTTAGCATTGTCACCGCGGGCGTCTATGCCGTTGTGATAGATATAGATCACGCGATAATCTTTGACAAAAGCCCGTCCATCTGACCGGGTCATTTTGGTAAATTCATCCGCACTAACATAGATCGCTTCCGCCAGATGCTGTTGCAGAACTTTGGAGCGATTTTGGCTGGATGCCTTGATCCCGTCTACAATTACAGCGCCACTACCCTCATCAAAGACGATTTCCCTGTTGGGTAGAAGCGCCGCAATGCCCAATTGGGTATACGATGGCAACATACCCAGCATGGCGCTTAATTCCACCTGATACCGATTATCCTTAAGCAGCATGTCATGCAATTCGGCGGCGGACTCATAGCGCAGAGCATCGGAGATGATCACGTAAATCTTCTTTTCGCCAGTCCGATAAGGCAAAACAACCTGCTCAAAAAAATGCCGCTGTAATCTGACCCCTTTAATCTCCCACTTATTACAGGCATCTACATAAGTTTGCCAGTTGTTATTGAGTTTGAGCAGGAAACTGTTGGTGTACATATTTTCCATGCGCTCGGTGACGGGCTTGAGTGGATCAGCATGTTCGGCCAGATTTGCATGGAACGTATAATGCCGATACAACTGATCAAATTGATAATACGTCTCGATGTAGGTCTTAAAGCCATCTTCCAGAGAATGAATGGACAGATCCACCGTACCCAGCAGTTGCTGAAACTTAAAAGCAATCTGCAAAGCTCCATAAATATGCTCGTATTTTTTATACCAGTAGAGTCGCTGCCGATGTTGAATAATGTCCATTGCCTCGGCATAGCCCATCTGTCCATCTTGAAATCCATCGCGCAAGGCGAGAATCATGATTTGGTCTGCCTCGTCGTGGATATCCACATCGAGCAGGTTGTGATAGTCGTACACAGCCAGCTTGTCCCGATAGGGCAAATCCTGATCAACGACGGCCACCAAGTTCTCAAATACCGACCGATAGCTCATGTTATCCAGCCAGTGATTCATAAAAATGACGGCCTCTTTTTTGACTATGGCTGTCGCCGGAGACAGCCCATAGGCCAGGTATTGATCGAACAGATAGATCAAAAAGTCCTTAAGGGTCGGCTGCGGAGCGCCAAAGCCGTATTTGTGGTGGACTTGTTGCCAGAAAAAGTCGGCCAGGCCATATCGTAAAATCCGCTCAAAGCGTTGCCCGTCTTTGGTATAGTCCTCAAAAATATTATACAGAATGTAGTCCAACTCCGCAGCGCTGCCCATAAAGACTGCAATCATCTGCCAGCGCAAGAGTTCGTCGCTATCTTCCCCATTGTTCAGTTGTTTGAATTTTTCGGTGCGCTCCTGACTGCGGAAAAAATCAATATGCTTCTCCACAAAAGGCTTGCGATCAATGGCCCAGCCCAACTCCTGCAAACGCAGCGAGGCCATGTCCGCCGCAAAGACATAATGGGCCAGGTTCAAATCCAGCAGACAGTTATCCGCATCGGGCGGTTGGGCCTGGACACTATAGATCAAAAACTTCTGCTCCGGCTCCTGCTTAAGCAACCGATATTTCAGGCCAAATTCGTTATTCTCGATCTTGACCTTTTTCACAGCGGGCAACTCAAAAGCATCGAAAGATTCGATCATTTCGGCTTTATCATCATACCAGAAAATCAGCCGGTGCTGTTGAAACAGTTTTTCTAATGCTTGTTGGATTTTATTCATTTTCTCTATCATGAAATAGGGTAATATAACCGTAAATTAGGTAAAAATGATGCGATTATTACCTAATTTTGTACTAGTCAAAGACCTTTAGAACACTTTTACAGTTGTCATTCCGGCGTGTTTTTGGCCGGAATCTTCTTACAGGCAAACAAGATACCGGATAAAAACATTCCGGCATGAAAGTGTTCGACAGGTTGTTGACTAGTACAATTATTACCTAATTTACAAAATTTTACTCGCTTTTGGCCCAGCGGGCATTCCGTCCCTTTTGTATGTTTTTAAATTTGCCCTATTTTTTTGCGAATTCTTGGGCAAACTTCGGACAATGATTTCATCGCTTATTCCTCATCCCGCAATCCGCTGATCCCCGCCACCACGCCATCAAATTTGCCATAATTGACCTTGACCCCATCATCCAGATCAATTTCGATTTTTTGGACGGCCAGATGGTGCAGCCGTTGCTCATAGTCGCTCAGGTCGCGCAGCAGCTTTTCGATGCGGACGCGCTCTTTGTCGGCCCGCTTCTGCTCGGCCTTGTCGGCGCTGACGCTGTTCAGGATGTCCTGCACCTGGCGCAGCCGGGCGATCAGCTTAACCTGATATTCGCGCACATAGCCGTTCAGCAGACGCGAGACCGTGTCGCTGCGGTAGCGGTGCAGGTAAATCAGCGCGGAAAAGCCCTTGCCCGGCGATTGGAACAGCCAGTAGATGGGCCGCTTTTTGTAGCGCCGCACATGGTCGTTGTAAAAATCTTTGACTAAGTAGCTGCGCAGCTCCTTGCCCAGGGCCTGCTCCACAAAGCGCAGGTTGGCCGGGTAGTGCGCCTCGCCAAAGCTGAGCCGCAAAAACTGCTTGAGCCGGGTGACCAGATCATCGGCAAAATAATCGTCTTCCAGGAGGGGGATGATGTTGTCTTCGTCCGGGGCAAGGGTGGGGTTGGGGATCTTGGCCAGATAGTCGGCGCGGGTTTCGCCCTGGTTGGCCAGGATGAGGCCGGGCGTGTCTAAGGAGTAGCGGCCAAAGAGACAGCCCACGCCGTAGGACAGCAGCTCGCGGATGGTGTCCGCTTGCAACAGGCTTTCCAGTTCTGCGGCGGATTTGCCGTTGCCGTAGCGGTAGTGGGGATTGCAGGTCAGGGTGATTTCGTTGAGCGGCACTTCCGGCGTGAGTTCCTCTTGCAGGCCGTAGGCGGCGATAAAGATACGGTTGTTTTCCTGCTCCAATTGTTGCATTTCATTGGTCATCTCCTGCCAGCGCTGGCGCAGGGCGGCGTAGGTGGCGGCCAGGGTTTCCCGGCGATAATCCGGGTGTAGCAGGGGCAGGACGGTGAAATCCCACGAGGTTTCGTAGGCGTCCCAGTCGGATTTTGAACTTTCGAAAAGCTTATCAATATTGAGCTTTTCTCCTTCTATTGAAATTGTAACTGGTAATTTTGCAACGTCTCCTGCTTCAAAGTTCAATGTAGGAGAAAAAACCGCAAGGTAGTACTCAGCAATTTCACTATTCAATAGGGAAACAATTATTTTTTTTGAGTTATCATTGAGATTATAAATAGTCTTGCTTCCCGTCCCAGGTATCACCCCATTTTCAACTATTCTGCCAGAAAGCCTACTTGAGGTTATAGCTGACCATGTAATTCCTGGTTGAAAGAAAAATTCCAAATTAAATAATCGCCTTGACCAATGTGTTGTGTTGGGATCTTTTGGATTGTTAACAACAAAATTCTTAATCTCTTCTCCTTCATTTTCCCAGTTGATCACTGTTTCATTGTATCCAAACCATTTTCTATTCCCACCACCTTTGTTGTATGGATACCATTTTGCAGTTGATTCCCCGGCGTCTTGATGGGATTTTGCTAATTTATTTAAGGAATTAAATCGGACTTCAAACCACTGTCTGAGAAAAAGGTCTGAATTACATGAAGACATGCCAGATTTTGGCTGCTGCAAATCGCCCAAAGTTTTAAAAGAAGTAAAATTTTGAACGGCATTGTTTGAAAACCAATAAGCAATCGGGCTGCCCGGAATCTTCTTAAAATCCGCAGCCGCCGCGCGGAAGAAGTTGGGCACGGGGTTATGACTGGTCTGGCTCATGGGGGTATCCTTTTTGTGTAGCACAGATTAGCAATCTGTGCCGTTTCCAAGCTCGCAGAATACTAATCTGCGCTACGGGTTTTATACAGCCGGCCTTTTTCGGTCAGGCGGTAGCGCTGCTTGCTGCTGCGCGGTTTGTCGGGAATAGTCATTTCAATCAGTCCGGCTAGTAAAGCCGGCTGCAGATAGGCTTCTCGAAAATGCTCATCGTGTTTGAGTTGTAAGATCTTTTGGATGTCGCTCCGCTTCATCTCACCGGTGAGAACAGACAAAAGACGCGCCACATCCCCGGTCACTTCCGCGGTAACATCCCCGGTCACTTCCCGGGCAACTTCCCCGGTCAGCGTCGGGTTATCTGTCAACCGCTTTGGCTTGGACAGGAAAATGACAAATCGAACGCGCATGCCGATTTCCAGAAAGGCTGGTTCTGGCAAACCCAGCCGCTCTGCCTCACGGAACATCCGCCGGATGCCGCTGCCCCATTGTTCGATCAAACCCAGTTCCCGAAACACCCGCCCGATGACTTTGTTGCGTAATTTGGAGACGCCGTTTAGAATATCTTCGACCGTTAAACCCGGCAATAAAATGCCTGGATTTTCAATTTCGAGACGATCATCAAAAATAGCGATTCGCAGCGGCGCGCCTATTTGGGAATAATCGGCGTGAACAACGGCGTTGATGACGGCTTCGCGCACCATGGTGAGGGGAATATTCCACACGTCCTGCCGGTAGGTGCCGGACAGATCGGCGCCCCGCATGGCGTGTTTTTTGATAAATTCAATTGCCCGTTCAACCGCAACAGGCAAATAATCAACAATTTCGGTATGATCAAAAATTTTGCTTTTGTCCATCCCCATAAAGCGACCACATTGAATCCAGGCATCGGCAAAGCGCTCCGCCCGATTTCGGCCAAAGAGCAGAAAACCGCCGATTGTTGGCACCAGCTTGCCCTGGCTATGGACTACTATCTTCAAAGTTTGCAGTTCTCTCTGATCCAATATGTGCCTGTTTTTAAACAGTTGGCGGGCTGTGGCCAGATCAAGATCATCAACGCTTAATTCCGGCAGAGGTAACTCGTCGTAAGCGATGCCTTCGGCCGTTCGCCGGAGTTCATTTATCAACGGGTTATCCGCTTTACGATTGGTTGAGCCGAGCCGAACATAGACGCCGTTCATGACGCCCTCACTTTTTAGCCAGTGTGGGCGCGAGCTGCTGGGGTACACTTCCACCGCCAGGAGGGTTTTTTCTTGATAATCAATGAGTTCCACCTCAGGCACCAGGCGCGGTTCAATATTATCCGCGATCAGGTTGCACAAGCGTTCCTCCTCATCCAGCGGCTGGCCGATGCCCAGGGCTTCCCGGCTGTCATTATCAATGCCTACAAGTAAAATCCCGCCCGCGGTATTGGCAAAAGCCACCAAAGTTTTAAGCAGATTGCGTGGTGATGACAAATCCCTTTTGATTTCTAACGTTTTGCCTTCCGGCTGTTTGATGAGTTCATGGGCAGGCGCCATTATATGGTCTCCATAACTTTTATGAGAAATACGTTTTGTCAAACCTATGCCGGGACTAATTGCGCCAGTATGGTCGAGGTGATGGATTCGGGCGGTTGATAGGTTATGCATTAACCTCAACAATCGGCCTAAGGTCATGTATCACTTGTCGCAACATCGCATCTTTTTCCGTTTCTGAATTACCGTCCACCAAGCGAATATAACTACCTTTGAACTCAGGACGATAAACTTTTTCCAACACAAACGCAGTTGTGGATACTACTTCGCCACCAATTGTATCAAAAGCGCGCGGTCCTAAATGAGCCATTGAGATAACCGTATTTTGCTCCAGTAATTTGATCCGTAATTTTTCATAAGATGAAAGAAACATCCAGCTTTGCATGGTAATTAGAGCCACCACGCCATGTTGGATTGCGAAGCTCAGACATCGCTCGATAAATATAGCAAAAAGATCGGATTTACTATCAGGATAATCATCTTTGGCCATTTGGCTGAGTTGGGCGTTCATCCCTTTGCCGCCCATATACGGCGGGTTGGTCACCACGCAGTGGTAGCGTCGCTGTAAGTAGCGGAGCTGGGTCAAGCCGCGCAGGACCCGCTCGTGGGTATTGGCCCAAAAGATGTCGCCGCTCAGGGGTTTGCCCGCCAACTCGGTCAAAATATCGTCCACATCGGCCACCGTGGGCCGGATCAATGCGCCAAAGTTTTTGGCCCGGGTCAGCTTTTGCAGATCCTCTTTCAGGTTGGCTGTAAAGAGGTTTACGCCAATGGCCCGGCAATAATCGTCCAGCTCCGTCTCGCTAAAATGAATATCCTGCATGACCAGCAGGTTGGGCGGGATCGGCTGGCGCAAAAAGCGGCGGTAGTAGCGGCGGGCTTTCATCAGCAGGGCAAACCCGGCCAGAGCCCCGGCCCGGTCGTCAATTTCTATGCCAAACAAATTTTTGCTCAGGATATGGCCGGGTATCTCCGCGGGCGGGTAGCCCTCTTCCTCATACATGGCGTGCAGCAGTTCAAAGGCGTAGAGCAAGATATGCCCGCTGCCCATAGCCGGATCAAGAAAAGTGACTTTTTCGACGGAAAAGCTACCTTCCGCAAAAGGGGATTTAGTATTCCCCCTTTGAAGGGGGTTAGGGGGATGATGAGCAGAGCTTGTCGTCTGATCGGAAATGGAGTCACCTCTCTCAAGCGAAGAGTTGTCATCTTCGATGTAGTACTTCATTCGCTCTTTCAAACGGGAGCCGGGGCGATGCTGCAGCCACAGGCGGCCGAGGGAGTTTTCCACCATGTAACAGACGATCCAGTGGGGCGTAAAAAGCTGGGTGGCCGCGGGGATGTTTTCCGCCGTTATTTTCACGTTTTTTTTAAGCGCGTCAAAAACCTCGTCCTTTTTATCGGCATTGTAAAACTGGTAGAGCCAGCCGATAATCTCCTCGTTTTGGCAATCTTCCGTCGTTATGCTCGTCACAATCGTCTGCCGAATGGACTGGCTGCTGAGCAGATCGTCAGGCATGAGCAATTCGGTGTAATCGTCAATTTTCTCAAACATAAAGGGCATGAGGCGGTGATAGTCGTTACACACGGCCACCAGCAGCAACTGATAAACCTCGTTTTGGGGATTGCCGGCCGGAATGCGCCCGTCCAGCAGGTCGTTGATTTTTTGTTTGGGCAGATGGGGCACGTCGGGCAAGTGGCCGCGTTTGGCCTCGGCCAGTATTTGCGGGGCGGTATGGCCCTCCACCGGCGAGACGACCTTGACCCGGTGATAGTCGTTGGCGTCCATAAAGCGCAGGGCGGCCAGGCGGTTAAACCAGGTATAGGCCACTTTTTCCACAACCGCGGCTTTGGAGGTTTCCTGAATCTGTTTTTTGAGTTCCTGGATTTGTTTGGCTTTGCCGCGTAGTTCGGCGCTATCGCTATTGAGGATAAAGTCCATTTTGGCGGCGGTCCTGTTTAAGAGGTCACGCCGGGCTTCGCGGGCAAAAGTTTTGAGGGTATTTTTGTTCATTTGGGGAGTATCCTCTTTATCCTGAATTATTTACCACGAAATACTCGAAATACACGAAAGCTTTCAACGCGAATCAAGAGTCGAAATTCAAAATCGCGAATAAACACGGAGTCCAAAGCGATAGCTTTGGAAGTAGTTGCCATGTACGCCAAAGCTATCGCTTTGGACTCCGATTTGGTGCGACTTCGGAGTAAAGTATTCCAACTCTTGATTCGCATTTACAGGATCAGGGTTTGAGCATGGTTAGTGAAGAATTAGCGTTGTTAAAACAAAGCGTTGTAAGATCATGTTTTTTGTGTCATTCGTGTATTTCGTGGTTAATCCATGAATTATTCCGGTTATAAATTATAAAAAGACCTAACAGGTTTTGAAAACCTGTTAGGTCTGGGCTTGTCGGTTATGACAGCAAAATCTGGTTATTACTGCGGATTTCCTGCAGCAGCCGTTCTTGCAGGGCGGTGATGTAGGCGGTCACGTCGGCTTCGTTTTCCAGCAGTTTTTTTGTGATTTTGGGTTGCACGTCTTTAAAGGCTTTAACCGGTCGGGTGATGATTATGGGTTTAACCGGCGCGCCCGGTGTGGGAATAGGTTTATTGGCTTCCAGGAGCTTGTTGATTTGGTTCAATTGCGCCGGATGCAACTCCTGTTCGATGCGGCTCAGCCGTTCACGGATGACCGGGATAAGTTCCTGGCGCTGGAGTTCAGTTCGGGCGGTGTCAAAGGGGTGTAACACCTGCTGTTGCTGGGCGGGAGTTAGCTGCATAAAGCCCGCGTAGTTTCTTACGGTATCTATAATGCGACCGACTGCATCCAGCGCCTTCTGCCGCTCACTCGCCACTTGATCCCGTATCGCCTGCCGGAGCGTCTCCATATCCTGTTTGACGCTGTTCAAACCGGTTTTGTATGGCGTCGCAGTTTCTTTCAGTTCATAAAGCGTGTTGACGTGTGGATTCACGCCCAGATAATCCAGATTAGCCTGTTGATCCCGTAATATATTCAGCACATCGTCATAGATTGTTTTGCGCTCCCCGTTCATAAACTGTTTAATCGGATCAATGACCTTTTCCTTGCAGTCCAGAATGCGATCTTCATAATCAGCGAGTTGGTTGAGGAGATACTCCAACTCTTTATGACTTAGCTCATTTAGGGCCTGAATAGGGGATTCAAGTTCCGCCAGGAAATGGTAACTTGATTTCTGGTTTAATAGCCCTTGCAAGACGCTTATTTCCAAATTGAGCCGGATCTTAAATGCCGCTACGATGCCACGCGGTTCAATTTCTCCCAGACCCTCGTCAAACAGATCGTGGTAAAATGCTTTGAAGCGGCCGATGGTTCCTGTGGGGATGTCCGGCACCAGGTTGATGATGACATTTCCGTATTCACGGCTATTGTTGATAATCGGCAGCAGTTGTTGCCGGTTCAACTCCTGATTGTTATGGGTGATTTCAAATTTTGAGCGCATAAAAAGCTGGACGATTAAGCACAACGTGGCATTTGGATACCAGCCATAGGGCCGATGGGAAAAGTGCTCCAGCAGGCTTTTGGTGGTCATGCGTTCGTGGAGTTGCTTTTTGCGTTGTAGCAAGTTAAAGATTTCCTGCTCCGATTCGCTCATGGACTCCTCAGCCCGGAACAGGTCATCCGCTTGTTGCAACAGGATGCGCTTGATATCCTCTTCCTTGTAAATTCGCTTAATCATGCCCAGGTGGGGATAGGTGATCCCGATGAGTTGCTGGAAGGCACTGACAATTTTGGTTTCCATGTGCGTGGTGGTTAATTCCAGTGCGCTGCCGTTGAGATAGACGGTAGCCTGACCGATCAGCTCGCGAATCCGTTTGGACAGATTGGTGCGGCGTTCGGAGTTTTGGCGGCCTTTAATCTCCAGAATGCTCTGCACATCGGAGCCCAGCGTGGTGGATCGGGTCTGGTTGATGTAGCGTTCGGTTTTTTGGTGCAGTTCCAGTTCGCGCCGCAGATGAATATCATCGGGCAGATGGATAAAGATTTCAGGCCGCCCCATGGATTCGGCTTTCAAAAAGTCCGGGGTAATCTCACGATCACATAAGGGGGTGATTATGTGCAGGCCCAGGTCATCGGTCTCCCGCCCGACCACATGGTAGTCAACCCGGCGGGTAATTCCATAATCCTGTTTATTCACCTCGTAGCGTATCTTTGTATCAGCATAAAGCTCTTTAAAGATAATTGTGGACAATAAACTGTTTGTTGTAGCAGGGTCCAGTTCCATTGCCTTGATTTCATTTTCCACATCCCGCTCTTTATCGGTCAGGAATTCATAGACGCCGCCCAACTCCTGCACATAGGATTGCTGGCGCAAGCGATTGAGCGCTTCCAGGGCCTTTTGTTCCAGAGGCAAGATTTCCTCATTGATATGCTGAATCAGCAGGATAGAGATATTTCTGGCACTGGCTTTAAACTCCTGCACATATTTGACCATAAAAAGCGCCTTAAGAACGCGGACATCAAAGGGATCGAGTTGGTTTTCCGCTTGAATAATCGAGCTGGCAATCTGGCTGCGCATGGTGGTGCGGATACCGTCATACATCTGATCAAAGGCGACCAGGCGACCCATCTCATCGTCAGCGATCTTTTTAGCCACCCATTGGAAAGCGCTCAGCATGGAGCGTTCACCCACCGACAGATGTTTGCCCTGAAAGACATTATGCTTTGACAAGCCCCGAATGGCGCTTTGAAACAGATCAAACTGATAGGGCACAAAAGGGTAGCAATTGACAAAATGGGTGTCATCCAAGAAGCCGCGATATTGGCGACTGCCATCCGTAAAATGAAACATGGTTCTCAGGTTATCGCCTTCCTGCACGTACAGGTTTTTCAAGGGATGTTTCGCTTCCGGGGTCTTATCCAAAAGTCGTTTTTGAATGACCTCGTCCACATTGGCGCTGGACAGGTCCAGCCGGGTCGGAAAACGGGCCTGAATGCGCGAAAAATCGTGAGCCTGTTTGGCAGTCAAATCGCCGACCATCGTGTCTATATCTTCCTGCGAGGTGACGATTAGCCAGGCTTGTCCCTGACACTTGCTGGCCAGGGTTTCGGCGGTGGTTTGCAAGTTGAGCATCAGCTTGGGATCATTGGAAATATACTGGCCGATCTCGTCCACGCAAAAAATCAGGCGGAAGTTGGGGGGTTGCTGGCCAATATAGGCTTTCACCTGGTTGACAAAATCTTCCACAGAAATTTGATAATTTTGCTCATAGCGGGGCATGATTTCCAGGGCTTCTTCGTAGGGAATCCCTTTCACACGTTGCAGGGCCGAGGCAATGGTGTCGCTTTCAAGCAACGCCTCTTCCCGGCCTTTATTCCAATCTTTTCCGCTGGCAGTTTGGTAGGCATCTTTAAATTCCTTCAGCAGTCCTTGCTGATCCAAATCTCGCTCAAAGTTTGCCACAAAGGGCATACCGGAATAATATCCACGTAACTCATTAAATACCTTTACAAAAACCGGCAGCACTTCGCCCGACTTGTTGGACTTTTGCTCGATATTAAAGAGGATTGTCTGACTTGGAAATTGGGCCAATTTTGCGATGTTGGCCGTTAACTCAAAATCATCGGGAGGAAGTTTTTTAAGAAACACGTTAATCAGCGATTCCGCATTAATCACTTTATTGGCAAGCAGATAAGACAGCATTTTGAGCAAGTGCGATTTTCCAGAGCCAAAAAAACCGGAAATCCAGATGCCAATCTGAGAGTTACTGGTTTGTTTTCCCAGCGAACCGCTGTACATACCGAAAAAAGGATCGAGTTTTCTTTCCAACTCTTTGGTGATAATATATTCGTCTACTTCCTGTACTAAATTGGACTCATCATCCGCTTTGATGACTCCTTCAATGGAACGCGCAATGTCTCTGCTAAACATGCTGTGAAGTTTCATTTCTGCATCTCCTTCTTAAACCTTGAATTCGTCTAAATTGAATGCCCGATAATAAGGTTCTTTGATTCCAGATTCGCGCTCTCTTTTAAATAGATAAAGCTTGTTCTCTTGATATTGACCGGGGAAAAATATGATAACCGGGATGTTTTTAATGGATGAATGTAAATTATTGAGTAAAGATTCGGCGCGGATAAAAGGAAAAACGCGGCCGATTCCCTTTAGGAACAGCATCTTTGCGTTTGATTTTTCCAGTTCGGCGGTGATAAATGGGCGAATATCTTTTCCCGGGTCTAACAGGCTTACAAGCTGTTTAAGGAACAGGTCTTTTTTTAGTTTACCTTCCTTTTCCAGCAGGCGATCCAAAATTTGGCGGTTCTCCAAAATGGAGACCGCTGTATCGTATAGATCAATGATATGAATACCCACCCCGGCTGCATTCAGTCTATTCTTTAACGCGTTTATATATTTGTTAACCTCAAATTCAAACTCAGGGCTGTAGGTAGATATGAAAAAAGGCACCTCGCCTCCCAATGATTCCATCTTCAGAAAAGCTTGGGATCTCATTTTTTGAAATAAGGCGTCAAAATGATTGTCTAAGTCGTTTCTATTCACATTACAACCTTCTGTAATTTAGGATTTATGCCAGGAGAGCTTTCAACCATTTGGGATCGTCCTGCCGGATTAACTCGACTACTTTTGGACTCAAAGTTGGCCGCCGGATATTTTTTGCTTTTACAGAATCCAGCAAACCGCTTTCCGCCAAAATCCGGTACAGCACCTGTCGGATTTTGCCTTTGGTGCTATCCGATAATTCAGTTAGCTCAGGATGCAAATTGGCTTTACTTTCAAAAAATGAGAAGTAATCCGAATCACGCAAGATATCATCGTATACGAGCAGCTTTGGTCGCAGCACTTCGATGATAAACTCGTAGATGAATGCGTAGGTTTTAAGATTTGCTAGCAGGATAATTGCGTTCTGATCATTAGGCGTAGCACGCGGCAAATAATCCAGGCATTCATCAGTTAGGGTTTGTAATCTAAACCTGATCTCACGAAACTGACGCTTGCTAGACGCAAGCTTGTTTTTTTGAAGGATTTTTTCATCAAGCTCCGCAGTTAGAACTTTGTCCCAATCCCCCAACGTATTATATAACTGAGCGACTTTTAATGTCTCAACAGCTAATAAAGAGCCAGCAGTGAAGGAAAGGCGGTAATTTTGTTCCATTTGATGTTATACGTCTGATGTGAAATGATTCGACAATGCGTATAAGCATGTAACTTATTGAAAATTAAAATGTTACGAATTTTGCTGGTTTTTGAATTGCCCTAAAAGTTTCAAATTTTGGGTAACAGCCCGCAACGTTGGCTAACCTAAACCGGTATAAAAGCGGTTTTTCTCAGAGCCAAAAGCAGACTAAAATTCATAACTTATATATTATCAACACCTTACAATTTTATTGAATTGTTAAATCATTCCACATCAGACGTGTTATAACTTTTATCAGTTGCAGAGTTTTTGTCTGGGGGAAGGGAAAAACGTAACTGAAGCATGACGCATGGCTTAATGCGCTCTATCCTGTGCCTAATGTGGAGGTAATTTTTCAGCCCTATGGTACTGCACGATGCAACCACATTTTTAGATCATTCGCCATTAACGAATGCTTATGTTATAATGAACGTCCGGAAATGTTGCATTGCAGACCTTCAAATCATACTAAAAAAAGGCCCGTTGGACAAGCAAAATCCAACGGGTTTTTTGTTGTACGCTACTTTTTTACGGATTGAGCACAATTGTTCAAGTTTTTGCCCTTGCCCGAATGTTGGTGTAAGGTTTACAACTCTAACCCGACTTTCGCGTAACAAAAACTCTTTAATAGAAGCAATTTCTCAGCATAACGCATCATACTTAAAGGAGATATATACGTATTTTTGCCAATTTTGTGCTGCCTCCCGAATCCGACCCGCATGAAATAAGGATCCGGCTACCACAGCGCGGAACTTGGGCTAACCTGAGTTATTCATGAATTCATGAAGTAACCACGAACTACTCGAAGGACACGAAAATAAAGGATTGCAGAGTGTGACGGCAAAATTTTGAATTTTGTCTGGCCAAGTTACGCAACTCTTTAATTCACAAACCTTTCGTGTATTTTGTGGTGAATAATTCAGGCTAAGCCCCTTTGGGTTTTATCCTCACAAACGCAGAAGCCCGCTTTCGGGACAGAAAGCGGGCTACCAAAATCATCAAGTGCTAAAATCTAACACTTCTAACCTGAAAAAATTCACGACTCGTCACAAAAGCACGAAAGCACTGATGAATAATTCAGACTAATGTTGGGGCGCCGGCTGGGCAGGCGGCGGATTTTTCGCGTCCGGAGCGGGCTCGTCATTCTTTTTGACGGCCTGGGGCGCGTATTTTTGCTGACTGTTGACAACATCCAGCTCTGTTACTTCATCGGTCAGCTTCTCGATACAGGCCGTATTATCGCTGATCCGCTTCTCCAAATCTTTGACTACGCCGTCTGTTGGGGGAACCGGCTGTTTTGTTTCGCCTTCCACCCATTGCCGGTAGTAATCCAGCGTAAATTGATTAATCAGGCGCTGACTGAGGCACAGTTGCAGTTGCGCCACCTTATCCGCCGATGGCAGGCCTTGAATATGGGCCACCGTGCTGATGTGCTTCTGCTGCCGGCTATTCGGCGTAAAGGAATAAACTATTTTGCGATCCTGCTGCGGCACTTCCGGCAAATCAAACTCCAGCACAAATTCGGCATCGCGCAAATCGACCCCTTTGGACATTAAGTAGCGAACTTCTCCTTGCCTGGTCTTCTCATACGTTTGCATGTTGGTCATCACCGGCTGACCCGACCCGCGGCGATCTTGCAACGATTTTGGCTTAAGCGAGTCGGCGGCGGCGCGCTCAATAGCAGTCATACCCAAATTGGTTAATGGCGGGCGCTCATTTTTGTCACGGAAATCTTTAATAGGCGGCAGCTTTGCGTCACCCTCGGCGTCTTTTTCCAAAGCCACGCCCTGTTTTAGATTGTCTAACCGCTCCTCGGTGGATTGTCCAACCGAGGCTAAAGTCAGGCTAAGCCATGAAACGGCTACGGTTAAAAGTAACTTTTTCATAGAAACCCCCTTTCTGTTGCAGATTTGGGAATGCGGATTTCGGATTGAAAGCCCGTATTCCCCGGTTAAAAAGCGTAATAGCAAACTTCCGTTTGCGTGTCAGATTATTCTTTCGATTGGGTCTTTGCTTCCAGCTGGGCGAGCGCTCGCGCCAATTCGTTCATTTTTTGGCCATAAACCGCCCATTCCCCATTTTTAAGCGCAGTCTGTGCCGATTCATAAAGGGCGCGGGCTTTGACGGCCAGATCATGTGCCATAAGCGCCTCGTCGCCGGCAGACGGGGTTGAGGCGGCCATTTCGCTATCCGTCGTCAGATTGGCTAAAGCCGCTTCCGCGGACGCTTCACCAAAAACATCCCGCAAGGCATCGGTCAGCGTATTGCGCATAACGACCCGATTGCTATAAGCCACAATGACTTGCTTTAACTCCGGCATCTGACTGGATTCGGCTTTTAAATAAACCGGCTGAACATATAAAATTGAGGTTTCGATCGGGATAACCAACAGGCTGCCACGAATGACTTTCGAGCCTTTTTGGCTCCACAAGGTCATCAGCTTGGAAATTTCGGTATCCTGGTCGATCCGTGCTCCCACCTGCATCGGTCCATAAGTCAGCTTCTTCTTTGGAAACTTATACAACAAAAGTTTTCCATAGTTCTCTCCGTCGCAGCGTGCGCTAAACCAGGCAATCATATTATCTTTTGTAGCCGGTGTAAACGGCAGCATTTGAATCATTTCGGCTTCATGCTTGCCGGGCAACTTCAAGATCATATAATAGCTACTCATTGCCCCTGTTGTCGGCTCGCGCGAAGTTTCTTTGAGCCGTTCTCCGGAACCCGGCTCCGTGGGGCGCAGATTAGGAACATTCCACATATCCTCTCTGTTATAAAAAACCTGCGAGTCTTCCATGTGATAAACGGCTAACCGCTGCGACTGAATTTTGAACAAGTCCTGCGGATAGCGCAAATGGGCAAATAATGATGCGGGCATTTCCGAAATCGGCTTAAACAACCCTTTAAAAAGGCTGTCATAGGTACGGATAATCGGATCGGTTGGGTCGGCAATATAAAAATCGACTTTTCCATCATAGGCGTCGACGATAACTTTGACGGAGTTTCGTAAATAATTCGGACGGGATACTTTTGAGGAGTCTATGGTAGAAGACAAATTTACCGGCTGCGAATAGGGAAACATGTTGGTCATCGTATAAGCATCCAGCATCCAGAAAATCCGGCCATCGGCAATAACGGGATACGGGTCCGAATCCAGCTGCAAGAAGGGGGCGATTTTTGTAACGCGCTCCTTAATTTCCCGATAGTACATGACCCGGGTTTGGCTGCCGATATGCCCGGTAAATAAGAGATTTAATTCCCGCCATTTGAGAGCGAAAACCAGCCGGCGTAGCCAGGAGCCGGTCGGCGTCCCGCCATTACCGGCATAGACCGCCATTTGGTTGGTATCGCCTTTGGGATAATCAAATTCCTCAATACCGTCTCCTTTGACAAATACGTAACCTTCGGTTAATTCACCAAAATAAATTTCCGGCCGTTTGATTTCCAGATCGACCGTAGATGCTACCGGCGGGATGTCTTTGACAAAAAATTCGGGCAGTCCTTCCGGCGTAAAAACATTGACCGGGCTTACGCAGATGCCATAGCCGTGCGTGTACTGAAAGTGCTGATTAATCCAGGTTTGTGCGACCTGGGTTGTTTTTTTATAATTTAGCTCGCGCGCCGATAATACAACCTGACGATAGCGCCCATCCAGTACGTAACGATCCACATCACCATCTTTAAAGGTATAATAGGAGCGGATTTCCTGAAGCTGACTGTAGGTTTGCTGCAAAGCTTCCCAATCCCACAGTCGAATGTTATCGATGGTTAGCGAATTTGCTTGCAGATCATTGCGCGACAGGTTTTCTTCCGCCGGAAAATCTGCGCTTTCGATTGTGTCAAGGTTGTATGCTTTACGGGTAAACTCAATGTTTCTGGTTAAATACGGTGTTTCTTTGGTGATCTCGTTGGGTTCAACAAAGTATTTTTGGTATAACCCCGGCGCGAGACTGTTGACTAAAAAAGAACCGGCCATCAAAAAAATAAGCCCCAGAACAGGAAATTGCCAGCTCCGTCGCATCACACCGGATAGAAAAGCTAACGCAGCGATGGCGGCCAGCGCTATCAGCGAATAGTAGCCTGGCATCATAACATGCACATCGGTATAACCGGCGCCATAAACGACACCACGATGTGAATAGAGGAGGCCATAGCGTTCGAAATAATAGCTGACGGCTTTCAGTACGAAAAACAACATTGCCAGCACGAAAAGATGGTTGCGGGCCCGCGCGGAAAAATAAAACCGGTTCCGAAATGATGAAATAGCCCCCCGTAAAAAATAAACGACCAGCGAACCGAGCATGCTCAGAAACAAGATAGCCGATAGCCAACCCAAAATGTGGTTTATAAACGGCAAGCTGAAGACATAAAACCCAACATCTTTATGAAACAGCGGGTCTTCAAGGCCAAACGGCTGCTGATGAAAAAACTGCAGGAAGTCCAGCCATTGATCTAAACTGATTCGGCCTAAAAACAGACCGATTGCTATGCAGGCTACAACCAGAACTCCTTGGAAATAGCGTCGAAAAAGCGCCGCGTTTTCCTGAAAAACCTGATCGAAATTGTCGGTGTCCAACTGTGTTTGGCTCACGGCAATCAAAGCATTTAGATATAACACGATAAAAATGCCGGTGACAATCGCAGCGTATACCCCTAACTGTCCCATTAACATTTGCCAAAAAACCGGAGCATAACCAAGAGCGTCGAACCACCAGAAATCGGTCAGCAGCTCTACGGCAGGATTCATAACGTACGACAGGAAAAAAATAACGCCGGCGAGAATCAAAAGAAAATTTCGCTTCAACTTCAAATCCTTTCACTCATGAGAATTTAAACCATTACTTATGTCATGCAAAAATATATACACTTTTAGAAGTGTACACTATAAGAGGCAGCTTGTTTTGTCAATGGAAAACGATTATAATTTATGGAATGCCGGAGAGGTCTGATACCTGAAGAATTTAAAGATACGCCTCAAAGCCATTATTTTTGTACATTATTGCGGCTCTTGAATTATTCACAAATCTTAACGCAAACGTCGCAATTGACGCTAAAGACGCAAGTTGCGAATTTATATCTGAAAAATGGATTGTGAGACAACCCGATCTTTTAAAGTTCAGCTAATTTAAAACAAATCAAGCGGTTGCGCCGTTTGCGCCGTTTGCGTCTCTTGCGTTTATGAATTATTCAGGGGCTAAATCTGAGTAAGTGACGGGTCATTTTTAAAAAACAAAAAAAGGATAGTATCCATGAGTACTGTAATAATTCCAATCATGCAACTGGTTCATGGCCGCGAACTGCCGGCGCCGAAGTATATGACGCCCGGCGCCGCCGGGATGGACTTGGTGGCTGCGATCTCCACGCCACTAAGTCTGAAGTCGGGTGAATACACCGCGGTTCCGACTGCGATTGCCATTGCGCTACCCGAAGGCTACGAGGCCATGATTCGGCCACGGAGCGGTCTGGCGCTTCGGCACGGCGTAACAATTCTCAACGCGCCTGGCACCGTGGATAGCGATTATCGGGGGGAAATTCAGGTTATTTTGATTAATCACGGGCGAGAAGTCTTTATGATTCAAAGAGGCGATCGTATTGCCCAAATGGTTATCCAAGCGGTTGTGCGCGCCGAATGGGCGTTTGTAGATGCGCTGGCGATAACCGCCCGAGGGGCAGGCGGATTTGGGCATACCGGCGTATAGCCCGTTCGAAGAATAACATGGTCAGGACACATTATTTTTATTGAAAAAGAAGGAAAGATGGATTATTGTATCATGACAATGCTAACGGACCCGTCGCGGCGGAAAACGTTTGGATGCTAAACGTTGTGAACTATGCGGTTAAGATTCTTGCGGATAACGCAAATGGTTGGGTGTAATTTTGTACCGACGGCTAAAGACTCGATTTTCAACTCCCTGTGTGATCCCACTGAATGAATGAAATAAACGCTTTATCAAATAAGACCGGTAAAACCGGAGATTCTTTAACGATCCGCAATCGCCTGACGATATTGATTTCCCTCGTCATCGGGTTCATTTCGATCTTTATTTATATTTACTTCCCGGCGGCGATGGAAAAACAGGTCATTTCCGCACTGATGACCAAGGCGCGCAGCATAGCCGATATGGCCGCATTTAGCGTCGGTTCTTCACTTTTTTCTAAAGACCCGGTAGCATGCGAAAGAGCGCTGGCCCAAATTAAAGGCGATAGCGATCTTGCTTTTTATAGCGTTCGCAATGTTAATAGCGACACATTTTTAGAACATCATGGCGAGTTAGCCGGCCTTGCCGGTGAGCTTGCCGGTGAGTCCGAAGGTCTTTCTCGCGACGGTCAAACCTACGTTATCCAAACCGCAATTAAATCGCCCCCGGAAACTTCCCCGTCCACCATCGGTTGGTTGCGGATCGGTTTTTCCTTGCACGAAGCCCATATCCAGATCGCCAAAATCCGCCAAACAATTGCTTATCTTTGCGCTGTCATTTTTTTAATCGGCATTATTGGGGCATATATTATCAGCACGATTGTGACCCGGCCTTTGCGCATGACGATCGAGATGATGGAGCGAATTGTCCGGGGTGATTTATCCCCACCTGCTTCGAACGAAATGCGGGGAGAAATCGGTTATCTGTCGCGCTCGTTTAGCGATTTGGTCGACAATTTACAAAAAGCGCGCAGGGAGCTGGAAGAGCGTAGTCATGATTTAGAAGCGCGTCTACAGACCAAAGCAAGTGAACTTCAGCAAGAAATGCAGGAGCGCAGGCGCATCGAAGACGAGCTTCGTAAGCTCTCTCTAACCATCGAGCAAAGCCCAAATGGCATGATTATCATGAGCCGCGATGGCATTATTGAGTACATCAATCCGAAAATAACGGAATGGACCGGCTACACCAAGCATGATGTTGTAGGACAGTACCGCAGCATTCTCAATCTGGTGCCTATTCCAGCGCAGCAAAACAATGAGCTGCCGGAATTGCTGGGCATCAGTCATAACTGGCGGGGCGAGATTCGCAATAAACATAGAGACGGCGAGCTCTATTGGGAATCGGTTTTCATCACGCCTATTCATGATACAAACGGCCAAATCACCCACTATCTTGTTGTTAAAGAAGATATTACCCGCCAAAAAGAAGATAAGGAAACGCTTCTTCAGCTAAAAAAAGCAGTCGAAACCATGCAAATCGGCGTTACGATTACCGATATAAATGGACGAATCATTTATAGCAACCCGGCTGACGCCAGAATGCACGGCTATACGCGCGAGGAATTAACCGGCAGTCATTCGCATGTCTTTGCGCCATCCGAATCGCGGCGCTCGTTAAAATGGGAGCAAGTCAAAAGCATGAGCAGTTGGCGACGTGAGAGCGCGAACGTCCGTCGCGACGGCAGCTTATTTCCGGTGCATTTATGGTCTGACGCCGTTGTCGATGATGACGGTGAGCCAATCGGTATTGTTACGATTTGCGAGGATATTACCGACCGAAAAATGGCCGAAGCCGCTTTGGCGCATGAAAAAGAACGCCTGACGGTTACTTTGCGATCCCTGGGCGAGGGCGTTATATCCACGGATATGCAGGGTTGCATCGTCCTGATTAACAAATCAGCCGAAAATTTAACCGGCTGGGTCGAGATGGACGCTTTAGGGCGGCCGATTGGCGAAGTTTTCCGTACAATTTCTGAAAAAACAGGGCAGGCCCGCTCCGACCCCTTTGAAATGATGCTGCGGACCAAAGATCAAATCAGCTATGTAGATTATGCCCAGCTGATTTCGCGGACCGGCGGCGTTTACTGGGTGGCGGAAAACTCGGCCCCGATTTATCATTCCGACGGTCACCTGATGGGCATGGTGCTGGTATTCCGCGATATAACGGAATATCAGCAGTTAGAGCGGGCCAAGTCCCACTTTCTCAACGCCATCAGCCATGAACTGCGTACGCCTTTGACGCCAATTATCGGTTATTCCGAAATGATGCTCGATTTCGAGGTTTCCGAAGAACATCGCAAAATGTTTCTCAAGCAGATCATTAAGTCGGCCCAACGGGAGCTAAAATTGGTGGACGAGCTGCTGTCTGTGGCGCGGCTGGAAGGCGAAGGAGAGCAGTTTAACTTTACCGAACTTAATGCGCATGAGCTATTTACCAACATGTTGAATGATATTAATGTCATGGTTAAGTTGATGATCACGGATCGTTATGGCAGCAGCGCTTTTGAATATAACACGTTTTTATCGGAGCGACTTGGCAAGGTTTATATCAGCGCTGATGCTGATCGCATCCAAAAAGTGACCGAAAATCTGCTCAGCAACGCCATTAAATATTCTCCGTCTGACCGGCTTTCCATCGAACTTACGATTGATATGGATGAGAGCTCCACTAATGGCGCGGCAACCGACTACGGTCATGTCATTATTTCCGTCCGGGACAGCGGGGTGGGTATCCCCAAAACCGAATTTTCCAATATCTTCCGGCCTTTTTATCAAATCCGCAAAGCCAAAATCGATGTGTCGGACGGCATCGGGCACGGCCTGTTTGTGGTCAAGCGTTATGTCGAGGCGCACGGCGGCAAAGTCAAGGTCGAGAGTATTCTCAACGCCGGCAGCATTTTTACCTTTACCCTGCCGATTATTCGGACCGAAAAATAGGCAGTTAGACTGTAGTGCTGTTCGGCATAAATTTGTGTAAATTCAAACCTGACGGGTTTTGGAAACCCGTCAGGTTTTGATCGTCGAAAAAGTTCACCCGAATTTATGTCTAACAGTAGATTGAGACCGAGCAATTATGTACGAGCATCATTCACCGGAAAGCGTATTTACCTATCGGGCGCATAAAAACGGCGTCGTTCATATTTGTTGGCACGGAAAACAAGTCTTGATCCTTAAAAACCAGGCTGCGGAAAAATTCCTTGCCCGCATCACCGGGCTTGACCAGGACGCCGCGCAGCTTTTTATGGCCAAAATAACCGGCAAATTCAAACACGGCACGGAACGATAGGCGCTTCCGCGTTCCGCTGTTTCGGCTTATTGGCGTACTCGCCTTACAGCTCGTGCAACCCAGGCGCGTTTTTTTGACCGACAGGAGAAGCGTATGATCCTTGTTACTGGCGCAACCGGCTATATTGGCGGGCGATTGGTGCCGGCTTTGCTGGAAAAAGGCTACAACGTAGCGGTGATGGCCCGTGACACCCGCCGTATTGTTGGCCGGCCCTGGGAAAAATCTGTCGAAATTCGCGAGGGCGACTTAACCCGCCCGGAAACATTAGAAAAAGCCCTGGCCGGCATCCATACCGCCTATTATCTGATACATTCCATGTATCATGGCCCGGATTTTGTTGAGTTGGATCGCCTGGCTGTGCACAACTTTGTCGATGCAGGGCGGCATCTGCAGCATGTCATCTATTTAGGCGGCTTGCTGCCAGCCGGTCTGAAGGTGTCAAATCACCTGCGCAGCCGGGCCGAAGTCGGGCGCGTCCTGCGTGAGAGCTTGCCGACTACCGAGTTCCGCGCCGGCCCCATTATCGGTTCCGGCTCGGCCTCCTTTGAATTAGTGCGCTATTTGACGCAGCGCATTCCTATCTTTTTGGCTCCTACCTGGATGCGCAACGAAGTTCAACCCATCGGCATTCGCGATATTCTGTCATACTTACTGGCCGCGTACGAGCGCGAACCGCTGGGCGTGGTCGAAGTCGGATCGGATCGGCTGACCTTTCGCCAAATGATTGAAGACTACGCGGATGAGCGGCAACTGATGAAACGCCGCTTTGTTTTTTTCCCGCCATTCCTGCCGCCGCGCATTGCCGCCCGCTGGCTTACCTTGCTGACGCCTATTCCGGCCTCGCTGGCCATTCCGCTCATCGAGGGCATTAACAAACCTGTTGTGGCGGACACAACCCGCGCCCGTGAAATTTTCCCAACCATTGAGCCGATGCCTTACCGGCAAGCGCTCAAACTGGCCCTGGAGCGTATCCGCCAGCTCAATGTGGTGACCCGCTGGAGCGGTGCGCAAGGCGACCGGCCCACCTACGCGCTTACCGACGAAGAAGGCTTGATTAGCGAAGTGCGATCCATTCACACGGCCTACCCGCCGGAAGCGGTTTTCAAAAGCATTTGCAGTCTGGGCGGAAAACGCGGCTGGTTAGTCTGGCGTTGGGCGTGGGAAATTCGCGGCCTGCTGGACAAGCTGGCGGGCGGACCCGGTCTGCGACGGGGGCGGCGGCACCCCACAGCGCTTTTGCCGGGCGAGGCGCTGGATTTTTGGCGGGTAGAAGAAATTGACGAACACCGGCGGCTGCTACTGCGCGCCGAAATGCGTGTGCCGGGCCAGGCCTGGATTCAATGGGAAGTCTTCCCGGAAAATAACGGCACCCGAATAATTCAAAAAGCGCTGTTTGCGCCCCGGGGCTTGCTGGGTGTGCTTTATTGGTACAGCCTATATCCGGTGCATAAGTTCATTTTCAGCGACATGGTTGAGGCGATCACCCGTGATGCCCGACTGTTTTTGGGCGAAGAATGCGTTCAAGGCGTTTGAATTCTTGTCTCTAAAAAATATCGGCTACGCTATACGATATACGATATTGTTTTTTACGACCACATGGTTCCGACCGCTCTATATAAAAAGACCCGACGGATTTTTATAATCCGTCGGGTCTTTTTATAATCGCGTTCGCCTCTCCCCGCGTGCTCTATTCCTTATTATAAACCGGCGCGCTTCAAGAATGGCTGAATCGTCGGGACTTTGCCGCGAAAGCGCTCGTACATATAGCGCGGGTCATCCGTGCCGCCTTTGGAAAGAATGTGATGGCGGAAGCTGTCGGCCACTTCTTTGCTGAAGATGCCTTTTTCTTTGAAAAGTTCAAATGCCTCGGCGTCAAGCACTTCCGACCACATATAGCTATAATAGCCGGCGGAATAGCCACCCTGAAAGATGTGCAAAAACGAGCAGCTAATGGTAGAACTTGGCACATCGGGCAGGAGTTGAAACGGTTTGAGCACATTCTTCTCAAATTCGGCAACATCGGTAATTGTCGCTGGGTCGGCCGTATACCAGGCCAGATCCAGATAGCTGTAGGTGGCCAGGCGCATAATCAAGTCGGCTTTGCCAAAGGTCGAGCTGGCTTGCAGTTTTTCCAGCAATTCCACGGGCATTTTTTCGCCGGTTTGGTAGTGCGCGGCAAACATATCCAGCGATTCTTTTTCCCGCAGCCAGTTTTCCATCAGCTTGGACGGCAACTCGACAAAATCCCATTTGACATTAGTGCCGGAAACCGTCTGATAAGTACATTCCGACATCAAATGATGCAGCGCATGGCCGAATTCGTGAAAAACCGTGCGGGCTTCATCCAACGGCAGCAAAGTGGGTTGGCCGCTGACGGGTTCGGTGAAGTTCCCGACAATGGTGATATGGGGCCGCAGATCCTTGCCGTTACGGACACACTGCGCTTTAAAATCACCGCACCAAGCGCCATTTTTTTTGCCGTCACGCGGGAACAGGTCCAAATAAACCAGGCCCATATATTTGTCAAGCTTCTCATCGTGCACTTCGTAGACTTGCACATCCGGATGATAAACCGGGATGTTGGTCAGCTTTTTAAAGGACAGGTCATATAGAATACGGCTGATTGTAAAAACGCCGTCCAACACCCGCTGCAGCTCCAGATACGGACGCACCAGGTTTTCGTCAAGATCATATTTTTCCCGGCGCAACTTTTCGCTGTAATAGGACAAGTCCCACTTTTGCAGCTCATCAATACCATCCAGCTTTTTTTGCAATTGGCGCAGCTCTTCCAGCTCGGCGGCGACTGCCGGTTGCGCGGCGGCGGCAATTTGATCTAAAAACTTTATCACCGTTTCCGGCTTTTGCGCCATACGTTCTTCCAGCACGAAATGGGCATGGGTGGCATAGCCAAGCAGCCTGGCTCGCTGATGGCGCAGCGTAATAATCATCTTAAGATTCTCTTGATTGTCAAAGGCATCTTGATAGGCCACGGCAGTGTTGGCCCGATACATCTTCTCGCGCAGATGCCGGCGGCTGGAATAGCGCATAAAAGCCACCACGCTGGAGCGATCCAGCGTAAAAATCCATCTGTCGGGCTTGCCACGCTTTTTGGCCGCTTCCGCCGCGGCTCGACGGGCGCTTTCCGGCAAACCGTCCAGGTCGGCTTCATTATCAATTTCCATGACAAACGCCTTTTGTGATTGACGGGCGTTTTCGCCGAAATCCATCCCTAATCTGGCCAGCTCCTGGTCTAATTGGCGCAATTTCTCTTTGTCAGCCGGCGCTAACAGTGCGCCATTCCGCGTAAAGTTTTTGTAGGTTTTATCGAGCAATTGCGTCTGCTCGCTGTTCAATTGCAACGCTTCCCGCTGATCGTATACCGCCTTAACTCTCTGGAAAAGCGCGTCGTCCAAATTGATGTCATTGCCAAATTCAGTAGACAGATTAGAAAACTCGACCATAATTTGGCGCAGCGCATCGTTGGATTCCGAGATGCGCAGCGAATGAAAAACACCGGCAATCAGGCCGAATTGATCCGGAATTTCCTCCAAACGCACAATCGTATTTTCAAACGACGGCGCTTCCGGATTCTGCTTAAGCGCCTCGATTTCAGCTTTGGCAGCGACAATGGAGGCGTTAAGCGCCGGCAAAAAATGCTCCGGCTGAATTTTGTGAAACGGCACGGTTTCATACGGTGTATCGAAAGTTTCTAACAGGGGATTCATGAGCGCTCCTATTTGATAAGTGACCATGACCGCGTCGGTCGGGATTGGATACGTTAATAAGGTGATTTGGACATTCAGCGCAGACAGTTTTTCGGCAAACAACATAAACAAATATCGGACAAAACGCAACGGATTTGCGATGACAAAAAAGCGTCTTCCAAGAAACTCAAATCAGACGGATTTTCGCAATTGCGTGCGTTTTTTGTGTACAATTCCGCACACGCGGGAATAATCTGGTCGGTTCTTGATATTTACCAAATTATAAATTATATAGGCCGTCCAACGATAGGCGGCTTTTTTTATTTGGAAAACGGGCGACTATGAATTGACATTGCGGCAGGGTCAAAAAAGTGTTAAAATACAGTTTGCAATTTATTACCGTTTGCACACGCCTATACTGCAAAGGCTTGTTGGATGCAAGACCCGATTAATCCGATAGATCCATCGCTATCCGCAGAGGCGCCATCGCCCGACTTGAAACGGTACGCAAAGATGGCTGAAAATCAAATGGCCGACCATCAGAAAGCCGCGCAAATGGCGCAGGCCCTGAGGCCATCACAGGAATTAGCCCCCGAAGTGCGCCGGAGTTCACCCCAGATAATCCTTTTTTTACTAAGCGGGTTGGTGGCTGTTTTTGTATTAATGAACTTGTTTTGGATCGCCTTGCGCTATTTTGAAGACCAGGACTTGCACATAGCGACAACAAATTTAGCCGAGGATAAGGTGAACTCGTTCCGAAGCACCCCGGCGGCGACAAATCCTGCCGGTAACGATGCCGGACAAGCGGTTTTTTATTTTAATAAGGGCATGACATTTTTACAGTCCGGCGAGTACAACGACGCGCTTCGTATGTTTGAAACCGCCCAGGGCTATGACCCCGCCTTTGTCGAAGCCTATGTTAATGCCGCCTTTGCCTGTTTGAAAACCGACGACTTAGCCGCGGCATTTCACCATTTGCAAGTCGCCTACAAATTCGATCCCAATCACCCCCGAACTTTACTGCTGCTCGGAATAGCAAACGGTCTTAAAGGTGATTTCGAAAATGCGCAATTATATTTGGAACGTGTTATTATCTTAGCCCCACAAACAATTTTTGCCCAGGAAGCTTCTGCCACACTTGCCGAATTGGAAAAAAACGGCCTGAAACAAGCGACCCAAAAAAAACAAGGAGAAGAAGAGTGAACGCCTATCAGCTTATCCGTAAAAAACGCGACGGTGGTGAATTGGCCCCGGCGGAAGTAAAATATTTAGTCCAAAATTTTGTGGAAGGGGAGGTCGCAGACTATCAAATGGCGGCATTTCTAATGGCTGTTTTTTTCCGGGGCCTTTCACAAAATGAACTTAACGTCCTCATCAAAGTCATGATGCGCTCTGGCACAGTCGTCGATCTGGCATTTATAGACGGCATAAAAGTCGATAAGCACAGCACCGGCGGCGTTGGTGATAAGATTTCGCTCATTTTGGCGCCGTTGGTGGCGGCCGCAGGCGTTCATGTCCCGATGATGTCGGGACGCGGTTTGGGCCATACCGGCGGCACACTGGACAAGTTGGAATCTATTGCGGGATTTCGCACCAATTTAAGCCTGACGGAGTATAAGCAGTTTATTGAAAAAAACAAATTGGCATTTATCGGCCAAACCGAAAACATCGCCCCGGCCGATAAAAAAATGTACGCCTTACGGGATGTTACCGCCACCGTCGAATCAATCCCCTTGATTACGGCGAGCATCTTAAGCAAAAAGCTGGCCGAGGGCGCAGACGCCTTTGTATTTGATGTCAAAACCGGCAACGGCGCATTTATGGCCCAAGAAGACAAAGCAATCGAGCTGGCGAAGCTGATGACGCAGTCCGTCCGGACCTTTAACAAGACGGCTGTGGCTTATATCACCGATATGAATCAACCCCTGGGCCGCTATGTGGGCAATGCCCTGGAAGTCAAAGAATCCATTGAAACTTTATGCGGCAATGGGCCAAAAGACCTGGTTGATTTAACCATCACCCTGGGCGCAGAAATGCTCTTGCTGGCCGGTGTCGTAAACTCCTTTGAGCTGGGCTGCGACCGGATTGAAAACCTGATTCAAGATCGGTCGGGTTATGTTAAATTTTTGGAAACCGTAGAGCTTCAAAATGGTAATCGGGCTATTGCCGAAAACCCCGACCTCTTGCCAGTCGCCCCCGTTCAGCTGGATGTCACTCATCCGCAGGCGGGCTACATTCAAAAAATTGACACCTTTGCCATGGGCATGTTAAGTGTGCAATTAGGCGTTGGGCGAACTACGGTGGACTCCCCGATTAACCCGGCAGTCGGCTTTGTTTTGCACAAAAAAATAGGCGACGCTGTTACGGTCGATGAGCCATTTTTAACCATTCATAGCGCCACAAAAGAACAGGCTGAGCAACTTGTCCCCAAACTGCAAAGCATCTATACAGTTGGACCGAAAAAAATCCCGGCCCCACCACTGATTAAATATCGCATTACGGCGGACGAAGTCACGCCATGGTCGGGACGCTGACGGACAAAGTTGGTAACTTCTCAAAAAGTGCTGGTTCAGAGATGCCCTCTTTAAATGGCGAAGGTCTATTTTGCATTTTGCAAGCACTGATGCATTTAAAAGATGGCATCTCTTCCGTTTTACCAACGGCTATTGAGAAGTTACCACTTTTGAAGCATTTACAATTTATCTTGACAACTTATTATTAATCAATAAAATTGAGCATGGACAACTTGCTTTAAAAAGAATCACTTTTGGATCATAATTTCTTTCTGAATAAAGGCAGTTGAGGCGCTATGGAATCGGTTGAAATCGATAAAAATCAAAAGATCATTGAACTTTTGGAAGAACGCCGCCTGGCGCATGACATTATTGAGGTTGACGAAAAAAGAATCCAAGTCGTGCTTTTTTATCTGGCCGGTGATTTATACGGCTTTTATGGTTCATCTGTTAAAATGATATTGCCATTGGACGTCATATTTCCCGTGCCGGGCACGCCGCCATATTTGTTGGGCCTGACCAATGTGCGTGGAGATATTGAAGCGGTTATTGATTTAAAAGTCATTCTTAACTTACCGCCGGCCGCGCCCGATCCCAAAAACCGCCTGATTTTAACCCATAGCCAAGGTGTTGTTTGTGGTGTTTTGGTGGATCGGGTCGAAGAAGTTATGGCGATTCCGGTCAGCCAAATTGTTGAAGTGCAGGAATCGCAATCTATTCATGCGCTGGTTGTCGGCAAAACGTCTTATGCTCAGCGAGATGTAATCTTGTTGGATGTGGCCCGGATTTTCAAAAACTATCTTAATTTTACCGAGTAAACGCGATGGCATCCAAATATGATGTCACATTTGAAGCGCTGATCTTTGAAACAGACCAACATCTTTTAGGGGTCGATATTACAACCATTCGCGGCATCAAAGACCCCGGTGAATTGCACAAAAGCGGCGATGCTTACGGCCTTATGGTCAACAATAATTTTCACCCGCTTGCCATGATTAACATCGACACTTTTTTGGGGATCGCCCTGACCAAAAAAAATTCCCCAAAAATTTTAATGTTCGAATATCAGGTTTGTGAATACGGAATTCAAATCTCACAAACTTCCGGAATCCACCGCTTTCATCTCAAAGATTTAAGCCCCGTGCCAAGAGCCGTTCGTAAACTCATTTCGCCGGCTTTTTGGCTAACCGGTTTTTATAGAAATCGAGTTGTGCTGTTTGTCGATTTAAATCAACTTTTTCAAGAAAACATGCATCGCCTCTAACCTGAAACACCGCGGGCGCTGTTCCCGCACAATGCGCCTTGCTCCCTATTGTACACCGGCTTTTGAGTAAAGAGCGAGTGTCTGATTTTTTTTACTTTTCTCTTCGTCTTCTACGAACTCTACGTTGAGAATCTATTTTCCGTGCCACCAATCCAAATAAAATTTTATGCATGCAAATGAAGATATTCTAAAACACCGTAAATTGTTTATTAAATTGATGTTAGGCTTTATGGCCGTCATTTTAGTCCCGCTTTTTTCGTTTTATTTTCTACTCGAAAGTAAAACAGGAAATTTACCGCTGGAATTAGAGAAAATTGGGCTTGATTTGGCCCAAACCAAGCTTGAAAGCGATGTGCACACGGCCTTGCAAGTTTTGCAGCTAAAGCAGCTTAACGTCCAGCATCAGCTCGATCAACTGGCGGCATTGAGCGATTTTCGAACCTTGGTTGTACAAGCTAATTCCGGCGCCATCCAAAAGTGGATTGAAAGCAATTCCGGGACACAACCACTCGATTTTTTGCATGTTCTGGACAAAAATGGGCGTCAGATTGCCACGTCTACAGACGATTACAGCGCCCATGTTCTTGTCAAAGAGGCGCTAGCCGGCCATGTTGCACATTCTCTGATTTTAGAAAGCGCCAAATTTTTTAGCCGGGTTGCCACAACAGAAAACGCAACTATTAAGGTTTTTCCAACAATTGATTCATATCAGGTCAGCTATGCGGATCTTACCACAGGCTTATTTATCGAAGCAGCCGTTCCGGTGTATAGTCAGGCCGGGCAATTAATTGGCGCGATTCATGCCGGTGTGCTGATCCACGCGAATAGCTCCCTGATACAAACGCTGATCGAAGCCTGCTTTCCCGAAAATCCGGCAAGTATCGTCTCCTTTTTTTCCGGACCGGTAACTGTAGCCACGAATTTGCTTGCCGCCGATAGTTCCCAGGCATTAGGAACGCTGGCAACATATACTTGCGGCGTCGAAGTTTTGGAGAAAAAAAAGAATCTGGTTGAAATTGTGCGTATAAAAGGCCAGCCCTATCTTTGTGCCAATACGCCCTTGTTTGATCTTTCTGGAAATACTCTTGGTATTTTACAAGTTGGAGTGCTTAAAGCACAATATATAAAGAATCATATTGAGAAGGGTGAGGCGATTAAAGCTCGCCTGCAGGACGTTTACTGGGTCAGCGTTCTGCTGGGCCTGATCGTTACTTTTATTGTCGCGGCTATTTTTGCCCAACGTTTGACAGATCCAATTCGGCGCATGGTCATTCAAACGGTCGGCGTTACACATGGCGATTTGCGCGGGCGGGTAAAAGTGCATCGGCGCGATGAGATCGGCCAATTAGCTTTTTCCATTAACCAAATGACGGAGAAGCTAAATTATATTGTTACGAAAATAAAAAATGCCGGCATTAATATCAATCAATATGCGCAACAGATGTCGGACTCCATTAATACGCAAGCTTCGGCAACGAATCAACAATCGGCGGCCATCAATCAAACAACAGCAACAATGGAAGAAGTCGCCACATCCTCCAAGCAAATTGCCGAAAGCTCAAATTTTGTGGCGGAAACCGCGTTAACAACCCAGGAAAATGCGCGTAAAGGGGTGGACGCCATTAACGCAACCCTGGTTCAGATGAACGAAATCTGGTCGCGAAACGAGCGTAGCGCGCAGGAGATCATGAATCTGGGCAATAAGTCAAAAGAAATCGGCGAAGTGATGGAGATTATTAATTCCATTGCCGATCAAACCAAGCTCATTGCCTTTAATGCCGCGATTGAGTCCTCCGGTGATAGTGAAGCTGAAAAGCGTTTTAGCATTGTGGCATCGGAAATCCGGCGTCTGGCTGATAGCGTAATGCAATCAACTGAGGAGATTCGTCAAAAAATCGAGGAAATTCAGGAAGCAACCAACGAGTTGTCCATTTCGTCCGAAGAAGGGACCAAGAAGCTGGCGGTCGGTCTGGAGCACACAAAAGTTACGAACAACAGCCTGAGCGAGATTTTGGAAGCTGCCAATATGACCGCCGAATCCGCACGGCAGATTTCGCTGGCGACACAGCAACAAAAAACCGCCAGCGAGCAAGTGGTGATTGCATTGCAAGAAATTTATGATGGAACCCGACAGGTTGTAGATTCAAACAAAACAACCGTTGAAATTGCCGAATATCTGAAGCGTTTATCCAAGGAATTGCAAGAGCTTATTGAAAATTTTTCCGCCCAATGATGGAGTTATTGAAGCCAATAATTTTTTCTCTCACATAAAGGCTGGTTGTGTTATGAATCTTTCTAAAGAAAAAGTCCGCGTTATGATTGTGGATGATTCATCCTTTGCGCGTGATATCATTGCGACTATTCTATCCACAGACCCGGAAATTGAAGTCGTTGGCACGGCCATTGACGGGCAGGACGCGCTTGATAAAATCATGGTCTATCAACCTAACCTGATTACCATGGATATTGTCATGCCGCGCATGGACGGATTAGAGGCCATTGAGCATGTCATGGCGTTTAATCCAACACCGATTTTGTGTGTAACTTCACAGCAAGATGCGCACATAGCATTTCAGGCTTTGAGCAAAGGCGCACTTGAAGTTGTGGAGAAGCCGACTTTTGAAAATATGGGGAACAGCCAGAGTCAAAAAGAATTTATCTCAAAAGTCAAACTCCTCGCAAAAGTCAAAGTGATTACCCACGTATCCGGCCGCAAAATAAAGAAAGAGGAAACGGCTCCGTTGATTGTTCCTACTGTAGTTGCGTCACGCGCCGGTGTCAATAAAGTTGTTGCCGTGGCTTCCTCTACCGGTGGGCCGAAAGTACTGGCTAAAATACTGGGCGCACTCCCTAACAACTTTGGCGGCGCGGTTTTGATTGTTCAGCACATTGCCGATGGTTTTGCCAAAAGTCTGGTGGACTGGTTGAACGGAGTGTCGCCGCTAACCGTCAAAGTTGCTCAAGCCGGTGAAAAAATTGCGCCCGGCGTCGCTTTTATTGCCCCAACCGGCTTTCACATGGAGGTCACGAAAGATGGCGCCATTAATCTGACAAAAGGGCCGGAAGAAGAGGGGCAACGGCCTGCCGCAAACGTCATGATGCGCTCCGTTGCCGAATCATACGGGCGAAACGCCTTGGGTGTTGTCCTAACCGGCATGGGCCGTGACGGGGGCGCCGGCCTGCTGGCAATCAAGCGGAAAAGTGGCGCGACTCTTGCCCAGAATCAAGAAAGCTGTGTTGTTTTTGGAATGCCGAAAACGGCTATCGACATGGGTGTTGTTGATAAAGTTCTCTCGATTGAAGCCATTATAGATGAAATAGTTCGCTTTGCCAAGTAAAGCCCGCAATATGTTTTATGGTTTAAGGTGTTAAATGTCAAAAAAAAACTGGGAAATAGACGAGCCACTTTATGCCATATTCCGTCAAATTGTGGAAGAACGCAGCGGCTTGCAACTCCATTTAACCGACCGGCATATCTTTGAAAGCAAAGTGGTTGATAAAATCAAAACCCGTGGTTTTCGCAGCATAACCGAGTACGCCGAGTTTTTACGTTTTGACCGGCGCGGCGAAAGTGAAGCGACATTTCTGATCGATCAGATTACAAATAACGAGACTTATTTTTTCCGTGAACCCGCCCATTTTGAACTCCTCAAACACTACCTGATCCCCGAACTGCTAAAAAAAAATGTTTGCCCGATCAAAATCTGGAGCGCCGGCTGCGCTACCGGTGAAGAGCCCTACACAATTGCGATTATTATCTACGAACTCCTGAAATTTTATGGCGACTTTGCCTATCAAATCATCGGCACCGACATTGATATGACGGTGCTAAAAAAAGCCGGTGTCGCTCGTTATAGCCGAAACTCCTTTCGCGGCGTCAATCCGGACATTATTCGCACCTATTTTTCCCCCGTCGACAATGAGTGGCAGCTTCGTCCGGAAATCATACAGATGGTCGACTTCCGGCATTTGAATTTAGTCAATGGTGAATTTCCAGCCGGCGACCTAACGCAAATAGACATCATCTTTTATCGAAATGTTTCCATATATTTTCGTCCGGAAACCAATCAAAGAATCCTCGTTCAGCTCTATGATACCCTGCGTGAAGCCAGCTACTTATTGCCCGGCACTACCGAAACCATGCAGTACCGCTCAAACCCGTTCTCATTACGGGAGCGTAACAGCATTTTCTTTTTGCAAAAAATAAGCCAGCCAATCGAACCCGCTGTAGATAGCAAAGCTTTTACCGCGCCGCAAAATGATCGTCTGGAAAAAGCAAAGACAACGCCAATACGTCCGGCATTAATGTCAGCCGTGCTGCCAAAACCGTTGCCCCCGCGCGAGATAGCGACGACAACATTTCCATCAAGCCCTGCGTCAACAAACTCTGCGCCGAAAAAATTTACCGTTGCCCCAAAAACCGACGCATTACAACAAGCCATTGAGTTTTTAAACGAAAACCGCTTCAACGAAGCAGCGACCGTTTTGCATGAATTATTAGAAGAAAAAATGCAGGAAGAAGAAGCATGGCTGCTGTTGGCCAACATCCATTTTAATCGTGGAAATATGTCGCAAGCCGAGACTTTTCTTGAAAAAGTGCTGATGGTTAATGATATCAGGCCCGAAGCTTTTTTGCTGTTGGGGATGATAAAAAAAAACCTGGGCGATTACAGCGAGGCCCGGCGAGTCTTTCAAAAAGCGCTCTTTTTACAGGGAAGCCTGTGGGTAGCAAACTTTCATTTAGCCGAAATTTACCGCATAACGAACGAAATGGATAAAGCCCGCCGTGAGTACAGCAACGCCTTAAAAAACTCACAGAAAAAGTCTGACGCCAATTGGGCCCTTTACTTTGCCGGATTTTCACAGGATTACATGATCCGCATCTGTGAGCGAAACCTGCAATCATTATAAAATTACATCTCAACATTTGCGCTATCCGCGAGAATGTTGAAAATAACCACAGAAAACACGGAATGGCCCGGAAAGAAAAAAGAAACAGTTCCGTGTTCTTCCGTGAATTCAGTGGCTAAAAAAATTTAGCGGTTTACCGCGTTATGAAAAAAGAGTGCGCGAATTAAGCAACTACAAAAGCTTTATCTGCGTCAAACAGTGGTATTCGCGTCATCCGTGTTTCATTTTTAGAGGTATAATATGCGGTTTTTTGGACTTTTACTAATTCTGCTTTTCCGATCCGGATTTGCTGCGGCCAGCATGTTACCGCCGGCATGGGATTTTCGACCGGCTTCCCCGGACAACGTAGGCTTTTTGGTCTATGATGTGGAAGCAAAGAAAACCGTTTACGCCCACAATCAGGACAAATCCTTGTCCTATGCTTCCAATATTAAACTCATCACTACATTAGCGTCGCTGGAAGAACTGGGCGGCGGTTTCCATTTTACAACCCGTTTTGCCTACGATCCTGCGGCAGAGACGCTTTACATCAAGGCCGGCGGCGATCCGATTACCGTTATGGAAGATGTGCAAGCAATCGCCCAGGAACTGAAAGAGCGGCGGATAGGCCCAATCCGCTGGGTTGTTGTGGATGATTTCCTCTTCGGACCGGACGGGTTCCGGCCTATTCATGACAAAGAAAACGGCGACCGTGCTTTTCAGGCGGCAATCTCGCCCTTAAGCCTGAACTATAACACTTGCCAAATCAGCGTGATGCCTACAGAATTAGGCGATCCGCCCCAGGTGATGGTCAGGACGCCGGGACCCTATTTTACAATTCAAAACAATGCGAAGACTGTGGCCGGCAGTGGCAACAATTTGATCGTAAGCGCCGGCATGATTGAGCACCGAACACAAATTTCGGTCAGCGGCAGTGTTGGCGTCGATCTCCGCGAGCCGGTGATGGCCAGTAAAAAAGTACACCATCCAACCGAGCATTACGTGCTGACGCTGCTCTACTTTTTGGGGATTAACGACGCGACGGTTTCCATTGATCGGCAACCGATTCATGACACCTTGTTTAAAGATCGGGGCTTAATGCTGTTTACACATGAGTCCAAGCCGTTGCGCGATATTTTGCGGATGATGAATGTGCACTCATCCAATCCAATCGCCGAAAGCCTGCGCTATTTTCTGGGCGCACACCTGATGAACAACCCCGACAGCGGCGTCGATGCGCTAAAGCAATTTGCCCGCAGCAAGCTGGAGAGTGAAATCGACATTACGAACGGTTCCGGTTTAGGCAATGGCGAAAATTTTGTTAAGCCGTCTTTTATGCTTAAGCTGTTAATTTATGTTTATCAACGACCGCTGCTGAGTACAGATTTTTTTGCTTCCCTGCCGGTTTTTGGCGAAGAAGGCACGCTGGAAAGAACTTTTGGCTTCGACCAACCCGGCGTTTTTCGCGCCAAAAGCGGTTTACTGAATGATGTCTCGGCGCTATCCGGCCTGATGCAGGGCAAAAGCGGCAAAACCTATCTGTTTACCTTCGCCGTTAACAACTATCCTTTTGACGCCCGTGTTGATCGCATTTCGTATCGCTACCGGTTTTTAGAGCAGGTCTGGGAACAGCTGTAGTCGATCACGCATTGCCCATTGCCCCATTGCCCATTGTATGCTTAATCACCAAAAAATTGAAGCCGCATTAACCGCCCTGACCGGCGAATTTGCCGCTTACCAACAGGATGTGGACAGCAGTTTTTCCCGGATGCGACTGGCGCTGACCGATTTTGGCCGTGAACCTTTTGACCGGATTCAGGCGGCTTTGGCGGCCGAGTGGACGGGCGCGATTCCGTCGCCGGAATGGGCCGCGCATCCTGATTTTCGTATCCCGTTCCATGCCGATTGGCAAAACCATCAGCAAGCCCGACAATGGGCTTTTGACCACATTCTGAACATCCCGACATTTGCGGTGGACGGGTCGCAGATTCGGCCGACCACCGATTATTCGCTGCCTGTGGCGATCATTCAGATCGGCTGGTTCGAAAATCTTCATACACCCCAGGCCGCCTATAAAAAGGACACATACGTCGAAGTCGTGACGCCGCAAAGGCTATTGATTAACGGCGAGCCTTCCGGTCAAATGGTTGATCTTATTCGCACCCGGTTGGAAATGGCCCAAATTGTCTCATATATTAACTCATGCGCCGCCACATCCACCAAGCCGGTTGTCTTTTATGACGGGCCGCTTCTGCTCTCCTTTGCCGAGCGCCTGCGCGAAACTAAAGCCGAGTATATTGCCGAACTGACGCGGGTTCTCAACGCCTCTTACGCCGCCCGAATCCCGGTCATCGGCTATGTGGACAGCTCTCATGCCCGCGATTTAATTGGCATGATGACCCATTATTTCCACATCCCCAAAGCAAGTGACGCGCTGACCGATGGCGGCCTTTTAGCCGATGTCCTGCAGATCGGCGAGCGCACGCCGGTGATGATTTCCCGTCGTCCGGGCATTCAACAGGAATATGCCGCGCCCTGGCAAACCGACCTGGCCTTTGTTTATCTGAAAATGAGCCTGACCGGCCTGCCCGTCCGGCTGGAGTTTCCCTTATGGCTTTATCAGGAAGGCTTGCTGGATTCGCTTATGGATGTGATTCGCGCCGAGATCATCATCGGCAGCGGCTACCCCTACTGTCTGGAAACTGCGGACGTAACCGCTCTGCTGACAAACGCGGATCGCGATTTTTTTTACCGTGTTTTTCAAGCCTTTCTGGAAAAGCAGGCCCATCCCCTGACGATCCGCTCTAAGGCGCGCAGCAAACAGCGTCGGCGTTAACCCGAGCCTTAAAATTCAATTCATTGTGGCTCCGGATAAGTTTTCCAGACGCTGTTTATCCGATGTCATTAAGTTAAGCGCAAAGCCGAGGTGTCATGCTGGAAGCATCTTCCTTCAAACTGGCGTCCATGTAAATTTGGAGTTCGGCGGGAAGTTTCTTGCCGGTAAGATAGATTTCCTTGACAAAAATAAGCATTCCGCCTATTATTTAAGCGAAAGGCTTCGCTTTTTGAGGCCGGTAAAATTTCAGCTTGATATATTCTGATTAAGGGCCATTTCTGGTAATGCAGCTTCTTGCCCTTAACCGGCATAGCAAAAACTTGACGTTGTCGTAAAGAACTAATTCGTGAATACGACTCGCGCCTAAAGAGGAGCAAATCACTTTGCTATCCACCATTCGAAAGTTTGTTCTTAACGCCGTATTTCAAAACCAAAGCCTCCGCCGGCGCTTTGCGTACTACATTGCGGCCATCGTCGTCGTCGTCGTTTCGATCCAGGCTGCTGTCTTTTTTGTATTTTTACGTAGCGCGCTGTTTCAGAGTTTGGAAAACAAAGGCCGCGATTTTGTAAGTGCGCTGGCCTCTTCGGCCCAAGTCCACATTGACACCGGCGATCCTTTTGACGAACTGCCGGAAGTCCGTAATAAGTTTACGGAATATTCGGACGTGGCCTACATTATTTTTGAGAAGCGCAATCTCGATGACGGTAGCTTTTCCGTTTTAGACGAGACGAATAACGCATCCAAAAGCTTTGCGGATCCGGAATTTCTAAAGCAGGTGCGGCAGTGGGCCGAGACAAAATCCCAGGGAAAAAATGGAAAAGCGCAGACCTACACAGGGCGAACGCGCTGGAATAAAAGCGGGCAAACCCTCAAAGTGTATCATTTTGCATTTCCAACACGGGGCCGCAGCCAAAACGCCGGAGATGCGTCGCATCCAGACAGCTCGACATTAAGCACACCGGAAGATACCGCAACGACAACTCCAGATAGTCTTACCCAATCCGGGACGGCTATTCCGGCAGCAGACGCTTTGGTCATTTCCGGCATTGTGCATATCGGCATCCAGGAAAAGCCGGTGCAGGATGCTGTTTGGTCGGCCTTAGTTTGGATCGTGATTGTTGGCGTTTTTGCAACCATGCTGGGTTTTTTAATTGCCGATTTTGTGGCGCGGCAGGTTTCTCGGCCGATTATTGCCGTGGCCCAGGCCATGAAGCGGGCGCAAGGCGGCGACCTGAGCTGCCATATTGATGATATCGAAGCCAAAGACGAAGCCGCTGTTCTGATCACCAGTTTTAATGAAATGCTGTCGGAAATCCGCTCCACCTTCAAGACCGTTTTACAAAACGCAGATGAAGTGGCGGCAACCTCCGAGCAGCTTTCCGCCGCCGCCGAGCAGATTACGGCCAGCGCCCAGGAATTAGCAGCCACCGTGCATGAGATTGCCAAAGGCGCCACCAAGCAATCCGATGACATCACTCGTATTTTGAACAACTCGGAACAAGTCGCCACCGCCGCCGACAGCGTGGCCATCAGCGCCCAGTTAGCTGAGCAAACGTCGCGCAACGCCGACTTATCGGCCAAAACCGGTCAGGAATCGGCCACCCGCGCCTTAACCAGCATCAGCTCCATCTCGCAGGTGACCGAGGAAACCGCCAGCGTCGTCAACGCCCTGGGCGAAAAATCCAAGCAGATCAACACAATTGTGGAAGTTATCGCCGACATCAGCCGCCAGACCAACCTGCTCTCGCTTAATGCCGCCATTGAAGCCGCCCGCGCCGGTGAGTATGGCCGCGGCTTCTCGGTTGTGGCCGATGAAGTGCGCAAGCTGGCCGGCCAAACCGATTCGTCGCTTAAAGAAATCAGCTCCCTGGTTAAGGAAATTCAAAGCAGTACGCAACGCGCCGTCTCCCAAACCCGCTCGGTCGAACATGCCGTGTCGGAAGGGCAATCCACGATCCGTGAATCAACCCAATCCTTGCAGCAAATTATCCGCGAAATCGCTTCCGCCTCTCAAACTGTGCAATCCATTACCACCGCCGCCGAATCGCAGCAAGAGCAGGTCAAAAACCTGATCAGCCGCATCGAGTCCGTGGCCGCCATCGCCGAATCCAACGCTTCCAATGCCGAAGAAGTGGCGGCGACCGTGGAGGAGCAACGCTCGTCCATGGAGCAAATGGCCTACTCCAGCCTGCAATTGGCCGACGTGGCCGAAAAGTTGCATGTGCTGATCAAGAAATTCAAATTGCAATAACTATTAAGAACGTGTGAAGACAGCATGATCAGCTCTACACCTACGATGCCCGCGGCAACGCTCTGAGCCTGACGGTGAACGGCCAGATCACGCGCTACCAATACGACGCCCTGAGCCGCGTCACCCAAGTGACGAATCCCGATGGCTGGACCCGCGGCTATGCCTACGACGGCCTGGGCTGGCAGGCTAGGCTCTTTATCGGACAGCGTTCGCAAGCGTTTGGAAACACAGAAGGCTGAACCCGGAACCGAAGACAAACCCAATCCCGAATAACGTCCTTACGTTGGCTTTGGCTGCGTGGCTGTCCCTGCCCGACACCTTGCGCTTTCAGTATGATGCGGAAAACCGCTTAACCCGTGTGGATTTTACGGGTGGACAGTGCGAAGAATACCGCTACCACGCTGGCGGCGTCCGCACCGAGATTTGGCGCAACGGCCAACTGTGGCTGCGCGTTTTGGCGTAAAAAGCCCAAAATATTTGCTTAACCCCAATAAAAAGGCACCGGAAGATGAACCGGAACGAAATCCGCAAAAATACCCGCAGGCTTAAACACGGCGCAATCGGTTCGGCTGCGGTTGAAATTACGGTTGACTTTTTCCGATTTCGGCTTAATTTGCGATTTGCAAATTGCGAATTAAGGAGGAATCCATGCGAAAACATCGGGGCATGCGACCCCAGGATATTGTCATCTTGCTAAAAATCGCCGCGCTTGGCCAACGTCCCTGGCAAAATAAGGATTTAGCCGAAAGTCTGGGCATCAGCGCGTCGGAAGTGGGCGAATCGTTGCACCGATCCATGCAAGCCGGATTGTTGGCCGATAAAAAACAACTCATGACCGGGGCCTTGCTGGACTTTTTGGCGCACGGGTTTAAATACGTTTTTCCCCAGCAGCCGGGTCCTATCGTCCGGGGTGTGCCGACCGCGCATTCGGCCGCGCCGTTAAACCGGATCATCAGCGGAGACGAGGCGGTCGTCTGGCCCGACGCGTCCGGTTCAGTGCGCGGACAGGCCATCGAACCGCTGCACCCGGGCGTGCCGCACGCCTGCCTGGCCGACCCGCTTTTGCACGAGCTATTAGCGTTGACCGATGCCCTGCGTGTGGGCCGTGCTCGCGAGCAACAACTGGCCATCGAGGAACTACGGAAACGGATCGCCCCATGCTGAGCACGAAAAACGCCCAGATTGTTTTGCGCGCTGGGCCATACGAAGAATACCGCTACCACGCCGGCAGGGCTTTGTCCTGAGCTTGTCGAAGCGCCCGCGCCGAGATATGGCGCAACGGCCAACCCTTCGGCAGGCTCAGGACAGGTTGTGGCAGCGCGTTCTGGCCGGCGGGATGATGCCGCTGGCGGTGCAGGATTCGGCTGGGGCGATTCATTATTTTGCCTTGGGGCATTACCAGGCGGGGATGGCCAGCAATATGAGTTTTACAACCACCGCGGCGATGTGGTGAATGCGGGCGAGGCCGGTTACGCTTATGACCCGCGTGGATTTGCGCGATGGGCAATACGAAGAATACCGCTACCACGCCGTGGGCTATCAAAGAACAGCAAACCACCCCCATCCAACCAAACCGGAGGATCAAATGCTAACGGTTGAAGCGATTTATGATAATGGCGTTGTGCATGTCAAAGCGCCGCGGTCCGTGAAGCGGGCCAAAGTACTGGTCACCTTTATTGAAGAGTATCGGCCGCGCCGAAAGCGTATTAAGTTGCCCCAAATTGATATGGGCCAAATTCTCAATCTGGATCGGGGGGATTTATATGGCGACTACCTCGCTGATAGACACTAATGTGCTGGTGTATGCCTTCAATCCCAGCGCCCCGTTCCATCTCCCGGCCCGCGAAATCGTCGAAAAAGCCCTCAACGGCGATATGGACGCGGCCATTGCCGACAAGAATCTGTATGAATTCTACGCGATTGTGACCGATGCTCGGCGTGTCCAAAAGCCGGTGAGCATTGAAAAAGCCATTGAGCTGATAGAATTGATCCAGAATTCGCAAATCAAGCTGGTCTATTCGGCCCGGCGGACGGTAACGAAAGCGTTGGAACTGGCCAAAGCCTATCAAATTTTTCGGCAGGAAGTTTTTGATTTAGTACTCGTGGCGATCATGCTGGAAAACAATATTCAAACGATTGTGACGGCAAATGACAAACACTTTGGCAAGATCAAAGAGATTGCGGTTATCAATCCGTTCAAACCATAGCGCGGTCAGCTGCAACCAAACTCGTCAGTATGATTGAAGCTCCAAAGCGAGCGAGTAGAAATCCGGCGCAACGGCCAACCCTTCGGCAGGCTCAGGACAGACTGTGGCAGCGCGTCCTCGCCGGCGGGATGAGGCCGCTGGCGGTGCAGGATTCGGCGGCTGCAAGCGGATGGACAATATCGAAAGCAGCCGCAATTGAGTCATCCTCCAAAGGAATGGTTTTTGATAGGATTCAGGCCGTTTGCTGCGTTCAACGTCATTCAATTTGAAACAACTTCCCAAGTCCTGCTTATTTTCCAGAGCTCTTTTCGTAACCATGTGGTGACGCCGATGATTGAAACACCGCGCCTCTTTTTGCGATTAGCCGCAGCGGATGATGTTCCCGCTATTATTGCTTATTATCGGGAAAACGACCCGTATCTGCAGCCCTTTGAGCCCTTGCGCAGCGCTAATTTTTATACGGCTGATTTTTGGCAGGCCACCGTGCAGCGCAGCGCCGATGACTTTGCCGGCGGTCGTTCTGTGCGCATGTTTTTATTCCCAAAAGAGAAGCCGGCGCACATCATCGGCAGCTTGAGTTTTTCCAATATCGTGCAAGGCATTTTTCAGGCCTGCCATGTCGGCTATACCCTGGCCGAAAATGCTCAAGGTCTTGGCTATATGACCGAGGCGCTGCAAGTCGGTTGCCGCTATATGTTCGATCAACAGGGGCTGCACCGCGTCATGGCCAACTACATGCCGCGCAATGAACGCAGCGCCAAACTGTTGCGGCGGCTGGGCTTCCGGGTGGAAGGTTATGCCTACGACTATTTGCAAATTAATGGCCGCTGGGAAGATCATATTCTGACCAGCCTGACGAATGTAACTTCTCAATAACCGTTGGCTACCCTTGCGAAGGTTATTGCCTGTAAATTTGTAGCAGCCATGAAAGTATTGACTTCCGCTGTAAGTTTAACCTTCGCAAGGGTCAATTTTAAGGTTAGGATCACCTCAATGCCAACCAAGCAACTGACCCTCGAAAATATCGGCGCCCGTGTCTGGTCCGGGCGAGAACCGCAATCGGAAAAGGCGCCGTTCCAACCGGATGATTGGCTATGCGCGTTATGTCTGGAGCCTATGGCTCACGATACCGAGCGCTTTTTCTATCAGGATCGCAGCGAGTTCAGGTTCGACAACCCGGCCGGCTACACCTTTCATATCCTTACGTTTTTACAGGTACTCGGTTGTGTGGAAATAACGCAGCCGACATTGGCCAATACCTGGTTTGCCGGGCATAGCTGGTCCGTTTGTGTGTGCCGTTGCTGCCGGATACATGTCGGCTGGCGTTACACCGGGACGCACAACTTTTACGGGCTGATTCGTCCGCGCTTAATTAAAGGCTGGTCAATTTTGAATTGAGTGCGCAATCTTTTAACGCGGTTTGCAATAGACATCTTTCCAATTAAATTTTGAAACTCGATCAAGTTCATCTATGCTTTTTTGCCCTGTAGGGGCAAGCTGTTTGTAGAGAAATACGCGAAAACATAGCTGTGATAAGCCCCATCGGGGCGACCTGTGAAACATGACCGTTGTCGTCGCGGTTAAACGGGCCGCCCCGATGGGGCTAAAAGCCGGGTTCGGTTGGGTTCGCTTTTCTACAAACGGACCGCCCCGACGGGGCTAAAAGCCGCGTCGCAGCCGGATTTATTTTGGAAAGATGTCTAATTTAACATTCCAATCATTATGTGGGATGTGATGAGTGAGCAAACTGAATCATTTCGCAATAAGGATTGCATATTAAATAACAACCGATGGAGATTATGCAATGGAAAAGAACTCGAAAAAAACAGTATGGACCAAAGAATTGCTCATCGAGACATTTGATCTGACGCGAATCTATGAAAATATGCCCCTATTGAACGATTGGCTGTCGACCGATGAGGCGATCACGGATCAAGAGCGCCTGCTTTTGGAGGAACTGCGGCTACGGTTGCTAAAAAATGTGGAAGACTGGAATGAAGAAGAGTTGAAAATGAAGTTCATCGCCTTTTTGCTGAATATGATCAAGTATGAGACAGGTGAAATTCGGACATATTTTGAAAAGGAGCTTTCCGCAAAGATAGGCGATTACTCGCTTAAAACCGTGGCCGATTTTCTGGTCGCCAAAGGATTCGGCAGCCGAATTAAAACACCTTATTTTTGCTTTCACGAGTACAAACGAGAGCGGAAGTACGAGCCGGAACCGCTGGGTCAGTTGCTTTGCGCCCTGCTGATTGCGTAGCATCGGAATAATAATCAAAAGCCGGTTTATGGCGCTTATATCGTCGGCCGGAACTGGTTCTTTGTGGTGCTGGATGGGAAAAATTTGGGCGTCAGCGCCGAATATGACGCCACCAATTTGAGCGAACTCATTACGATTTTGCAAATACTGAAAAAGTTGCAAACGATTATTACCGAACAGTTGCTTTAACCTGAAAAACTCAAAGATACGCCACAAAGCCACGAAGACACTAAGTTCCACGAAGGTTATTCAAAAATTGAGTTTTTGACATCGGCGCGATCCAAAATCCAAAATTACCATAAAGCCTTCTAATTAATTGAAGATATTAGTGATTCTTTGTGCTTTAGTGACTTTGTGGCTGATCTGATGAATAATTCAGGCTAACATTTTTCTCAATGACAATAAACAATAGACTCCAACTCTCTATAAGGAACTACTACCATGCACGTTATCGAAACCCAAATCGACGCCAAAAGCGCGGAGTTTAAGGCGAACGCCGACCATAACCGGGCGATTGTCAACGATATTCAGGAAATTGTCGCCAAAGTCAGAAAAGGCGGGCCGGAAAAGGCCGTAACCAAGCACCGCAGCCGCGGCAAGCTGACTGCCCGCGAGCGCATCGACGGGCTGCTGGATCCCAAGTCGCCCTTCCTGGAATTGGGCGCTCTGGCGGCGTACGGCATGTACGATACGGATGTGCCGGCGGCCGGCATCATCACCGGCATCGGCTCTGTGCACGGGCAGGAAGTGATGATTGTGGCCAATGACGCCACGGTCAAGGGCGGCACGTATTTTCCCATCACGGTCAAAAAGCATTTGCGGGCGCAGGAAGTCGCGCTGGAAAACAATCTGCCGTGCGTTTATCTGGTGGATTCGGGCGGGGCTTTTTTGCCCATGCAGGACGAAGTTTTTCCCGATAAAGAGCATTTTGGGCGCATTTTTTATAATCAGGCGACGATGTCCAGCCGCAATATTCCGCAGATTGCCGTGGTCATGGGCTCGTGCACGGCCGGCGGCGCTTATGTGCCGGCTATGGCCGATGAAAGCGTCATTGTCAAGGGCAACGGCACCATCTTTCTGGGTGGGCCGCCATTGGTCAAGGCGGCGACCGGCGAGGTTGTGACCGCCGAGGAATTGGGCGGAGCCGACGTGCATTGCCGTAAATCCGGCGTGACCGATCATTACGCCCAGGATGACAAACATGCGCTGGAGATCGCCCGTTCCATTGTCGAAAATTTGAATCGCCGCAAGCGCGTCACCTTAGATATTCATAAACCCGAAGAACCGCTGTACAATCCGGAAGAACTGTATGGCATTATCCCCAAAGATACCCGCAAACCGTACGATGTGCGCGAAATTATAGCCCGGATTGTCGATGGCAGCGCGTTGCATGAGTTCAAAGCCTTGTACGGGACAACCCTGGTGTGCGGCTTTGCCCGGATTCACGGCTATCCGGTCGGCATTTTGGCCAATAACGGCGTGCTGTTTTCGGAAAGCGCGTTAAAAGCCGCGCATTTTATTGAGTTGTGCGGGCAGCGTGGGATTCCGCTTATTTTTCTGCAAAATATTACCGGTTTTATGGTCGGCAAGGCGTACGAAACCGGCGGCATTGCCCGTGACGGCGCAAAGATGGTGCAGGCGGTTTCAGCGGCGCAAGTGCCAAAATTTACGGTGATTATCGGCGGGTCTTTTGGGGCGGGCAACTACGGTATGTGCGGCCGCGCCTACAGTCCGCGCCTGTTGTGGATGTGGCCCAACGCCCGCATCAGCGTGATGGGCGGCGAGCAGGCCGCCAACGTCCTGCTGCAAGTCAAACAGGAACAGTTGGAATATGAAGGCAAGTCGACGATGACCGAGACTGAGGCCGCCGAATTTAAGCGGCCGGTTCTGGCCGAATACGAGCGCGAAGGCCACCCGCTTTACAGCACGGCTCGCCTTTGGGACGACGGCATCCTCGATCCGACCGATACGCGCATGGCGCTGGCTCTGGGCATTTCTATGAGCTTGAACGCGCCGATTCCGCCGACAACCTGGCCGGTCTTCAGAATGTAAATTGGTTCTTGAAGCATGACCGTAAAATAAGGACACAAACAAAAAGCCGACTACGATGCTTGTAGTCGGCTTTTTTTGCTTTTGCCGGAATAATTCATAACGCAAGTCAAAAGGGCCTTGATCATCGTTTCGGCCAGAGGATTTGTCCTTCCCGCATGTTTTTGGCGGGAATCCATGCGCGGATATAGGCCAAACGTGGATTCCCGATAAAGGCGTTCGGGAAGGACAGGTTGTATTGTGGCCGAAACGATGACTAAGGCCGTCAAAAGACGGGTATAGATGGACGGGTATAGATGGACGCCACCTTAAAGGTGATGCCCATCTTGTCATAATTCGACTCAGATTCGAAAAATTACACTTGACATAAGCAAAATATACTTGCACATTCCTTGCCTTGTCTATATTTTGCGAGGCATTAAAGAGGGAGCTACGTTCTGTAGTATGTGTAAATAGCGGGGGCGGTTTGCGGATAGAAGCAGTCTATTGCGGCAAGAAATGCCAGCCTCCTCAGAAACTTCAAGCGAAAACCCTGAGGATTTTGACATGTAACCGCTTGAAGTTACGTGCATTACAATTAGACCCTTAGGTTTTTTGGATCTCAGCTACGGAAAGGTATTTTGTACCTCCTCAACGATCATCGTAATCAGCGTTTATCCGGCAACTTCGTTCATCAAGAAAAATATTTAGTGGCGAATAATTCACGCTATAGCCGAAAATAATTTTATATTTGTAGTAGGTAGGGACGCACTTTTAAAAAAGGATGTTCATATTTATGGGAAAGATGCTTAAGAATGAAAGACGCTGCTTGGCAACGCTGTTTGTTGCGATGTTTTTGATGGTGAGCGGAATAGACGTGCTTACGGTTACGGCTGATCCGTTCCCACCCCAGACCGGTGTCGGCAACGGTGTCCACTTCCCGATTGTAGCCTGGCCGACCGATCCGCAATGGATTCCGGCGCAGCACTTTGGCTATGACGACGAAGACCCGCGCACCAATGACCCCTCGCACGGCGGGGCGCGGCCACAGAATCACGTCAACGTCAGTTCCGGCTGTCCGGTTGATACAACGTCTTCCAGCGTGTCCTGGTACTTCAAGAATGATATAACTGCCGGCGGACCGGATAGCTCGACCATCTTTTTCCGCTGGCGGGTGGAGACACAGGCCGCGACCTATGCCCTGGGCCCGTCAGCCGGTTCTGCCGGGGCGACCGATCCGTGGCAGTCGGGCTTGTGGACGGTCTTTTTCGATATTGACGGCGACGGTTTCCGCGAATTTGCCATGCACCTCAACGGTTCCTCCGGCGATCCTTCCCACGCGATTGATATGATTCAAACCTATTGGAGCGACTCCCCCAATCAGGGTCTGGATTTTACCGTAGATACTTCCATTCATCTGCTGTATCACAATCCCACCGCCACGGTCGGCCCCGGCGGAATGATCCAAAACTATCACAACAATTTGGCCCCTGACGAGAACTGGCCTAACGGCTCCGCCGAAAACGTGTGGGATTATGGCGCAACCCGCGCTGTTTACGTAGGCTCGGTCGGCAATTGCCATGAATATTATGTGGATTATCAGATTCCATTGAGCATGCTGGATGCATCTTCCACCGGGGCAAATGTCGGTGGGCCGAAGATTACCAACACCACGCCGATATCCATGTTTTTTAACACCGCCAACAGCTTAAACGATGTGCTGCAAAAGGACGCCGTGTTGCGGGCCGGCTGCGCCTTTACCCCGGACGAAAACCGCGAGCTGCCCTTTGGCGATTTTATTATTCTTAAAGACTTGGCGACCTTGCTGCAGCCTGTGCTGGATGTAAATATTAACGCCGGTTGCGGCCCGGTTATTATCAATTCCCAGATTGTCAAGGACGCTCTGGATTGTAATGGACCGACCGATGTCCAGACATCGGTGGACAGTTTGATTTATCTGCAATATTTTGACGCTAACGGCGACGGCATCGCCAATGACGCCGGCAGTAGTTGGACGCGGGCGACCTCCGCCACCAATTTGTCTGTATCCTACTGGTTTGCTTCGTGGGAAACGCGAGGTTTATTGCGCGGCCAATATTTAGTCGGCGCGCAGGCGACAGATCGTAAGGAGTGGAATAATGAAAACCCGCTAAAACGCCACCGCGTTTTTTCCTATTATATACAAGATTCGCTAACTGCTTATATAGCTGCCGGCAATCCCGTTCCGGCCGATGAGTTGTGGTTTGTCAACTCCTACCCGGACCCCGGGCAGCAGATCGGCACGTTTATCAACTCCTGCGGTGTGCCGCCGCCATCGATAACCAAGAAGGCTTTTAAGGCCGACGGCTCTTATACAGAGGTTTCGCAAGTGGCGCAGGGTGATTCTGTAGATTTTGTCCTTTATTTCAATAACACCCTGGCGATCCCAGACACGATTTTGGAGATTTTCGACGTTTTGCCGCCCGGCTTTAAGTTTGGCCGGCTTGTTATAACGGATTTTGATAGCAGTTTCACAACCCAGCCCGCGGTTACCGATAGCAACACCATTCACTGGGTTGTTAAGGGTACCGGCGAAGTGATTGCTGCCAGTTCTTTGCCTGTGCCGCCCGCTTATGCTCCGGTGCCGGCTGTTTACGACTCCATGCGGATTCGCTGTTTTGTGCCGGTGACGATCCATGTGGGCACCTATACCAATGTGGCCCATGCCAAATCGACGGATGATTCCATTAGCAGCGATCCGGTGGAAGTGTCCGTAGGTCAGCCGCGCTTGACTATCTCCAAAGCGGTCAATTCCAACTATGTTGATTTGACCGACGTTACGGCAGATACGCTGACCTTTACCATCACCTATTCCAATGACGCCAGCGTATCCGTGTATAACACGGTTCTCACCGACACGCTGCCCAATGGCTTGACCTTTGTTTCCGCCAGCGCGCCGGGCGACTCCAACGCCATTACCGGCGGCAAGATGGAGGTGCGCTGGAATGTGGGTTACATTGCGGCGGGTGACGGGCCGTTTACGGTTAGTTTTAAAGCGGCGGTGGTAAATGCGGCCAATTACCTGGATACATGGTCGCAGTTGATGACCAATACGGGCTGGATTGATTCCGATCAGACTTCACCGGCCAGCGCCAGCGCCAATGTGTTTATTAACGATTTGCGCCCGGATTTCACTATCACCAAAGCGCCCACATCTTTATTTGTCAATTCTAGCGATAGTTTGGTGACCTGGAATATTACCATAAAAAATATCGGCAATGCCGCAGCGGATTCCGTTATTACGACGGATACCTTGATCGTCGCGGAAGATTTGAGCTATTGGAGCTCATCCCGCACGGCCAATTCTGCTCCGGCTCAGCTTGCGTATGGCAATGTTATTTGGAAGAGTTATAATTTCCCAGCCGGCGCGGAGAGCTTGTTTACCCTTGTTACCAAGGCAAATGATTTCCCGGACAACCCCAAAACGAATGTTGTCAAAGCGGTTTGGCCCGGCGGCACTGTGCAGGATACGGCTTATGTGGGCGTGAAGACCAGTAGCACGGATTCAACCTGTAATCAGCCAACCGGCTTTACGGACACGTCTGATGCCAGCGCTACGCTGAGCAAGATATTAAATGATGATGGGGCTGCAGGCACCGATGGGACTAATCGTGATATTTATGCGTTACCGAGCGCTTTTGATTATAGCTTATACCAGGAATTTACTTTTCCTGATAGCAGTACGCTTGTTCCGTCGGGAAAGACCATCAACAAAGTCTATTTTATCACGAATTTTTACGAGAAAAATGTTTCTGATCTGCATTATGTGTTTTACAACTCGTCTGGTGTCAAAGATAGCGTTACAAATGCGCAAGGCGGTGGAAACGGGGTTGAGAAAACTTTGACTGTGGATATAACCTCCGTTTTTAATACCCCTACCAAGATTCATAATTTGAAAGTGCGAATGATTGCGGATGGCGGGTCTGGAGCCCGAAATTTTGAGACAGACTATGTCAAGCTTTGTATAACAGTTACAGTTCCGGCTCAATTGTTGGTCGCCAAATCCGTCACCAAAGCTGATGGGACCTCTGCTGCCTCGGTGCAGCCCGGCGATACCCTGCTCTACACAATAGATTATGCCAATATCGGCGGGGCGTCTATTTCTGATACCGCTTTCATCAAAGAATATCTGCCCAGACAGATGACCATTTTAAGCGATTCTTTATATGAACCCGATACGACCGCTTATGCCGACATTACCCCAACCGGCTCGCCGTTTACCTACATCTATCAAGTTGCAGGCGCACCGGTTGATACGATTCAGGCAGGTACGTCCGGTAAGTTGCGCATTTATGCCCGCATAGACAGTCTATACGCCTCTGGCAGCACACTGACGAATAATGTTACCTTCGATAGTGATGTCACCGATTCAGTAACGGCTTCTGTTACGACAGAGATTATCGCGCCGGAGATCTCCATCACCAAGTCCGTATCGCCAACGCTGTTGACGCCGGGCGATATAGCCACTTACCAAATTGTTCTATTGAATACAGGCACGGCCACGGCCTACAAGGTGGCGGTGTTTGATTCTATACCTATTGTGAATCCGTATTTTCTCTATGTAGACGGCAGCGCCTCTTTTGACTCGACCGCCACAGGCACGGGTCCGACTGTGAGCGGCGACAGTTTATACGCCGTACTGGATTCATTGGTCGTGGGTCAGCCGGATACGATCAGTTTTAAGCTGTATGTGACGACGACGAATGTTCCGACCGGATTGACCCCGCAGTATAATTATGCCGTTGCCCGTGATACGCTGGGCACATTGGCCACACCGCCGGATACGAGCAATACGGTCACCGTGTTTATCAGCGCCAACCCCAATTTGCGGATTATCAAAACATCGGCGCCAGTCGGGCCGCATGATCCGGGCGATACGCTTACCTATACAATTGTCATATCGAATGTAGGCGGATCAAATGCCATGAATGTGGTGGTGCGCGATACGATCCCGGATAATATGGGTTATCTGGCCGGTTCGCTAAAAATTGGCGCGGTACCTCAATCCGATACGCAGGACGCTGATAGCGCTTATTACAGCGGAGCGGCCGATTGGGTGATCTTTGAGTTTGATTCCTTGATCGTGGATGATTCCAGAACGCTGACTTTTAAGGTGAAGGTGGATTATCCGTTGCCGGCCGGAACGGATATGACCATTAACCGGGCCAGGGTTTCGGCTACCAATGCCGGCATCAAGAGCGACGTGGATACGACCACGACCACAGCCTCAACATTGTTAACGGTGGTCAAGTCCGGCGAGACCTCAATCCCGTATCCGACGACGACCGTTGCCTCGTTCACGGATGCTACGCATATCACTGTGACAGACGCCTCGTTACTTGCGCCCAACCAGTATCTACGTAACATTGACGAGCCCGGTGACAGCACAAAAATCAGCAGCATTAGCGGGAACACGTTGACCTTAAGCCATGCTTTTGCGCCGAGTGGCACAATCAACGCCGGTGATAGACTGCTGGGCAGCATTACGTACGGCCTCTACTATCTCAATAGCGGCAATTCCATTTCGTATAATACGGTCTTGAAGGACTCGCTGCCCACGGGGGCGGTTTATATTTCGGCTTCCAGCGGCTGCACGATCGCCAACGATACCGTGCGCTGCGCTTTGGGGACATTGCAGCCGGGTCAGTTCGGCACAAAAACGGTGACAGTCTTTGTCGGCGGCACGGGTTCGCACAAGGATTACGCCATTTTGACGAACGATCAGCCCAAAACGGCCCGCGATACCTTGACGACGATCGCCGGCGGTTTGACGATTACCAAAGTAACCGTTACGCCGGTTATCGTCAAAACCGGCGCGGATACGGCCACCTACATTATCACCGTAGCGAACACATTGCCGGTGCCGGTGGACACGATTTTTGTAACCGATAATCTGCCGTCCGGCTTTACCTATGTTTCGACGGATTTTGTCAAGAATGGGGCGACGGTTATATATGCACCGCCGGGTGTGCCGCAGGCTGCGCCATTAGATACTATACCGGTTATCCCTTCAGCTGCGCCCAAATGGGGTGGTGGTGGTCTAACATTGGCCGGCAACGACACGCTGCGGATTCAGTTCCGGGCGGCCATTGCCGCCGGCGCAGCCCTGGGCACTTACAACAACGGCGTAGAAGCGGAAGGCGACTCGACCAATGTGACGCCATTTGATGAATTGGGCACGACCGATGACGATGTGACGCTGATTCTGCCGGCGTTGGGCATCGCCAAATACGCCGGACCGGTGACGGCGGTTGCGCCGGATTCCTTCCGGGTCAAGTTTACGTTGATTGTACGGAATTACGGCAATCAAACCATTAAGAACCTGCAGGTCATAGACAGTCTGATTACGACTTTCCCTGGCCTGATGGATTTCCGCGTGGATTCGCTGACGAGTACGGGCGCGGCGATCAATCCATTGTTTAACGGTGGTACAAACGACTCTTTGTTATTGGGAACAGACTCTTTAACCGTGAATGCGCAGGACACCTTGAGTTTTGTGGTCACCTTCCGACCGGATGGGGCCGCCGGGCCGTTCTACAATACGGCCATCGCCAAGGGCACATCGCCGACCGGCACGGCTGTACGCGATTCGTCCGACAACGGCACGAATCCCAATCCGGACAACGACTACGATCCAGGCGAGCCGGGCGAAGACGACCCGACGCCGATCAAGATGCCGGCGATTGGCATCGCCAAGTATATTAGCAGCGTCACGCCGGTGAATGACAGCACGTTTACCGCCCGCATCGTGTTGATTATCAAGAACCTGGGCAGCGACACGCTGCTGACGGTGCAGGTCGTGGATAGCTTGCGCAAAACCTTCCCGGCCCTGGCCGTGATTGATACGGTCTGGAATTTCTCTACGACCGGGCTGATGGTTGATTCGCTGGAGTTCCAGCCTTTTACGGATGCCTCGGACTCGCTGCTGGTCGGCACGGACACCCTGGCTGTGGGCGCGGAGAAGACCATTTCGTTTAACGTCACTTTCCAGCCGCACGGCAGCGGGCCGTTCCAGAATATCGCCATTGCCTATGGTTCATCACCCACCGGCGCGGCGGTCAAAGATACGTCGGACAGCGGCACGAATCCGGACCCGGACAACGACAAGAATCCGGGCGAGCCGGGCGAGGACGATCCGACGCCGATCAAAGTGCCGATTATCGGCATTGCCAAGAGCGTCGGCGCTACCACTGCCTTAACCGATAGCTCCTACGTGACGCGCATTACTTTGATTATCAAGAATCTGGGCAGCGACACGCTGCTGACGGTGCAGGTCGTAGACAGCCTGCGCAAAACTTTCCCGGCCCTGGCCGTGATTGATTCGGTCTGGAATTTCTCTACGACCGGGCTGATGGTTGATTCACTGGAGTTCCAGCCTTTTACGGATGCCTCGGACTCGCTGCTGGTCGGCACGGACACTCTGGTTGTGGGCGCTGAGAAGACTATTTCGTTTAACGTCACTTTCCAGCCGCACGGCAGCGGGCCGTTCCAAAATATCGCCATTGCCTACGGTTCTTCGCCGACGGGCGCTGCGGTCAGGGATACCTCCGACAACGGCACGGACCCCGACCCGGATAACGACAAGAATCCGGGCGAACCGGGTGATGACGACCCGACGCCGATTACCTTCCCGGCTATTGGTATTGCCAAGACGATGACGTTGA
>CAYOLL010000017.1:37662-58828 GCA_964404765.1 uncultured Gemmatimonadota bacterium | reverse complement strand
ATGTTATGACAAAAAATGCTTGCTTTTTTTGTCACTTCATGAATAATTCAGGTTAGGGTTTGACGAATGCTAATCGTCTGTTATGTCATCTATCGAAGCAGTTGGAAAGAGCATCTTTCTGGCTGCTTCGTCTTGTTTTTGTCATCAAAAGTGGATATAACTATGAGCGTTGTTGACTTTGCAATTTTGTTCATCGCCTTCGTGCTTTTTGGCTTATGCATTTCGCTTATTTTTATGATGAGTCAAATCATGCGCGCTATTTACCGCATTGAAACCTTTATCGACCATTTGGATCGGGAAGTGGTTCCGGCGGTTCGGCAAATTGAGCATATTACCAAAGATCTGGACGAAATGGTGCGAAATGCCAACCGCCAAATTCTAAAAGTCGAGCCTTCCCTTGATATTGTCCGGGATGTCGCTGAAGACATGTCCGCTTTTAAAGAAGAAGTGCTGAATAAGACCAACAGGCCGGCTATTTTGGGCGCGATTGCCGCTTTTGTCAGCATTTTGAAGGGCAAGGATTTATACGATCGCTACATCAAAAAAAATCGCCACTAACCTGAATTATTCACCACGAAACACACAAAATATACGAAAGGTTTATGAATTAAAGCGTTGCGTAGCTCGGACAGGCAAAATTCAAAAATTCAAAATTTTGGCATCACGCTCTACAATTCTTTATTTTCGTGTGTTTCGAGTATTTCGTGGTTATTTCATGAATAATCCAGGCTAAACTATGCCAATTTGAATATGCTATGTCTATCAGGGAAATTGCTAAAAATCCAGGGCCCGGTGAAGCGTATGATGCTGTATCTCAAGCCTATTTTGAACAATATCAACTTGAGCAGCGCCAATACTTAATTCAACTAAAATTTATCTGTGATATTGGCGAACGCACCATACGCCTGGCAAAAATTATGCGCAGCCTGAGTTCGGTCCAGGTCTGTGATCTATTAGCAACTTCGTATCAACTTTCGCAGTCCTATTCCCCTATCGGAGACGCCGCGCTTTTGAGCTCCTTGCCGGTGGATCAAATTTGGAAACAGCAGGGCGTTGTTATTTTGCAGGGCATGTTTGACGAGCTTCAATCGCGCGGGCATTATGAGCTATTACATATTTATCTGGATATGCTGATTTTTCGCGAAAGCAGCTTAATTTTTATTGCCATTGTTCAGCATTTTCAGCAATTGAGCCATAGCCTGTATCATGCAACGGATGATAAGCGCTTTCATTTGCCGCTGCCCGCCATTGTTCGCATCCTGCAAAAAATTTGCAAGACGCAAGGCTTTCGGAATTTAGCTTTTAAAATCACGGAATTTTTCGACATTTTTTTTCGGTATAAAGTTTCAGAGGATACTTTTGCGCTTACGTTGGGCGTTTTATTTGCGTACAAGTTTAATCATGTCGAAAAAGAAAATATTATATTGGATACGTCCAATATTCTAAATCAACGTCTAATTGGCGAACTGATTCCCACGGCATTTGATCTGGATTTGGATATTCGTTCATGGGAAGCCATTTTGCGTGAGCAAAATGAGCCGCGCCTGGACGATATCACGATTGAAGCGCGGAAGCACTTTGAAAATATGCGCACCGGCGAGCGCGTCGAGATTGCCCGTAAAGTTAAGGGGAGCGAACTCAACTTATTGCTATACGACAAAAGTCCGATCGTAGTGGAAGCGCTGCTGGATAATCCACGTTTGGCTGAACTGGATATTGTTGGCCTGACCTTACGTGATTCTACCCCCGCGGAAGTATTGGGGAAAGTTGCCGCCAACCCATACTGGAACTGTCGGTACTCCATCAAAAACGGCATTGTTAATAACCGCAATGCGCCTTTCGAATTGGCCAATCGGTTTCTTGCGGATTTATTGCAAAACGACCTGATTGCCGTTGTTCAAAAAACAGAGCTAAGTTGGTCAATTCGGCGCGCAGCCTATTTTGAGCTTCAAAAGACTTTTGAAGAATTGACATTAGCGGATCAGCTCAGTTTGGCGGAATACTCACCATGGATGGTGGCGGAAATTTTGCTAAACACACGTGATGAGCGGATTTTGGCAGCTTTGTTCTATCATGCCCGACTTAAAGAAGCGGAGATCGTGCGGATTGTCAATTGGCCGGAGACAAGCAATCTTTTGCTGGAAAGAATCGGTATACACGTTTCCTGGGGCGAAATACATCCGATTAAAATAGGCCTTTTGCACAATCCCCACACACCGGCCTATTTAAAAACACGATTTTTGGATCATTTGTCCGGCCTGGAATTGCGCATTTTAGCCGCGAACACACGGTTAGACGAGCTATTCCGATCATTAGCTCTGCGACGTTGGGAAGCGTTGCAAGCCAATACCAGCCAACTTAATAACTCAGAAAACATGACGGAGTAAACGTGCAAATTCTCTTTATTGGTGATGCCATCGGTCGTCCGGGGCGGGCCGTTGTGGCCGAAAATCTGCGGACGCTCAAGCAAGAGTTTCATATTGACGTGACCATTTTAAACGGAGAAAATGTGGCCGGCGGCATCGGCATCACCAAGAAAACCGCCCAAAAACTCTTCAATGCCGGCGTCGATGTCATCACTACGGGCAACCATACCTGGAAGTACAACGAAATTGAAAACTACATTCGCGAGCAGCCTAACTTATTACGACCATTAAACTTTCCACCCGGGACACCGGGGCGTGGCTCAGTCATTTTTCGACCGGACGACAAACTGCCCTTAGCCATTGTTAATGTTATGGGGCGCACCTTTATGCGCCCGATAGACTGCCCGTTTCGGGCCATTGATGCCGAGCTAAACCGGCTCAAAGATCAAACAAATTTGGTTCTTGTTGATTTTCACGCAGAGGCAACTTCCGAAAAGAATGCGTTTGGACTCTATGTTGACGGCAAAGTCAGCGCAGTACTGGGCACTCATACCCACATTCAAACCGCCGACGAACGGATTTTGCCCAAAGGCACGGCTTTTATTACCGATGTTGGTATGGTCGGTGGTCTGAACTCTGTCATAGGCAGCCAATCCGAGGCAGTAATCGCCAGCTTCATAACGGGTCGTCCCCATAAATTTGAGCCTGAAGAAAACAATATTATGCTGAATGCCGTTGTCATCGAGATTAACGAAAATAGCGGGCAGGCCCGTTCGATTGAAAGACTGCGTCGCTTTTACAAGCGCGGATCTATTGACCCTGATGATAAAGATTAGGTTCATGGGATAAGATGGTGAAACCTTGCGACGGCTTAATTTGAAATCCGTATGTTTTGTGCACTGAAGCCTTCGCAAGGTTGCGATTTCCACAAACTTGTTCCATAAGCCAAAGATTAGAGACCAAGAACTAAAATGAGCTTAATTTATTCTATTGGAGTTGCCGGAGGGACCGGTTCCGGGAAAACAACTTTTTTGGATTCCATTAAACAAACGGTAGGCGATGAGGGTCTGGCTTATCTTTTTTTAGATTCCTACTATAAAGATATATCGGCAATACCCAAAGACTCACAAGGGCATCATAATTTTGATCACCCGGATGCGTATGATCTGGACTTACTTCATCATCATCTACTTGATTTAAAAAAAAGCATGCCGATTGATTGCCCAATCTATGACTTCAGAGTTCATCGTCGCAGCTTGGAAGCCATTCGGATTTTACCCAAACCGGTCTTGATTTTGGAAGGCATTCTGGCATTTTCTGATCCGCGTGTGTTTAATTTGCTTGACCTCAAACTCTTTATTGATGTTGCCAGCGATGTGCGTTTGATTCGGCGGATATACCGCGATATCGCTACGCGCGGACGGACATTAGAATCGATCACAAAACAATACCAGCAAACCGTCATGCCGATGCATTTACAGCATGTCGAGAAATTGCGCGAAAAGGCCGATTTAATCCTGCCCAACGGCGCTCAAAATCCGGCGGTGATAGACCTGATCGTAACCAAAATAAAGAGCTGCCTCAATACAAGCCATCTTCATGCATAACTTTTGAAACAATTATCGATAGATGCGCGTCTCATTTGAAGCGCCCGTAAAAAGTTACATATAAGCGCTTTTATGGTCAGCAACAAACCTTGTCGGCAAAAGGTTATTTACAAATTTCTTGACTTTTAAAATGGCTGTTGATATATTCAACGATTAGTGCGTTAGCTTTCTTTCGGGAAAGCGCATTCCTTTCGCCAAACGGCAATCTCCGTATATAAATTACTGTCTCATCATGATGATGAAACCGGCGGACACACCGGCAAATTTTTTGAAAATGCGAACGATTGTATGGCGACAGAGCTCGAATCTTTGCAAGAAGAATCATACTCGGAGGATCATAAAACGCAAATTGTGGTTTTTGGTCTGGAAAAAGAGGAATATGGGATTCAGATCAGCAAAGTTCTGGAAATTAGCGAGATGGTGCCGATCGTGCGTATGCCCCGCGCGCCTTATTTTGTTGAGGGCGTCATCAATCTACGCAACCATATTGTGCCCATTATTGATTTGCACAAACGATTTCATTTAACGCCACGCGAAGATACACCGGCAACAACCATCATCATTATCATGGATGAGGAAGCCAATAAAATCGGCTTCATCGTTGACGACGTCAAAGAGGTTGTGGGTCTGTCGATCAATGAAATTGACGAAAGGCCGACACTATTTAACGAATCCATTGGCAGCGATTTTATGGCCGGGATTGGCAAAATTGGCGAACGGTTGATTATTCTGCTCGATATTAACAATGTTTTAAAAATGACGAGTCAAACCAAGGACTAATGTTTCATGCAAGCAAAGGGATGATACTATGAGCGCGAGGGTATTAATTGTTGATGACGCAATTTTTATGCGATCAGTCATTCGCGACATTTTGGAGCGCGGTGGCTACACCGTATGTGGTGAGGCAGACACTGGCCTGAAAGCGGTCGATATGTACAAGCAACTGGAGCCGGACTTTGTGACGATGGATATTGTCATGCCTGAATTGGATGGAATCGAGGCGGTTCGGCGGATTATCGAACATGACCCCAACGCGCGTATTCTGATGTGTAGCGCCATGGGTCAGCAATCGCTGGTTATTGAAGCCATTCAAGCGGGGGCAAAAGACTATGTGATTAAACCTTTTCAGGCATCACGCGTACTGGCAGCCGTTCAACGTGTTCTCTCGTGATCTAACCGCCCAATAATCCAAATGACCAAGGATGCTTACCATGGATATGTCCAAATATCAGGACATTTTTGTGGCGGAGAGTCGCGAAAACATTATTAACCTCAACAGAGCCTTGTTGGAGTTTGAGAAAGACACCTCTTTACTAGAACCTTTGGAGGAAGTCTTCCGGGCCATGCATTCGATTAAAGGAATGGCCGGAGCGATGGGTTTTGACGATCTTGCCGATTTTGCTCACAGCACTGAAGATATTATGGATCAGATGCGAAAGCGCGAAGTCGAGCCTCGTACCGAAATTATCGACTTACTTTTTACCGCGTTTGATGCTCTCGATCATTTTGTCGAGCAATTGGCACGCGGCGAGCCCCTCGAGACAAATTTTTTAAGCCTAAAAGATCAGATTGAAGCGCTGGTTTATGCACAGCCTGTTACATCGGATAAGCCGGACGCTTCGCCGGTAATTAATGCCCTACCCACCGCGGCCGAGCCGGAGCTGACGACCACGAATGGGAGTCAGTTTGACGTAACGGTCTTCATTGACAAAGATTGTCAAATGAAAGGGGTTCGGACATTTATTGTGCTGAAAACCTTGCGGGATATGGGCAAAATCCTGCAATGTATCCCCCCGGAAAGCGATCTCGAGCTTGAAAACTTTGGCTATAGCTTTCAGGTCTTCTTACAAACCAGCAAACAAAAAAATGACATCGAACAAGCGGTTCTTAAAGTCTTTGAAATTGAAAATGTTCAAGTCAAGGACATAAGAGAGCAACAAGACGCAAAAACAAAAACAGCGCCAGAGCGCCAAAAGAAAGCGGCGGCGCCACAAAAAACGCAATCCGTGAGGGTTGCCATTGAGCACCTTGACAATTTAATGAACCTGGTCGAAGAATTAGTGCTCAATCGCGGACGGCTATCACGGGCAACAAAGGTCTTTGGCGATGCGCAAATTTCCGGCACGATTGAGCAGCTTGCCCGTTTAACCACCAATCTGCGTGATGAAGTCATGCTGGCGCGAATGGTGCCGGCCAGCGAAATCTTTGATCGGTATCCGCGTCTTGTGCGCGATACTTCGAAAGAACTTGGCAAACAGGTTGAACTGCATATCGAAGGCGGTGACATTGAACTGGATCGAACCGTGCTGGATCAAATCAATGACCCGCTGGTTCACATTCTGCGTAATGCAATCGATCACGGCATCGAAATGCCCGATAAGCGGCGCGGGGCCGGCAAGCCGGAACATGGCACCATCCAAATTCGGGTCTCGCGTGAGCGAAGCAGTGTTATTATTGCCATTGAAGATGACGGCAAAGGGCTTGATCCTGCTTTTTTAAAACAAAAAGCCATCGAAAAAGGCGTTTTAACGCCGGAAGAAGCCAGCCAAATAACGGATGAAGACGCTTACATGATCATTACCCGGCCGGGTTTCTCAACCGCAGCAACGATTACTGACGTTTCCGGCCGTGGCGTTGGAATGGATGTGGTTCGGACCCGTATCCGCAGTTTGGGCGGTTCTTTGACCATCACATCCACAATCGGCGCGGGCTCACAGTTTGGCTTAAGTTTGCCGCTGACGTTGGCTATTATTCAAGGTTTGGAAGTCAATGCTTTTGGCGAGATTTATGTGATCCCGCTGACGAATATTGTCGAAACCATGGAATTGTACCCGGCCGATATTCAGACCATTCGCCAGGAAGAAGTCACTATTTTACGCGGCGAGGTGGTGCCGTTAGTCCGTTTAGACGATGTTTTGGAAGTTCCCAATGTGGATCGTAGCAAATACAAAGAACTAGCCGCCGTGATCGTCGAGGTTGGAACCCGGCGACGCGGGTTGGTTGTTTCCAAGCTGATCGGTCAAAATGAAATTGTGGTCAAACCCTTGCGCGGTATTATCAACGCGGTGAACATGTTTACCGGCGTAACGATTCTGGGCGACGGCCGCCCGGCTTTTATTTTGGATGTCGGCAGCCTTTCGTGATCAATCTTGCAAACGTCGCAGTATCTCAATAACCGTTGGCTAACCTTGCGCAGGTTTACGTTGCAAAATTCTTGGAAGCCTTGTACCTATTGACTTTCGCATCCAGTGTAACCTTCGCAAGGTTCAAACTTATGACCAAATTTTATGAATACTGGGGATTAAAAGAAAATCCCTTTCTGAATAACTTAGATAATAAATACATATTTTTATCGACAGATTTTGGTGAATCTTTTGCCCGTCTGGCCTTTAATCTTACGGAAGTAAAAGGCGGTCTGTCGCTCATTACCGGCGAGATCGGTTGCGGTAAAACAACGCTGTCCCGTGCGCTTTTCCAAAAGCTGACCGAAGACAACGGCGTTGTCGCTCTCATCGCCAATCCGCGCTTTTCTTCAACCCAGTTATTGCGCTACATTGCGCTGGAGTTCGGGATTGAGCAGCCGGGCCGCACCAAGTTGCAAATCTTGGATGCGCTGAACGCCTTGCTCATCGCTAATTATAAAGCCGGGCGAACCAGCGTGCTGATTGTCGACGAAGCGCAATTACTGTCCAAAGCCAATCTGGAAGAAGTTCGTTTGTTGACCAATTTGGAGACAGACCGGGAAAAGCTGTTGCAGATCGTGCTGTTGGGGCAGCCGGAATTGGGCAAACGCATTAATCGGCTGCCGCAGTTAAAGCAGCGAATTACGATCCGCTACCACATCGGTCGCCTGGATTTGCAAGAGATGCAGGAATACATCGAGCATCGGTTAGCGGTGGCCGGCGCAAACGGGCGCGTCATTTTTTCGCCGGAAGCTTGTACAGCTGTTTATAAATATTCGCGCGGAACGCCGCGACTCATTAACACGGTTTGTTTAAATGCGATATTGGGCGGAACGATGCGGCAGTTGAAAATAATAGATATCGGTTTAATCAACACGGTTACGGCAGAGCTTGAAGGAGAAACAGCCTGATGGCGCGTTTATCGTATGCGGATTTTTTGAAGACAGTTAATAAACCGACGGAACCGGAAAAGCCGGTTGTATCTAAGCCCTTGACCAACGAGGCTATTCCGGTTGTTCAACCATCGGTTGCCGAAAAAAAGGTTGCGCCTCCCGCACCGGCTGTCGAAAAAAAGCCCGCACCGGCGCCGCCGCCAACACCGCCTAAGCCGAAAGTAGCAATGCCTGTCGCGGCTAAGAAATCCGCGCCTGTTGTTCATGCGCCGAATGTAGGAAAACCCGCTCCAAAACCAAGCAGCGTGCCAAAGTTAGAAGTGCCCGCATCCAGATCAGCCGAATTTTCCGGGGAGTCGACGACAAACCGTAAAAATCGGATAGCAAGCCAGCAGCATCAATTGGTGTGTTTTCAATTGGGCGGCGAAGAATACGCTATCGACATTATGGATGTGCAAGAGATTTTTGAGCCGAAGAGCATCCACCCGTTGCCGAATCAGCCCAAGTTTATTTTGGGCATCACCAAAGTGCGTGAGAAAACCATTCCGGTAGTTGACATTGCCTACCGCATGGGCTTGGACATCCCGGATTCGCGGCTTTACCCTTTTTTGATGATTGTCTCAATCCGTGGCGAAGTCATTGGGTTAGCCGTCGAGCGGGTGACGGAAGTGCGCTTACTTGAGCGCAATGTATTGGAAATAGCGCCCAGTCTGCCGAAAAGTGGCGACAGTGATTTTTTTGACGGAATTTATATAATCGAAGGCAAATTATTGATTGTTTTGCGCGTCGAGAGGATATTGACGACCGCAGAGATTGCGGATTTGAGCCATGCCCTTTCAGCCGTAAAATCCAGCTACGCGAAAGAAAAGTAGGGAGTTTAGAGGATGAAAAATATCTTGGATTTGAAAGAAATTCAACTTGATGCGTTGCGGGAAGTGGCCAATATCGGCGCCGGTCATGCGGCCACGGCCTTTACGCAGTTAACGGGCAAAAAGACGATGCTGGCCGTACCTCTTTTGCGCATTACTACACTAAATGAAGTGCCGGAATTTTTGGGCAGTTCGGACATGATCGTTGCTGGTGTGCTAATGCATATTCTGGGTGACATTACCGGTCGGATGCTGCTGTTGTTTCCACGGGAATCGGCATTGTATCTGTCTGATATTTTACTAAACCGTACTTTAGGCCAGACTAAAGTGATCTCGGAAATGGAGCGTTCCGGTATTTCGGAGACGGGCAACATCCTGGCATGTTCATACCTCAACGCATTAAGCGACTTTTTGGGGTTATTGTTGCTGCCATCCGTTCCAAGCACCGTGTTGGATATGTCTGGCGCGATTCTGAGTACCGCCTATATTAACTTTGGCGATGAAAAAGATCAGGTGATTTGTATTGAAACGTCACTTCGGTTTGTTCAGGAGCCTACTTCGTTGCGTGGCTATTTCCTTTTAATTCCTGACGAAGAAGCGCTCGAAATTATTTTAAAAGCAATCAATCTGGCCTGATTCAACTTTTTAGCTAAACTCACAACCCATTTTGAACACTTGGTAAATCCAATGGTCTTACATAGCGCAAGAACGGGGAACTCATTTCATGTGAGTGAAGAATGGTTAATGAAAAAGAAGCTCAAATTTTACGTGGCTATGCAAACCGCCTTGATCCAAATGATTCCGGGGCCTTTAATAATTTAGGAGTCGTTTTTTACAATAAATTTTTCTATGACGATGCGATCAGCGCCTTTGAAAAGGCACTGCACATCGATAGTCAAAACACGCTGGCACGCCGTAATTTGCGGACCGCCCTTACAAAAAGCGGGCGCTACGAACAGTTTGTTAATGATCAAAAAGAGCTGCTGACCAACCATCCAAGCGATCCCAAACCCTTGCAAGCGTTAGCCGAGTTTTATAAAAAGACCGGTGATTACGATAAGGCCGCCCACGCTTTTGAACATGCGCTAAAAAAAAATCCCCACATCAAAGAAGTACACTTCCAGCTTGCCGAAATCTATACCCAGCTTAGTCGCTACTCTGACGCGATCCGCGAATCGCTCATATCCCTCCAGCATTTTCCAAACACCGCGAAGCTTCATCTCTTTTTAGGCCAGGCCTATTACAATTCCGGAATGGACGATACGGCCATCGAAGAACTAAAAAAGGTCATAGAGTTGGAGCCTGCATCGGCGGAGGCCCATTTCTTTTTAGGCTTTGTTTATGGGGACAAGGGGCTTTATGAAAAAGCGCTGGAAGAATCGCGCAAAGCGACAGAGCTGAACCCAAATTATGGCCGGGTCAGCTCAAATTTGGCGATTGCCCAAGCCAGCGAAGACGAGGTCATTGCTACCGACGACCAGGCTACTCCGGAGTCGACCACTTTTAATCGGCATTACAGTCTTGGGGTGGCGTATTTTAATCGAGGCTTGTTAAAAGAGGCCAAGAGCGAATTTTTGCACGCCCTGGAAGCCGACCACGACGCGCGGCTAATCTATAAAAATATTGGGGAAATTGATTTACTAATCGGTAATCGCAAAGAAGCGCTAACGAATTATTTAAAGGCTTCTATCGTGGAGCCCTACTCGGCCAAAATCAGCAACGACATTGGTGTAATTTATCATTTAGATGAAAACTATATAGAAGCTTTCGGTCATTATCGCAAAGCGCTTGAGGTCAGCAAGCACTACGAGCCGGCCCGCAATAATCTGGCTGTTCTACTCTTTCAATTGGGTCTGGTCGAGCAGGCCGGGTCATTATTTTCGCTTATTTTGTATCAGAAAGAGATTCAACAGTATGAGAGCTACTATAACTATGGCGTGGCATTATCGCGAGCAACCGAGTACGATAAGGGAATTGACAGCTTAAAGCTGGCCTACGATATGTGTCCATCGTCCCTTTTAATCAATCGCATGTTGGGAATAACATATCATGACGGTGGGCAGGACGAGAAAGCGTTGGAGGCATTTGAGGCAACGACAAAACTCAATGAAAACGATGCGCAGTCATATTACTACAAAGCGATTGTTCTCAACAGTTTGCGGCGCTATCAAGAGGCTATTCTCGCGACGCAAAAAGGAAGCTCACTGGGACCTTTCCATTCGGAATTCTACTTCATCATGGCCATTGAATCTACGGCCAGACGAGAAGCGAACATGGTTGTCCCATCCAAAATCATTTTTGAAAATGAGCAGGACCTTAACCAAATTAGACAATGGCTGGAAAGTGATGCGCTGGCTAATATTTGGGACAATGCTAAACCGACGCCGACGGCTGGCGCAACGTCCGCCCAAATTCAAGAAATACACACGGAGAGCACCAATGCCCTTAATATTGCCCAGGCCGAAGCAGCCTATCACCAGAATCCAACGGACCCGGAAGCAATTGCTAACTTGGGCAACAGCTACATGCACATCAACGATTTTGAAAAAGCGCTGGATTTATTAAAGAAAGCTCCGATCAATCATGCCGAAGCCCAGCGTAACTTGGGTATTCTATTGGTCAAACGTCGAAATTACATTGACGCTTTACAGGCATTTTACTACGCGGCGACCATCAACGACCAGGATTATCGAGTGCATGTCGCCATCGGTATTTTGCACGAAGAGATTGGTTTTGATGATCATGCCTTGCGTGCCTTCAAAAATGCTGTTAACTTAAAAGACGATTGTACGGCTGCATTGCGGAAAATGGGGTATATTCTTTTGCGCAAAGGTATGTTGGAAGACGCTAAAAAAATGTTCAAAGCACTTATAAAAGCAGCGCCAAATGACTTTGAGGCCTATACTAACCTGGCCGAGATTTTCTTTAAAACCGGACATTATGAGCAGGCGATTAAAGTCTACACCGTATTACAGCAAAAAAGCTCTCAGCCGGGAGATTATCAATATCGGTTGGCGCTCTGTAACTATGGCCGTATTTTTCAAAAAGCAATTAAGGGTTGGGAGCAAGTCGTGCGTACCACAAAAGATGAGCAAGAACGAAACCGGGCTAAAACACAACTCAAATATGCGCGCGCTCAAGAAGAAAAACTTAAGCTTACGTTTAAATAAGCTTTTTGCTTTCAGTCGTCAGCCTTCTGCGACGCATATTGGCTGAAAATTGAAAGCTGAAAGCTGACGACTGAAGGCACACCATGATTTTAGAAGGGTTGTTGCAGGATTTTTCGATCGTTGAACTGTTGCAGTTGATCGCAATGGGCCGTAAAACAGGCTTATTGGAGATTGACGAAGACAGCGATAAAAACAAAGCCAATGTTTTTATCCAAAAAGGGATCGTTTCGCATATTCGGCTCAAAAAAAATGTAGTGCCCATAAATGTCATGTTGATCAAAGCCGGGTTAATTACGGCTGAGCAGGCCAAATTTGCCCATAAATATCAGCAAGAAATGATCAACAAAGAGCGCTACGGCGCCGTCCTGCTCAAATTGAACTACATCTCGCGGCACAATCTGCGCAAAGTTATTCAGGAACAGATGGAGGAAGCGCTTTACAGTTTGTTTGACTGGCAGAAAGGCAGCTTTCGATTCTATGATTCGGGAGAGCTGGAGTTAGCGGATTTTCCCTTAAACATGTCGATTGAAAATTTGATCTTAGAAGGCTCGCGCAGACAGGACGAATGGGTGCGGATTCTTACGGTCGTGCCGCATCTGGATGTAAAATTTCGCTTTAAGCCGCAAGAAGACGGCAGCCAGTTTTTGGACCTGGCCCCGGAAGAATGGGAAATCATGACCAATATCGACGATCAAAGCTCGGCGCGCGAACTGGCCATGCGGCTGGGGCTGAGCAATTTTTCTACATGCACAATTCTTTCCAATTTGATAAAAAAAAGTGTAATTGAGATTAATCCGGATTCGGGCAAAGAGGGGGACGCTGGTGATAAATCTAAATGATTATCAACCGCGGGCGCATTTCAAATTTGACAGCTTTATTGTAGGCAATAGCAATCGATTTGCTTTCGCGGCTTGCAAATCCGTCGCACAATCGCCGGGCACAATCTATAACCCTATTTTTATTTACGGCGGGGTAGGCCTTGGCAAAACGCATCTGCTGTGCGCGATAGGAAACTTTGTGCGGAGCCAGCGGCCAGATGCTGTCGTTGTCTATATTACAATTGATCAACTATGCAAAGAACTTTTGACGGCAGTCGAAAAAAGTGCAGTTGATGCCTTTAACGAGCGGTTCCGCAATGTTGATTGCATTCTGATTGATGATATTGGTTTTTTACAAGAAAAAGAAACCTTGCAGCAAGAATTGGTTCGTTTTTTTGACAATGTTGTTACGCGCAAAAAACAAATTGCGATGACCAGCGATCGTCCCCCGCGTGAGCTAAACACCCTGTTAGAACGTTTACGTTCGCGTATCGAGGGCGGTTTAATTGTAGATATTCAGTTGCCTGAGTTTGAAACTCGGGTTGCTATTATTCAGAAAAAAATTGAGACTGATCACATGCAAACCCTGGCTGAGGATGTTGTCTATGCCATAGCCGACCGCTACAAAACCAACATCCGCGAATTGGAAGGCGCTTTTAACAAAGTGGTTGCCTACTCTTCGATTTTACAAAAAACAGTTACAGTCAACCACCTACCCGACATCTTTCCTAATTTTAATGAAAGGCCGGATAGCAAAAAGAGCGCGCAGCCAGAAAGCGCATTGACAAAAACAGGCTCTGCTGCGACGAAAAGCCAGCCAAAGCAAGAGCTAGAGACCGAATTACAAGACTTGGCAGACTCCATCGCTTCGGATGCCGATCTACACACTTTTTTTGAAGACGTGACCGGGAATGTAACCGAAACGATTGCAAAAAAAGAACAGGAAATGGCGGAAAAAGAAAAATTTCGCCGTAAAATTTATATCTGGCAGATGAAAGGTTTTATTATCACTCGGCTGGAAAAGGTTATGAATTCGGATTTGGAAGACGTTCGGCGGGTTTTTAACGAATATACGGAAGATGTTAATCGGCTTATTGAATTGCAGAAGAACATTGCCTGCATGGATAATACAGACGGATTTTATAACGAGTTGCGGCAAATTGAAGACACGCTGTTTGACCCAGATCAACTAAAGGACATTGAAAAGCGGCTGGAGCATATAAGCTATCGCATTCAAAAGCGTTTTGAGTTTCGCCAGACATTGCAATTAGACTCCGACATCCGTGACTTTATTGTTAGTGACGCCAATCGGCTGGCATTTTCAATGGCCGAAACAATTATTAGTCATCCGGCCGAGCGCTTTAATCCTCTCTTTATTCATGGTCAATTGGATACAGGCAAAACTTTTCTGCTTCAGGCTATTGGTAATGAAGTTTTTCGCAAGCACCCGCCGCTAAATGTTTGCTACATCCATTCCAAAGATTTTACATCATGGCTGATTGATGCCATCAAAAATGGAAAAGTCAACGAGTTTGTTGATTATTACAAAGAAGTTGATTTTTTATTGTTTGACGATATTCAGCTTTTACGTGGCAAAGAGCAAACACAGGAAGAGTTTTTCCATGTTTTTAACGCACTCATTGCGGCTAATAAGCAAATTGTTATCTCTGCAGATCGCCCCCCGCAGTATTTATTGACATTTGACGAGCGGCTTCGGTCGCGGTTCAAAAGCGGGTTGGTCGTTGAACTTACAGCAATGGATGTTGATGCTAAAAGACTGGCGGTCATAAATCTGTTTAATCGTTGCAACCTGGAAGTATCTGAAAATCTAATCAGCTCAATTGTTGCCAGCATGACCACAAACTTAAAGGATATTTCCAATGTCATAGAACAGACACTGGTAAACTCTGCAGCCACCGGTCAAAAAGTCACAGAAGACATGATCCGCCATTTGTTTGAAATGCGCAAAGTGAAACCGGTGGAAGATATTCCGGAAGCCGAGGAAAAAATTGCGGTCACCCCTACAGTTCGAGTCGCCCGTGTTCCTATGACCGAGTTAGACCGAAAACTTGTTTTGGACTGGCCACACCCGGAAGACCTTGTTGAGTTTGAGCTGGTTTAAGCCTTATACCGAGCAGCATTACAACTTATTAATCGCCCAAAAATCCAAGACGACAGGTAAAAATGACCCGCGAAAGCAAACCAATGAGCGCCTCGCGCACAATCAAAGAAACAATAGTACTACCCGCAGATACAAACACACATGACACATTATTTGGCGGTATTTTGATGAAGCACATCGATGAGGTTGCCGCCATTGCTGCCCATCGGCATTCGCGCCAGGCAATTGTGACTGCTTCTAACGATGGCGTACATTTTCATCGGCCAGTACAAAAAGGCCATTTGGTGACTTTGGAAGCGTATGTTTCCGCGGTTGGGCGGACATCTATGGAAATTTTCACCAAAATTATTACGGAAAATACCCGCAACGGTATGCGTGAAGTTGCTGCCATCTCTTTTTTGACATTCGTGGCTTTGGGGGCTGACGGGCAACCGATTGGCATTCCCGATGTTTACCCGGAATCAGAGGAAGAGCTTTTTGTCTATGCCGAAAGAGATGTCCGTAAAGAGGCGCGTATTAAAAAGCGCACTGAAACTAATGACTTAATTCAGCATCTTTCCGCGCATTTATGGCCATGAAAGTTTAGGAAAAAACAGCGGGGTCCGGTCGCCAGGAATTCAAAACCCGCATATAGTTGGCCCGTTCAAAAGCCGCCGGTTCCGCAACGTACTTCTGGCTCATGCTGCCCTGCATCTGTTCAACCGAAACGTACTCATGCCGCTCCAACCATTCCTGCAAATCTCGTAAAATCTCGCTAATACGCGAAAATCCATTTTTCAGAAGTTCGGAAGCCATCATCGTTATCTTGGCTCCGGCCATAAGCCCTTTTATAACATCCAGATGGCTATGAACGCCCGTGGTTAAAGCTAAATCAATATCAACCCGGCCATATAAAATAGCAATCCAGCGCAATGGTAAGCGTAGCTCATCCGACGAGCTTAATACCAGGTGCGGCACAACTTCTAAGTTTTCCAAATCAAAATCAGGTTGATAAAATCGATTAAACAGCACCAGAGCTTCCGCGCCGGCTTCACGCAATAGCAACGCCATATTCGGCAACGAGCTAAAAAACGGACTCAGTTTTACGGCGACGGGGATCTGTATATGTCGCTTAATATCCCGCACAATATCCAAATACATCTTTTCGACACGAGCCCCATTCATATGCGCTTCGGTGGGTATATAGTAGATGTTGAGCTCCAAGGCGCTGGCGCCGGCCTGTTCAATTTTGCCGGCATAATCAATCCAACCCCCTGTAGAAACACCATTTAAGCTACCGATAATTGGGATTGAGACCGCTTCGCTAGCCCGCCGGATGCGGTTTAGATATTCTTCCGGGCCGACTTTGTAAGTTCCCATATCCGGAAAGTAGCTTAGCGCTTCTGCATAACTTTCGCTGCCATAGCTAAGGTAATGGTCAAGCTGGCGTGAATCATTGACAATCTGCTCTTCAAAGAGAGAGTACATGACAATGGCAGCCGCCCCCGCATCTTCCATTTTACGAATGCGCTCCAGATTTTCTGAAAGCGGCGAAGCCGATGGCACAATCGGATTTTTAAGATTTAAGCCCATATAAGTTGTACTCAGGTCCATACACATCTCCTTTTAGCATGACTTTCGGGAAAATTTAAATAGGACAAAACAATCTTAAATAAGATTACACTATTATGCAGTATGCGCAAGACTTTTTCATAGACTGTTTGAAATTTTAAGATGATTATGAAGTTATGGATGGACTAAAACACAAAAGGCCGCAGCGCCTGGGGAGGTAACGCCGCGGCCTTTAGCCTCGGATAGGACGAGGAGGGGGTTTTTAAACTTGCGAACAAAACTGACAAACCTGATAGATTTTAGAAACTGATCAGATTGTCGCGGCTAAGGAATTTGTCGGTAGATGCCAACGACTTTTCCAACAATTTGAAAATCACCGTCTTCCGGGCGGACATAGATGGGTTTCATGCCGTCATTGGCCGGCTGCAGACGATAGAGCTTGTCATTTTCCCGATAGATATGCTTGACAGTGGCGTCATCTCCGACGCGAGCAACTACGATATCACCATCCGCAATAACGCCTTTGTCATACTCTTTTTGATCCGGATCTACCAGGATCAGGTCTCCATCCTGTATGTGGGCCTTAATCATACTATCGCCTTTGGTGCGTAACAGGAAGGTATTTTTGCCTTGAACTAGATTTTCATCAAAAGCAAAAGAGGTTTTATCCGCGTCATCAGCAGCGCTCATATTGCCCAATGTGGCATAGTTTTCCTTTAAAAAGAGCCGACGAACCCCTTCGCCAAAATCGGCTAACGCCTTTTTAAGGGCAGATTTCGTATTTATCATGCCGCGTTGGGTAAAGCTTACGGAGCGGGCGCGGCTGGGGTCTTTTTCCAAATAGCCTTTCCGCTGCAAGGCTTCGATCAGGTCGCTCACCGCTCGTGTTGATTTGATGCCAAAGTGCTGACCGATTTCGCGATAGCTAGGTTGGTATCCGTTTTCTTCGGTAAATTTGACCAGATAGTCAAATATTTCACGCTGACGCGCAGTTAATCCGTCTTCCCGCATAAATCACTTCCTTCTTTTTAGTAAAATTTCCGAGCATTAGCAAAACTGCCGCGCCATAGCGTTGTTGGTTAATTTAATGGGCATAGATATGCGTGGCTTGATGGTGCGCTGCATTTTGCGATTCAGCCGATTAAATTCCGTGAGCGAAATTTGATCGTCCAAAAACATTAAGATAGCCGAAATCGTTTGATTGGCGATATCAGCTTTTTGTGACTTGATGTAGTGCTTCATAACGCCTCCTTTGAGTTCAAGGTAAACGAATGTTTGCCAAACAAGTGTTTAAATTCGATTGAATAATACTAAACATTTGTGTAAATGTCAAGAATAATTTTATTAGTTTTCAAATTTTTTTTTGCTTTTGGCAATAAAAAAGCCAGATGGCTTGCTTCCATCTGGCTTTTGCCCCTTATTTATACCAAAACTGAAAACCGGGGGCCTAATTTCATACAAAATTAACTGGTTCATGGGATAAGATGGTGAAACCTTGCGAAGGCTTAATTTGAAATTCGTATGTTTTGTGCACTGAAGCCTTCGCAAGGTTGAATTTCCACAAACTTGTTCCATGAGCCATTTAACTTAAAATGCGCTATTTCGCAGACTCGCCTGGAAACAAAGTAAACAGGGCATAGTTGTCGAGGCGTAGATATTTGCGCGCCGCGGTTTGCACGGATTCGACGGTCAAATGTTCTATGAGGTCGTTATAACGTAAGATCAGATTAAGGTCTTCGTTATGTATATCTAAAAAGGCAAGATTAGCCAGCCAAAAATTATTCTCTTTCAGATCGGTCTCGTATTTGCGGCGTTGAATTTCTTTTACTTTGGCTACATAGTCAACATTCAGGGTGTCATTTTGCAGCTTTTTCAGAATGCCAAAAGCTGTTTGAGTCAGCTCGGCTACGCGATCCGGGGAGCAGCCAAAGCTGATTGTGACACTATACTCGGCATCCGGATCGCGCTCGGTGGAGGCGCGTACGCCCACACCATAAGAGCCGCCTTTTTCTTCCCGAATGGCTTCACGCAGGAGTATCCGCAGAACTTCAACCATTGCTTGCAAGTCGTAACGGTTTTGGCGGCTCCAGGCAAATGGTCCGGTAAAGATTATGCGGACAGAACTTTTTGGGTCAACACCGATTTTCACGTCTTTTTTGATCATTCCCGTGGGTGGGTTTATGCCGACGTCGCGCCAATTTTCTTGACGACCTTTTGTCGGTAAACCGCCCAAATAGATTTGTACTAACGGTTTTATGACGGCCAGATCAAATTTGCCGACAAAATAAAAGGTGAAGTCGCCGGCATCGCTGAAGCGGTCTTTGTAAATCTTCAATGACTTTTCCAAATCCATTTCTTTGAGCATTTCTTTTGACCAGGGACGGGCGCGGAAATGTCTTTGGGTCATGACTACATTAATGCTGTCGCCAAAAACTGTTTCCGGACGGGCGCTGCGGTTTTCCAACATACCTTCCATTTGGGCTTGATAAGCTGAAAAGGCTTCCGGATCCTGACGCGGTTCCGTTACATAAAGGTAAATTAGCTGAAATAGTGTTTCCATGTCTTGCGGCGAAGCGCTGCCGGATATGCCCTCGCTCAGTTCGTCGATGCTCGGAGAGACGCTGACTAATTTGCCGGCCAATTTCTTTTCCAGCGTAATTTTATCGAATGTGCCCACGCCGCTTTCGTTGACGATTGCGTCGGCGGTACTGGCCGGAATATAGTCCGAGTCGTCCACAAGCGAATGGCCGCCCCGGCTTATGGCGGTAAATTGCATCTGATCGTCTTTAAAATCGGTTGGCTTGAGCAAAACGCGGACGCCATTGGCCAGTTTCCATTCCGTCAAGCCCAGCTTTTCGTTGTATTTCTCGTCGACAATGGCTACCGGCTTTGGCGGTGTTTTTACCAGTGGTTCGGTAGAAATGATGTCATTGTATGGTTTGATTTCTTTCTGCTTAATTTTGTCGAAAACAGCCAGCAGCTCGGTTTCGCCTGGAATTTTAATGTCGGCTTTTTCCGGGCCGCTGACGGCAATCACCCGATTTTGGTCTTTAATCCAATCACGGGCAACCTTGTTCACGTCTTCCAGCGTAATTTGTGGCAAATAATGACGATACAACGCCAGCTCAAAGGCGATGCCTGGCGAAGGTTCGTCATCTAAAAAGTAGCTTGTGTACTGCCATACGTAATTGACGGATTCTGTTTTTTCCCGCTCGTTGTAGGCTTGCTCAATGCCGCGCAGCATTTCGATTTTGGTGCGCGATAATTCGCCGGCGGTAAAGCCGTAAAGATTTGCCCGGCGGGATTCGGTCAACAAGGCCTCCAGGCCGGCTTCGACGCCGTTATCTTTGATGCCGGCGCCGAGAATATAGGCGTCAATAGGCCGGACAACGCTGCTTTTGCTGGAAAAGGCTCCGAGAAATGGCGGTTCCGACTGACGGGTTAGTTCGTCTAACCGCTTGTTTAGCATACTGTTAAAAAGACTTTCCACCAAATGCTGGCGATAATCCTGATTGGTTTTAAAAGGACTATGCGGCATTTTATGATAGATGGTGATCAGGTTGCGCGTGGCTTCCGGATCTGTAGCAATGGCAAACAGTGTGGCATCATGATGCGGCATGGGGTAAACCTTGCGTTCGCGAGGTTTCTCTATTGGTTTAAGCCGGGAAAATTTTTCCCGAATCTGGTTTTCGATTTGGATGGGATCAAAATCGCCCACGGCAATGACGGCCATCAGTTCCGGCCGATACCAGTCCCGGTAAAAACGATGGAACGTTTCGTAATGTGCCGTATCAATCACGGCCATTTGGCCAATGGGAATACGACGGGCATAGTTGGAGTCTTTAAACAGGGTTGGCGCCTGTTTGTCAAAAATACGCGAGTTGGCGCTGCGGCGGCTGCGCCATTCTTCTTTGATGACGCCGCGTTCTTTGTCGATTTCGGCCGGGTCCAGCGTCATTTGATGGGCCCAATCTTCAAGGACTTGCAGACCTTTTTCGACAAAATAGAGGCTGTCCGTCGGTACTTGCAGTTTGTAGACAGTTTCGTCAAAGCTGGTGTGGGCGTTTAGATCCGCGCCAAAGCGGACGCCGATCGACTCCAGGAAGCTGACCAGTTCTTGTTTCTGAAAATTTTTGGTACCGTTAAAAGCCATGTGCTCCAGAAAGTGCGCTAATCCTTGTTGATCATCATCTTCCAAAACAGAGCCGGTGTTGACGGCCAACCAGAATTCGGCGCGCTTTTCCGGCTTTTTGTTGACGCGGATGTAATAGGTCAGGCCGTTATCTAATTTTCCGACTTTAACTTGCGGATCTAAAGGCAACGGCTTTTCCGGTTCGAGACCGGGCATTGTTTGAGCGGATAAAACGCCGCTTAGATTCAAACTCAAGACGGCAATCATCAAAAAGAAAAACAAACGAGACATAAGCAAATTCTCCGGTAATGGTGAAGGAGTAGCAAACTTCAGTTTGCCTGTGAGTCACTTGCAAGCTGAAGCTTGCTACTCCGATTTTGAATGGACTAAAAACCTACAGCCTAAAAACCTACAGCCTAAAAACCTACAGCCTAAAAACCTACAGCCTAAAAACCT